>VGSH01000001.1 GCA_016875025.1 Deltaproteobacteria bacterium
TGCCGACGGTGCTGCCAAACGTGCTGAAGCCGGCAATGATTACCGGATTGCTGACGTCTACATGGTCTCCGGGCCGCTCATCTGTCTGCCGGGTGCCGAAGCGCGGCAGAACAAGTCGTTCATTGAGAAGCATCAGAACCGGTGTTACGGCCATGCTCAGAGCCGTAGCCGCCATCAGTATATCCAGCCACTCTCCTGACAGTATCCCCAGGGTTCCCATGAAGGCAAACAGGACAAAGGCAAATTCGCCGACCTGCGAAAGGGAGACGGCAAAAATGCTGTTTTGATCAAACGACAGCTTGAACAGGCGGCCGGCCACAGCCAGCACAGAGGCCTTAGCGGCAATGATTGCAGCAACCAAGCCGAACTCAAGCAGGGGGCGCTCGGCGATAAGGGCGAAGTTGATCGAAGCGCCGACGGCGATAAAAAACAGGCCGAGCAGCAGTCCCTTGAAAGGCTCTATATCGCTTTCAAGTTCATGACGGAACTCCGAGTTCGCGAGTACGACGCCGGCAAGGAACGCTCCGAGAGCAGGCGAAAGGCCGACAAGCTTCATAAGAAAGGCCGTTGCGATAACAATAAGCAGCGAGCCGGCAACGCACAGCTCGCGCAGTCCGGCTCCTGTAACAACGCGCATAAAGGGGACAATGACATATCTGCCGATAAGAACAACTGCCAGAATAGAGCCTAGAACGGAGCCTGCCTGAAGCCAGACGGGCAGGTTTGCAAGGATGGTTATGGAATGATCCTCCTGGTTTGCAAGGCCGGGTTGCAGGGCTAAAAACGGCAACAGGGCCAGTATCGGTACAACGGCAATGTCCTGAAAAAGCAGCACCGCAAAAGAGCTTCTGCCGGCCTCTGTTGAACTGAGCCCTTTTTCTTTGAGGGTTTGAAGGACTATTGCAGTTGATGACATCGAAAGGGCAAGGCCTGCAGCAATGGCGGCTTGCCAGGTAAACCCGATACTGAAAAGCCCGGCGCTCAGCACCAGGGCGGTCGCCAGGAGCTGCACGCTGCCAAGTCCAATGATGTGTCGCCGCATTTTCCAGAAATGTGCCGGTTCGAGTTCCAGGCCGACGAGAAATAGCATCATCACCACGCCGAATTCGGCAAAGTGCATGATGTCGCGGCCCTCCTGCCCGATAAAGCCGAGGCCCGACGGGCCGATCACGATACCTGCCGCAAGATAGCCCAGCACCGAGCCCATGCCGAGTCGCTTTGCCACCGGCACGCATATGACCGCTGCGGAGATATACACAAGGGCCTGATAAAGAAACCCGTCTATCATGGCGCTGCCTGCCCTTCAGTGATCGCTATCCATTCATTAAGGGATCTGTGTTTTTGGATCTGCGCTATGTCAATAGCTCCCTGTGCCAGTCGTTGGAGAGCCAGACGGTATTGATTGCCGTAATGGGAAAAATGTTCCTGGGCGTGACGGTATGTACCCTGTATGCTGAAGACAGGGAGCCATATCATTTTGCACAGGTGGGCTGTTTGTTCAAGGGGCCTCAAAAATTCCTGAAGGCTGTAGTTGTTGAATCCCTGTGGTCTATAGGAGGCACTGCTTCCACCTGTTGTTACTGTATTAAAAATCAGCTTGTTCTGGAGGTTGTTGCCGTCAGGGCCATGCGCCCAGCCGTGTTCAAGAACCAGATCCATCCATTGCTTGAGGATCGCGGGCGGGCTGTACATGTAGAGCGGGTATTGCCAGATAATGATCTGATGCTGCACAAGCAGATCATGCTCACGGGCTATGTCGATATTGAAATCAGGATACAGCTCATAGAGATCATGTACCGTAACAAAGGAGAGGTCCTGTACAGTAGCAATCAATGCCTTGTTGGCCCGTGATTTTTCAAAACGCGGATGCGCAAGCATCAGCAGGATTTTTACCATAAGGCCTTCCGGGTTCATAAATTTGTGCCATCCTACCACAGGATTTGCGGTTTTTGAAGTTGCATCATTGTTTGCCGACAGCACCCGGGCGCGGGACCTGGGTTGAACCAGCAACCAGTAGTGTCCAAAATAATTTAGAACAGGCCCCGGCCAGAGGGCCTTCAGCAGCGGTTGAATAATTTATTTTGGACAAATCTGACCAGCAACAAAAAAACACCCGGTATCGGGCCGGGTGTTTTTTTGTTGCTGCATGTGTGGCGTCCCCAAGGGGATTCGAACCCCTGTTGCCGGCGTGAAAGGCCGGTGTCCTAGACCTGACTAGACGATGGGGACGTAATCAGGTAAGTCGGCAATTATAAATGGAATTTATTTTTTTGCAAGGACTTTTTGCCGGTTGTTTTTGTGCGCATCGTGAAAGCGATGGGAACCCGTGCCATGCTCAGTGATATTCCCGCAGAATTCCCGCGACCTTGCCGATCACTTCCATATCGTCGCCGTCATAGAGATAGATCGGGTCATAGGAGCGGTTGGCCGGTTGGAGGCGTATGCGGTTTTTTTCTTTGAAGAAGTACTTGAGCGTTGCTTCCTCTCCGACGCGGACCACGGCAACATCACCCTGCTCGACTTGATTCTGCGGGCGTATGAGCGCGAGATCTCCGGGCTTGATATGGGCGTCAATCATGCTGTCACCCTGCACCCGCAGAAAAAACATGCCGTCCGTGCGGGCAATCGACGGGTCGATGTTGATATGGCGGTCAATATTTTCAACAGCAAGCAGTGGCTGGCCTGCTGCGATGCGGCCGATAAGCGGAACTGCACGACCGGATGAAGCCGGTTCGCTTGCGCGTCCGATCAGCTCAATAGCGCGCGATGAACGGGCGGCTTTGCGAATACAGCCTTTACGCTCAAGTATGTCGAGATATTTTTTTGCGCTGTCAGGACCGGCAAGATCAAGCTGCGCGGCGATTTCCCGCATGGTGGGGGGGAATCCGTTCTCATGAATATAGCTCTGCAAGAATGTTAATACCCGCTGCTGCTTCGGCGTAAGTTTGGATTCCATAACAGCCTCCCGTCGGAAGAATATAGTGTTTCTGTATATATGACATATGTAATATAAAATGTCAATCTTTTTTTTCAGGGGATACGACAGGAAGGGGGTTCCAAGGGGGTGCGGAAGCCATTTTCAGCCAGAGTTACTGCGCTGGAATTTCTGCTACCGTATCATAGTCTACCCGCTTTTCTTCAAGAAGGGCGCAGGCACCGGCGGATTCGCAGGTGGGCACAACAAGGCAGATTCCGCAATCGGAGCTCAGATGGCGCGGAACCGGTATGAGCCTGCTGGAAAGTCCCGCCTCTTTGAGCAGTTTTTCAGCGCGCATGACATGTGCGCTTGTCGGGAACAGGATCACGGACTGCTCACTCACAGCGGGCCTCCCGGTTCAGGCATTCGACCGCATCTGCGGCAATGGCAATTTCATCCTGTGCGGAGAAAACACCGGGGGAGAACCGGATGGTGCCATGCGGAAAAGTGCCGATGGTCGTGTGCGCACGCGGAGCGCAGTGCAGGCCGACGCGGCACAGAATACCGAAGCGTTCATCAAGCAGCTGGCCTGCACGCGAGGGGCTCATGCCCTGGATGTTGAATGACACCGTAGCGGTTTGCAGGCTCGCGTCGCGGGGCCCGTACACGGAAACTCCGGGAATAGCCTGAAGCCTCTCAAGCAGCAGGCGTGTATGCGTGCGGCAGGTATTTTGAATATGATGGATACCCGTTGCGTTGATCCATGCAAATGCAGCACCGAGCCCTGCAAGGCCGGTCGTGTTGAGTGTACCGCATTCGAGCAGGTCGGGTAAAAAAGGCGGCTGCGATTCCGTAGCTGAGCGGCTGCCCGTGCCGCCCTGAAACACCGGTCTGATGCGGGCAGGATTAACTCGCTCACCGATGACGAGTCCGCCGGTGCCGGTCGGCCCCAGCAGGGCTTTGTGTCCGGTAAATGCCAGCAGATCGATATTGTCGGCTACTATGTCAATCGGTACGCAGCCGGCAGTCGATGCCGCATCCAGCAGAAACAGCAGGCCGCGTTCGCGGGCGAGCGCTCCGATGCGCTCAGCGGGCAGCAGGGTTCCCAGCACATTGGAGGCATGCGTCAGCGCGATCATGGCCGTGGCGGGTGTGATTGACGCCTCGATATCGGCCGGATCAAGGCTGCCGTCCGAAGCACAGGCAACGGCTGTAAATGAAATTCCGGCCTCGCGCAGTGCGTTCAGTGGCCGGATCATGGAGTTGTGTTCAACCGATGATGTGACTACATGATCGCCGGGGCGCAGCACACCCTGCAGGGCGACATTGATCGCGTGCGTGACATTGAGTGTAAAAACGACCCGCAGAGGGTCGGGTGAGCCGAATAGTCCGGCCGTCAGTTCACGCACGGTTGACACCATGCGTGCGGCCTCGATCGAGAGGCGGTGGCCGGATCTCCCCGGGTTGGCCCCCACGTCAGTCAGAAAACGGGTTATAGCTTCTGCAACACCCGGGGCTTTGGGCCAGGATGTGGCGGCATTGTCAAGATAGATCATCAGCGTTGTTTTTTTGTAACCACTATCCGGAACCCGCCTTCATATTCGGCGGCTTCGGCCGCGCAGCCGAGACTGCTGACAGTCCTGAGAACGTTGTCGCGTGCAGCCCCGGCATCCACGAGAATTTCTAACTGATCGCCGGCACTCAAGTCGCTTGCAGCGCGGCGGGCCTGGATCACGGGTTCGGGGCAGGACAGCCCCCGTGCGTCAATGTGTTTCATAACAGGTACCTCGTTTTTTTGAAAGTATTATTTCCAGCGCTTGCGCATGCTGAATCCGATGATAAGGCACACAATCAGCCCGACGCCGACCGCAATCATGCCGTTTGTACCCGGGCCTCCGACGATCAATGCGCCGTCCTTCAGGGTGTCCGGGGCCGATGCCAGCAGAAAATTATGCGCAAGCGCAGCTCCGGTCAGCATGCCGGCGAAAAAGATGAACGCATCGCTGTCGCCTTCACCGCTCAGGAATACCTGGCGACCGGGGCATCCGCCGCCAAGGGCAAAGGCAAGGCCCGCCAGTACCATGCCGAGCACGTTCCAAAGGTGCTGGCTGTGGGCTATGCTTTGAGCTGCAAAGGCACCTGTGAAGGCGCCCCTGGCGATATTGAACACAAGGACGACTGCAAAAAATGCAGCAACCCCGCTCATGAGGTGCCAGTCGCGCATCAGGAACAGGTCGCGGAAGGCTCCCATGGTACAAAAGCGGCTGCGCTGGGCAACCCAGCCGATCACCAGGCCGGCGCAGATGGATATCAGAAGGGATGCGCGCATGCTGCCGGGGCCCTGTGTGCTTGCAAAAAGAAATGCTGGCTTGGCAATGGCTGCTGCGAGCAGGCCGGCCATGATAACCGGGGCTGCAAGCCCGGCCGGCTTTTTGAATGCGTGCGAACGCCCGAGGCTGTAGCCGTTTTTAAGGAACAGGACGCCGATGCCGATACCGGCAGCCAGGCCCGCTAGGCCGGAAATGGCATTGAGATCGCCGCCGGCAAGACGCAGGATCGCTCGCCACGGACAGCCGAGGAACACCAGGGCGCCGATCATGGCAAATGCGCCCAGCACAAAGCGGATAACAGGAGATGAGCCGCCGCGGGACTTGAATTCTTTGAACGTCAGCGCCGCCAGAAATGACCCCAGCACAAAGGCCGGGATTTCAGGCCGCAGGTATTGAACGACACCGGCGCGGTGCAGGCCGAGCGCTCCGGCGATATCGCGTATAAAACAGGCAACGCAGATGCCCATGTTGACCGGATTGCCTGACAGCGCAAGCAGGCATGCGATCAGGCCTATCAGCGCACCGGCGAAGATGATTCCGGTTCGGGTAGCGAAAAAACAAAATGGTGTTCGTCGGGGCGTCGTTTGTGCTTGCGTGCTCATGCGTATACTCCGGCTGCAGTGTTATGAAAGTGTTTGCGATAGTAACTATTAAATATATTTCAGAAGCCCACTGGGTCCCGTACAAATCACTCTTCTGCTGTCCCGCCTGCGGCACTTTTTTTGTATTCCCATGCACAGGGGCAGAGGATAGCGGGAAAAATTACCTGTAAAGCATGCAACGGTCAAATAGAAAAAACAGATACTGTTTATTGAAGCTATTGAGATTTACTATACAATGGCGTGCTGTATTTTTTGCGGATGTAATTCAGCATCAGCTGTGATATGCTGAATAGGATTGGGCAGATGGGTAGAATTTTTATAAATTGAATTATAGTTTATTATATATAAATATTTATTTTAACTTTATTTTTTAAATAATAATTGTGTTGTTGGCCTGCATTTTTTTGTATGCGTTCATACTCAGTATCAGTGAGCAGGTCGAGTACATAGACCGGAAATAATTTTGGGAGAGGATGATGCATGCGTGCGCCGATTGAAGCAATTGCCTGGAACGATGAGTATGTGCGGATCCTTGATCAGACCCGGCTGCCTGCAGAGGAAGTCTATCTTGAATGCCGCACGCTTGAGGATATAGCCGGGGCGATTAAGCGCCTTTCAGTCCGGGGAGCGCCCGCCATCGGTATTGCCGCTGCAATGGGTTTTGCATTTCTGGCCGGACGAATCAGCACTGCGAACCATGAGGAATTTGCCGCCCAGGCCGCATCAATCAGCTCGCACCTGCTTGCGACCCGGCCGACCGCGGTCAATTTGCGCTGGGCGCTTGACCGTATGAGCCGCATTGCAGGTCAGGCTGACAGCATAACGGTCCCGGAACTGCAGGAGCTTTTGAAGCAGGAGGCCCAGCGTATTCATGCCGAGGATATCGAAATCAACCGCACAATGGGCCGTCATGGTCAGGCGCTGCTGCCCGATGACGCGGTGGTGATGACGGTGTGCAATACCGGCTCGCTTGCAACCGGCGGGCATGGCACTGCGCTGGGGGTCGTGCGCAGCGCTGTGGAGAACTGCAAGCAGGTTTTTGTTGCAGCCTGCGAGACCCGTCCGCTGCTGCAGGGTGCGCGCCTTACCGCGTGGGAGTTGTTGCATGATGGTATCCCGTTTGAGCTTATTACCGACAGCATGGCTGCTGTTTACATGAAAAATAGACGCGTTGATGCAGTGATTGCCGGTGCCGACCGGGTGGCGGCTAACGGGGATGCGGCTAACAAAATCGGTACCTATTCGCTGGCTGTGCTTGCGCGTGCCCACAGCATTCCGTTTTATATTGCTGCGCCCCTGTCAACCATTGACATGACAACAGCATCCGGAAAAGATATCCCGATTGAGGAGCGCGCACCTGAAGAGATTACCACGATTGCCGGACGGCGTATCGCTCCTGAGGGAACCGGCGTGTGGAATCCGGCATTTGACGTTGTACCGGCAGGGCTGATTAACGGCCTGATCACTGAAAAAGGCGTGATCAGGGCGCCGTATACAGAGAACATCGCCGCTGCGTTCAAATAATACTATCCTTGCCTTGACCTTTTTGCCGCTGCAAATCCTCTGTTGTTCCTTGTCATTGTTATCGGGATCGGCTTTTCTATAAACTATCGATTGCGATACGGATCCCGATAGCGATTCAGATACTATAGGAATATCCTTCCCTCGATCATCTTTCTTTCATGAAGAGACATGTCCTGTATTCGACTGCGCTGCATTCGATTCCGCTTGCGCGCTCACGCGATATATGATATTTATACAAATTTTTAATGCAGGATGCAGAAGAGATACTATTTAATAAACTGAAATAATTTTAAAGGAGCGTTCTATGCATATTGTCGTGTGCGTAAAAATGGTGCCTGATACAACCCAGGTGAGCATTGATCCGGTCACCAATACGCTGATCCGCGATGGTGTCCCGTTCATCACCAATCCGTATGACACCAACGCCGTGGAAGAAGCGATCCGTTTCAAGGACAAGTATGGCGCCTTTGTGACGGCTGTTTCAATGGGCCCGCCCAATGCCGAGAGCGTGCTGCGCAAAGCCGTTTCGATCGGCACTGACCGTGCGATACTGCTCAGTGACCGGGCGTTCGGCGGAGCTGACACGCTGGCCACCAGCACCGTGCTGGGCCTAGCCATCAAGAAGCTCAACGAAGAGCAGCCGGTTGACATCGTGCTGTGCGGCAAGCAGACCATTGACGGTGATACCGCGCAGGTGGGGCCGGGCATAGCGCGCCGCATGAACATTACTCAGCTCACACTCGTTGACGAGGTTATCTCGGTCAATACCGAGAAGAAGACCATCAGGGTCCGGCGCAAACTTGAAAATTATCATGAAATCATTGAGACAAAACTGCCGGTGATGATGACGGTTGAGCGCGAAATCAACACCCCGCGCTATCCCACGGTTCCCGGGCGCCTGCACTCCGATGAGGTCAGGGTGGAAGTCTGGTCTAATGCCCAGCTCAAGCTTGACACGGCCACGATCGGCCTGCCCGGCTCTCCCACGCAGGTGCGCCGCATTTTTGCGCCCGAGCGCGAGCAGGGCGAAATCATGATGGGCGAGGGACCGGATTGCAGCAAAGCGGTTGAGGCCTTTTTTGAGAAACTGCTTGACCGTGACATTGTGCACGTTTAGTTCTCGACCGGTCATGCAAATATATTTTTGATAAACCTGAAACGGCTGGAGGATACATGGAGCAAAAACCGAAAAAGATAAAGAAGCCGCGTGGTAAAGCCCGACTCCTTGAGGGCAAATGCATTGCCTGCGGGGCGCGCTGCCAGATGTCATGCCCCGTGGATGCGATCGAGATGAATGATAAGGAAGAGCCGGTTATTGACGCCGGCAAGTGCATCGGCTGCACCAAATGCGTGAAGGCCTGCCCGGCTGACGCGCTTGAGATGTTCTTTACTCCTGAGGAGCAGGCACTTTTGAAGGAACTTGAAGCGCAGGGCGCTGCTGCTGAGGCTGATGAGCCTGAAGCTGAAAGCAAGCCGGCTGCAGCTGCAGGCGGTGCTGAGTCCAATATTTCCCTGTGGAAGGGTGTCTGGGTGTTTATCGAGCAGTTTGAGGGGCACGCCCACGATGTGTCCTGGGAGCTGCTCGGCAAGGGACGTATACTGGCCGATGATCTTGGCGTTGAGCTTGCCGCTTTTGTGCTGGGTGAGAATGTCAAAAATCTTGCGCAGGAGTCCTTCGGCTACGGTGCTGACAAGGCCTATTGCATGGAAAGCCCGGTTCTCAAGCATTACCGCACGGAGAGTTATCTGCGCGGCACGGTCGATCTTGTCAATAAATTCAAGCCTGAAATACTGCTGATGGGCGCGACCGGCCTGGGACGCGACCTGGCAGGAGCTGTGGCAACCGACCTGAAAACCGGCCTGACCGCTGACTGCACACAGCTCGATATCGACAAAAAGATGCGTATTCTGGAACAGACCCGCCCCGCATTCGGCGGCAATATCATGGCAACCATTCTGACTGAAACGCGGCGCCCCCAGATGGCCTCGGTGCGGCCGCATGTGATGCCCAAACCTGAGTTCCAGCAGGGCCGCAGCGGTGTGCTGATCGAAGAACCTTTTACGATGCAGGAAGATGACATCGCCGCAAAAGTGGTTGAGATTATCAAGGCTTCCAAGGAAAATGCGGTCAATATCAATGCCGCCAAGATACTTGTTTCCGGCGGCCGCGGTATGCTCAGCAAAGAAAACTTCGCCAGGCTCCAGGAACTGGCTGATCTGATCGGCGGCGTTGTCTCAGGATCGCGCTGTGCTTTTGATGAAGGCTGGATCGAGCACGCTCGTCAGGTCGGGCAGACCGGTAAAACCGTGCATCCGAAACTCTATATTGCCTGCGCGATTTCAGGCGCCATCCAGCATCTGGTCGGCATGCAGGATTCCGAATATATCATTGCGATAAACAAGGACAAAAGCGCTCCGATTTTCGAGGTTGCCCACCTGGGTATCGTCGGCGATGTGTTTGAAATTATTCCCGATCTGATCGAGAAAATTAAACAGTCCGGCGCGAAAATAGTTGCATAACATGAGATAAACTCAGTCATGAAAGGAGTTTTGCCTTGGAACGTTTAATATTCCTTATTGTTTGTCTGGGCGCATTCGCCTTCTTTTTCAAAAATATTTTCAGGCTCGTGGCAACGATCTGCCTGGGACGCGCCGAGAACCGCTTCGATAACCTGTGGTCGCGCTGCGGCAGCATGTTCGCCTATGGATTCGGCCAGCTGCGTGTCATCCAGAAGAAGTTCGGCTATAACCACTATTTCCTTTTCTGGGGTTTTATGACCCTGGTGCTGGTGAACTTCGAGTTCCTGCTGAACGGCATATTTCCGGAATTCAGCCTCGATTTCATGGGCGTTCTGTATGTGCTGCTCAAGTTTGCGGCAGACATCATGTCGCTGGTGGTGCTTGGCTGCGTCGTGCTTGCCATTGCCCGCCGTCTGTTTTTCCGCCCCTACTTCATCGATCAGACTGCGGACGCCTTTTTTATCCTGTGCATGGTCGGCGCCCTGATGATCGCCTATTTCGGGCAGCATGCCTGCGAAATCAAACTCGGTCATCTCGAGGGCGGCATGAAAATGCCGATTGCATGGGCGCTGTCGAATTTTTTCAGCGCCGAGAGTGCCGGCTCCCTCGCACGGGTGTTCTGGTGGATTCACGCGCTCGTACTTCTTTTCTTCATGAATTATCTGCCCTACAGCAAGCATCTGCACGTGCTGACCGCGATTCCCAATTGTTTTTTCCGCAGCAAGGATATGGTTGCTACTGTTCCGCGGCTGCAGTTTAAAAAGGGTGAGGAATTCGGTATTTCCAAAGTTATCCAGTTTCGGTGGAAAGACCTGCTGGACTTCATGTCCTGTACGGAGTGCGGGCGCTGTCAGGAGGTATGCCCTGCCAGCAATACGCAGAAAACTCTGAACCCGAAGGAGATGGTGCATCAGGGCAAGGTAAATCTGTTTACCAACAGCAAGGCTGTGTTTGCAACGCGTCCGGCCGACATGCTGGCACCCGCACCCAAAGATGCGCGCATGAGCGTACCGCTGATTAACGGCAGCGATAAGAGCGTTTCAAGGAAGGCCATCTGGGACTGCACGACCTGCGGCGCCTGCATGCAGGTCTGCCCTGTTTTTATCGAGCATGCGCCAAAAATCGTGCAGATGCGCCAGCATCTTGTCATGGAAAAGGCCGAATTTCCGGAGGAATTGATCGCGCTTTTTGAGAATTCCGAGCAGCGCTCCAACCCGTGGGGTATTGCGCCGTCTGATCGTGCCAAGTGGGCAGCTGAGCTGAACGTGCCGATGATTACCGAAGGCGTGCAGGCGGAATATCTGTTCTATGTCGGCTGCGCCGGTGCGTTTGACTCCCGGGCCCGCCAGGTTACAACCGCCCTGACCAAAATTCTCAATGCTGCCGGTGTCTCCTGGGGCATTCTGGGCAATGAGGAAAAATGCTGCGGTGATTCAGTGCGGCGCCTGGGTAATGAATACGTGTTTGATAAAATGGCGCAGGCCAATATCGAGCAGCTCAAAAAATACGGCATTAAGAAAATTATCACCTATTGTCCGCACTGCTACACAACCCTGAAGAATGATTACAGGCAGTTCGGCGCTGATTTCGAGGTTATGCATCACAGCGAACTTATCAGCAGCCTGATTGCTGCCGGCAAAATCAGTCCGGCAACCGACAGCGCAGGCCGGGTCGTTATTCATGACTCATGCTACCTGGGGCGCTATAATAATATCTATGAGCAGCCACGGGCGGTTATCAAGGCCTGCAGTGGCGGCCGCGCTCCGGCTGAGATGGAACGCTGCCGTGAGAAGAGTTTCTGCTGCGGTGCCGGCGGCGGGCGCATGTGGATGGAGGAGCTTGACGGCAAGCGCATTTACCTTGAGCGCACGCAGGAAGCTCTCCGGGCTGCCCCTGATACGATTGCGGTTGCCTGCCCCTACTGCCTGACCATGTACGAAGACGGTGTCAAGGATGAAAAGGCATCTGATCGTGTCAAGGTTAAGGATATTGCCGAGATCGTGGCTGCGTCAATCAGCTGAGCTGCTTTTTGAAAAATACTGCACAGGGCAGGGGCTGCATGGTATGCGGCCCCTGTTCTTTTTATAAAGTATTTGCATTTCACCTGTGTCGAAACTATACTGACACTGTTTTCAGACATGGGTAGTTTAACGTGTTCGGGTATGTGTTTGTGCTGAAGGCGCATTCCGTGTCTTAGCAGGAGCGACTCTGCCCGGCATCCTCTGTATGGCGCTCTACTGTATGAGCCTTGATATCCTTCTGGTTAGCCCCCCCCTGACACTTGCCGAGCGCTACGGTGCGTTTGCTTCTGTTGGCAGCCAGGCCCCGCCGCTGGGTTTGTGCTATCTGGCCGCCATGGCCAGGAAGGCAGGCCATCGAGTTCAAATTCTTGATGCGCCTGCGCTTAACATGGATTTGGGCCAAACTGTGCGCGCGGTCGGCAATGCAAAGGCCGCTCTGGTCGGTATTACCGCTACGACAGCCTCTATCATCCGGGCCTCCGAGCTTGCCCGCGGCCTGCGCGCAAGCGGTCTGCGCTCGCCTATACTGATAGGAGGGGCCCATGTTTCCGCACTGCCTGAGCAGACCCTGCGGGAGTTTCCTGAATTTGACATTGGTGTTATCAATGAAGGTGAATTCACGCTTGTTGAATTGACTGAGGCCTATAAAAGCGGCAGTCCGTTTAACGCTATCCGAGGGATAGTGTTTCGCGAACGGGATGACATAATCCTGACTCCTGCGCGGCCCTTAATCGAGAATCTTGATGAGCTCCCGTTTCCGGCCTGGGATCTGATACCGGATCTTGCGAAATATTATAAACCAGCACCGCATAGCTATTATCAGCTGCCGTCCTCATCACTGATGACATCGCGCGGCTGCAACGGCACCTGCACCTTCTGCGCGCGGCCCTTTATGGGTGAGCGCTACCGCAGCAACAGTCCTGAATACACGCTTGCCATGGTCGACCACCTTGTGCGCGATTACGGCATTCGGGATATCATGTTTTATGATGATAATTTCCTGCTGGACCGGGGGCGTGTGCTGCAAATCTGCGATGAGCTGCTCAGCCGCGATTACCGCATATCCTGGTCATGCCTTGCACGGACCGACCTGACCCCGAAGGATTTTTACGAGACCATTCACCGGGCAGGCTGCTGGGAGATAGCGTATGGTATCGAGAGCGGCGATCAGGATATTTTGAACAACATGAAAAAACACGTTAAAATAGAGCGCGTAGTTCAAATGATACAGCAGGCCAACAATGCCGGCATTACTACGCGCGGCTATTTCATGATTGGATGCCCCGGTGAGACTCCTGCCACTATCGAAAAAACGATTGATTTCATGCGCGACAGCAAACTGAAGGAATTCCATGTGACGTTTTGCACGCCCATGCCCGGCGCGGAGCTTTTTGATACCTGGCAGAAATGGGGGCAGTTCGACTGCGACTGGCGTAAGCTCGGTTTCTGGGACCCTGTTTTTATCCCCGACGGGATGACCCGTGAAGAGCTTATCGCCGGCCACCGGCGCATGTTCAGAAAATTCTATCTGCGGCCTGCAGTGATATTACGCTATGTCCTGAAGGTGATCCGCAGACCCGGCATCATGTTTAACATCCTGAGCGCTGGATGGGACGTGATTAAATACAGTATGACGGGATATTTTTCGCGCAAAGTTAAACCCGTCAGACAGGATTGATGCCGGGTTGCCGAGGGGGATGTGATCCAGGGGGGATTAAAAGTGGCGGTGCAGGGACTTGAACCCCGGACACTGCGGATATGAGCCGCATGCTCTAACCACCTGAGCTACACCGCCGTCACTAAAATTTGAAATTATACTCATCTGTAGTATTAAATTCAAGTAGATTCTTTGTGATGTATGGTGTTTTGTCCTCTGGCAGTCGTTGGCTTAACTGTTTGAGTGGTGCTTTTTCTGAGCTTGTTGATAATTACTCGACGGCCGAGGAATTTTTGCGTCAGCCGGATAGGGGCGCAATTGCCTGTGCGGCTCCGAGCGCGACCGGCCTGCCCTCACATCACAAGGCGCTGGGCACGCAGATGTATGAAGGCCTGTTCAATAGAAATATTACGGCTGCCGGTGCGCTGTTGACTGCTGCTAAAATTGCAGCCTATCAGCAGACGAATTCACGTGATTTGCTCGAAACGTTTATATTTTTTGGCGATCCGGCGCTTGAGTTGAACGTTTCGAGTCCGGAGCCTGAATGCGAGACAGACAATGAGTGTGCCGATGACGATCTGTTCTGCACGGGTGATCCTCAGTGCATGAACGGCGTGTGCGGACAGACCGGAAACCCCTGCAGCGGTGATGCACCGGTGTGCGATGAAGCACTCGACCGCTGCGTCGAATGTATGAATGACACAGATTGCGGGTATGCATACACATGTGACAATAATATCTGTACCGCACAATGTACTCTGTTTATCAAATACAAATCCCCGGTCTCCGCTAAGCTTAAAAAGGGACAAGAAGCTCAACCTTCGTATTTCCGGCGGAGAGGGTTTTGATCCTTCGGGAATTATTAACACAGGTCCGTTTGTGCAGGTGAAAGCGCCCAAAGTTAACATAAAGAAAGGTTTTGTACGGGTCCGGTTGCTTGTGCCTGCTGGAACAGCCTCCGGCACGTACCAGATCAGCGTTGGCGACTGCCCGGGGGAGATTCAGGTTCAGTAGCTTAATCGTTATGGATACCTGCAAAATTGTGGGCATTCATGAATGTAACATGCTCTAATAGTTTTTTTAAGGACGTGGTATTGTATGCTGGTTGATGGTTTCTTGTGATCCACTAACTTCAGCTGAGCATGCCTGTCCGGAATACAGGGTTTTGGCCTTTTGGGTTCGGTCATGCCGGTATGCCCCGTGCAGATTACAAAGCGTTGGCTGTTGCACGCATGCTATGTGTAGACACGAAGGCTCAGGTTTGAGTGCATCCCGGATACAGAGTATATGAATCGTGATCTGCTGAGACAGCAATGCATTCAGCTGTGGCGCTCGGGCAGTCGGCCGCGCACACTTGCAACGTCCGGGCTGAGCATGTACCCCTTGATACCGGATGGCAGTACGCTGACCTTCATGCCGGCAACCGTTGATCGTTCCATAACAGTCGGTGATATTGCTTTGTTCGAAAGGTCCGGCATACTTGTTGCCCACCGTATTGTCGGCAAATTCTATCAGGACGGCTGCCTGTGGTTTTGTGAAAAAGGCGATAATATGTTTTGTCCGGGAACGTTTCCGGCATCCTCTTTGATCGGCCGGGTTATACACATTGAACACACTGGGCATATTCTTGATTTGACGCTTTGGCGACAGCGCATCGCCGGACGCCTGGCCGGACAGTACTGGTGCGCCCTTTTTGCGCTCATGCGTGCCATGAGTGCCTGCGGGCGCAGGCTGGGCTGCGTTGCAGCGCCGCAGGTGCGCGCATCTGTTGTTTCCGCATTCCGTTTTCTTACACGTCTGCCGGCACGCTTTATAAGGATGTAATCCCCCCAGATTATTTTTGAACTTTGTGCATGCCTTCCGTGCCTATAGACTTGCAGGCATACATCCCAGCCGTGCTATTGCCTGATACCGGCCCAGGCATGTGCAGGGCCATGGGCATGGCAACCCGAAACAAATACTTTACTTTTTGAATTATTTTCGTTACTGTGCCCGGTGTTACGGCAGCTTATTCAACAGCATGGGAGGATATATGCGCTATCTTGTTATCGTGATATGCCTTGGGTGCGCAACAGCGCTGCTGTGCGCCTGCCGCAGCACTGCGAAGGTAAGTACGCTTGAAGTTGTGCCTCGTGTTGAACTTGACCGCTATATCGGCACCTGGTATGAAATCGCCCGCTACCCCAACAGGTTTCAGAAGGACTGTTTTGCGACAACAGCAACATATGATCTGCGTGATGACGGCAAAATCAGTGTGATAAACCGCTGCCGCAAGGGTTCGCCGGACGGCGCCGAAAAGGTTGCGCGTGGAAGAGCGTGGGTCGTTGATCCTGAAACCAACGCCCGCATCAAAGTTCAGTTTTTCTGGCCGTTTTCCGGCGATTACTGGATTATCCAGCTTGGCGAACAGTATGAGTATGCTGTTGTCGGGCACCCGGACAGGACCTACCTGTGGATTTTAAGCCGCACCCCGCAGATGGAGCCTGCGCTCTACGCGCGCGTTCTGGAACGGCTCAGAGAGCAGGGCTATGATACGTCACGGCTGATTGTGAACGGCAGCTGAAGATTATATTTGTATCATATCGTTGTTGCATGCGTATTGCCCCTGGCATGCACATTCCCATCCACCGCTGACGCGCGCGCCATGCCTGTCCGTGCCGGTTAACAGTCCCCGGGCATTCCGAGCGTGTGCACAAAACACCCTTGCAAACCGGGCAGTGTTACTTTTCAACACGGTCGCCTGAGACTTTCCAGAGCTGAAAATAGGGCGGAGAATTGATCACGGGCTTGAAATAGCGCGTGTCGGGCTGCGTCCGGATAAAAAGGCGGCTGAAAACCGAGTCGGCAATGCCCGCGTCCATGATCGCGCCGTGGCGGTGGTCGCGGTTAAATTCAAAGTGCAGGCCGCTGCGGCTGTAGTCGTTGAGTGTCCGGGTGCGCCCGCGCGCGTGCAGATCAATGCGGCCAAGCGGGACCCGTTGTTCGTTTTGCAGATATGTTCCTGTTGCACGGTCGATAACAAGGCCGCCAGCACCCTTGACGGTCTCGCGGTCGAAGTGTATCTGGTCATGCGCTCTGAATCGGGGATGGGTGCCGGTGCGGGCGACGGTATCCCAGGTTCCGAACCAGTACCACCAGTAGGCGGTGCGGTTGAGCAGGTGATCACAGACAAGATAGAGCGGCCGTTTTTGTCCAGGGAAAAAAAAGCGCAGCCAGTCCTCAGTTGATTTGCAATCGTTATCCGGGGTGAGTGCCGCCTGTTCGATTATACTGCGGGCCGCTTCAGGACCTGCCCGCAGAACATCTTGTATGAATTGAAGCCCGCAGACATGGCGGTCGTCAAACTGTTTGTAGACCTTCCGCATGCCCGGAATGCCGCGGCTGACGTAGAATTGCATAAAATTGGCTGCCAGGCGAAAGCTGCCGGCGGCATACGGGATGGCGTTGAATACGGTCAGCTCGCCGCCGTGAATTGAGCCGTCGTTAATGGTCGCGCGGCGGGCGTAATAGGTCAGGGCATAGCCGTGGTCCCACCAGGCCCAGATAACCGCGTCCTGCGGTGTCACCTCGCGGATGCGGTACATTGCCTGCACCATGAAGCCGGGTTCCTTGGGCATGCGCGTGGTTTCTGTATTTTTCGTATAGAGCGGAACAGCCAGCAGCAGGGCGATCCCCGTGCAGATACATGCATTCAGGGGGCGGACACGGTGGAGAAACCGCCATATGCAGGTGCCGGCGTAGCCGGTTCCGAGCGCTACCAGCGGGATCATGAACAAAATAAAGCGATTGGCGGTCGTGAAGGCCAGATAGGACATGATGATAAACGGCAGCAGGAACAAAACCTGCGCACGTCTGCGCCAGACCAGGAGAATAAATCCGGCTGCGGCCAAAAGGAACGATAGAACATTGGCTGTTGTGGAACGAATGATGCTATCGAGTTCGGGCACGAACTGCTCGCTGATGGTTTTACCGACATTGGGAAAATCGCCGGACTGCTCTTTGGTGATATAGAGGAGTTCAAGCCAGAGGCGCCGAATAATTTTGAGCGGAAGCGCAGGGTCGACATACCACAGCACGGCTGCAGCGCAGCAGGCGAGAATACCGTAAAAAGCGAGCCCTTCCCTCCGGGACGGACGGTAGTAGAATACAAGGGCCACCAGCAGGGGAAGTCCGGTCAGCGCTGCTACGGCCGCCGGGGTCTGGTCCCACCACCATAAAAACAGGGCCGACACAGCCGCGCCCGCGCATACATACACATAGCGTACCGGCGCCCTGGCAAGGCCGAACCGCATAAACAGGTACGCGGCCCCGAGCGAAAAGGCAAGGATCAGGCAGTCGGTGTCAAACCGGCCGACATTGCTGCGCACGATGTAAAAGGGGTAGAGCACGCTCATGAGGGCCGCCAGCAGACCGCATGCAACTCCGCCGTAGAAGCGTCCTGTCAGATACAGTGGTACCACCAGAAGCGGGCCGAGCACAGCCGGAAGAAGCGCACCCACCCAGCACAGACTGACATTCGTGGCCTTGGCCGTTGCAGCAGCCAGAACAGAAATCAGGGGCGGTGGCTCGGGCCTCAGCGGGCTGTGCGGCACACCGCGTTTTTCGTCGGGTTGTGTGTAGGTGCCGTCGATCAGATTCTGAGCAAGGCTGAGATAGAACCAGGCGTCAAATGTGGTATGGATCGGTTTGCCGTCGTAGAACGCGAGCGACTCTTTTTCTTTCCATTGCGAGAGGTCTTCCAGCCGGCAGAAAACGCCGAGCGCGAAGATGCACACTACTGCAAGGATTTCCAGCAGCGTCCGCCATGGCGCTGCGCGTCGGGCAAGGCCGTCGTATGACGACTGAATGCGCATGAAAAAGCCGGGCCCACGGGCGTCCATGGCCGGCGGTGCCGGAACGGCTGTCTGCTGCCGTTTGTTCGGCGAGCGTTTTCTTTTGGAACCCCCCATGTGTATTTGTTCCTCAGCCCCCGTTTTCGATGCGATCGTAGCGCATCTGGGTAATCTGTTCGCTGATCAGTCCCATCATGAATATCATCAGGGATGAAAGGATGCACATCGCCGACATGTTTGTAAAACGGGTTTCGGTAATAAACCAGTAGATATAATTGACAAGGCCCATAATAAAAAGCAGTGCGCTCACGGGCAGAAAAATATGCAGAGGTGAATACAGTGTTGTTATTTTTATGATAATCAGAAGAAAGACAAAGCCGTCGTGCAGAATCCTGATTTTACTGGTGCCGATGCGCGGGTGCGCTGTTATAGGTACATAAAAAATCGAGCGGCCGCTTCTCAGAAATGCGAGCGTTATGGTGGTGGGATAGGAAAAGGTGTTGGGCAGCAGGCACAGGTAGCGCAGAGCGGTTTCTTTCCTGAGGACGCGGAAACCGGATGTGAGATCCCTGATTGCAAACTTGGTAACATAGCTGGCCAGAAAATTATATATGCTGTTGGCAAAAAGACGGAACAGGTTGGCGTGCGATCCGCGTGAGCGCGCCCCGACGACCATGTCATAGTCGCCCGCCAGCGTGAGCATGCGCGGAATGTCGGCCGGGTCATGCTGTCCGTCGCCGTCCATCAGCACGATTGTATCGCCTGAGGCGTGGCGCATCCCGGTTTTGACTGCGGCGCCGTTGCCGATTTTATAGGGGTGGTTGATGACGCGTGCGCCGAGCCTGCGCGCTGTTGCAGCTGATGTATCCGTTGAGCCGTCGTCAACCACGATGATTTCGGCATCGGGGACATGCTGCCTGAGGCCCATGATCAGCGCCGGGAGTGCCTGCTCTTCATTGTGTACGGGTATAACGACAGAAATGTTCATGTCTCATCCTCGCGCCTTAGGTATGCGTGCTGGCGTTTGGCAATCATAGTCGAAATCGGTTTTGCAAGTCAAGGTCTGCAGCCAATTTATTTGCCGATGCAAAATCGTGAAAAGATAGCGTCAAGAATATCGGCTGAGGTCGTCTCTCCGGTTATGTCGCCGAGGCAGTGCAGGGCATCCTGTACGTCCGCGCTGACAAGCTCGAAGGGCCGCGAGGACTGAACGGCTTCACGTGCCCGCCCCAGCGCGCTGAGCGTACAGGTCAGGGCCTGCGTGTGCCGAAGGCTGGTGATGATAACATCGCCGACAGCGGGCGTGCTGTCGCTTGTCACAAGCCGGGCAAGACGCGCGCGCAGCACGTCAAATCCGCTATGGTCGGCAGCGGAAACCGTCACAATCATGTCCGGAGGGAAACATCCCGCAAGCCGGTCACCGTCAATGCGCTGCTCAAGATCAGACTTGTTGACGATTGCAACACAGTTGCCGGGCTGTTTTTTTTCAAGCAGCATCATGTCATGCACGTCGAGCGGACGCGATCCGTCGAAAACAAGCAGCGTTATGTCGGCACTTGCAAGGTGGCTCAGCGCGCGATCCATACCGATTGTCTCGACAGCATCGTTGCTGCTGTGAATGCCGGCGGTATCATGCAGTCTGACCGGAACCCCGGCAATAGTGATTGTTTCGCGGATGACATCGCGGGTCGTGCCGGGCAGCGCAGTAACGATCGAGCGCTCATCCCCGAGCAGAACATTCATAATACTTGATTTGCCGACATTGGGTTTGCCGGCAATAACCGCGTCAAGGCCGCTGCTATAGCAGCAGGATCGCCGGGCGTTTTCAATCATCTCGCTGATACAGTCGCATTGCCGCGTGAGGTCGCGTTCGGCGCTTTCCCGGGTCAATAGGTTGATATCGTCTTCCGGGAAATCAATACAGGCCTCCAGATGGGCGCACAACTCAACCAGTGCTGTTCGAACTTTGCGTACATGGCCAGAGAGCATTCCGTTCATTTGACGCGCGGCTATTTTAAGCCCGGCCTCGGTCCGGCTTTCAATCAGGTCAATGACGGCTTCGGCCTGCGCAAGGTCAAGGCGGCCGTTGATGAAAGCCCGGCGGGTAAATTCGCCCGGAGTTGCAGTGCGGGCGCCGCTGGATAGAACGAGTTTAATCACGGCCCCCACGCAGGTCAAGCCGCCGTGGCAGTTGATTTCAACGACATCTTCGCCGGTGTATGAGCGCGGACCGGGCATGCAGGCGAGCAGAACGTCATCGAGCAGTGCATTGTCGAGCGGATCGATGATGCGACCGTAGTAGAGATGGCGGGGAATAAGGGGCACGGCCGCAAACGCGTCCCCTTGGAATATGCGCTTCGCGATCGCAAAGGCACGGGGGCCGCTGATCCGAATAATGCCGATGCCGGCAGTGCCGGCCGGTGTTGCCACTGCGGCGATGGTGTCTTGGTTGTCCGGAATGTTCATGCCGGAAGCCTGCACTGATGGTTCAAACTGCCCGGCCGCTGCTGTTCGGGGCGGGAATACACGTCCGGATATGCATGATACGCCGTTGGCTCATAGCAGTCTGTCTCAGGCCTGCGTTGACTGGCGCGGAGCGATGATCACTTTCTTTAATGCACCTGAACCTTTGCTCCAGGTGGTCAGGTCCGCATCTTTTTTAAGCGTCATGTGTATGATGCGCCGGTCGCCCGGGCTGAGCGGGTTGGTGGTAACCGGTGCGCCCCTTTTTTTCGCTTTTTCACTCATGCGGTTGGCAAGTTCGACCATGGTTTCAAAATGACGCGCGCGATAGGATTCGCAGTCGACCTGAATGTGCGGCAGATCGCGGAATCTGCTCAGGCGGATTTTGTTCAGCAGATACTGGAGCGCTTCAAGCGTTTGACCATGCTTGCCGATGAAAATGCCGCTGCCGTTACTGCTGATGGTATAGACAAGTTCACCGTCGCGGCTCTCCAGGTTCACCGTTGCGCCGGGTTCAATACGGCCAGCGATGGCTTCAAGAATGTGCTGCAGTTGCTCAGCAGCACCGGCAGCGGCAGCATTCAGCGGCGGCTGGATACGGGTGGCACGGATACGGGCCTTTTTGCCCGAAAAAAGCGACATGAGCATGCCGGGACCCTGCTCGATGATTTCTATGTCCAGCTGCTCCGGCGTGGCGTCAAGCTGCCGGCAGGCGAGTGCTATCGCTTCCTGGGTTGTTTTGGCTTCAATGTCGACGGACTGCATTGTATTCCTCCAGCATCGGTATGTTGTTTGTTGATGTACACCTGCTGCGCAATGGATATAAGATTGTTGACCAGCCAGTAAATGACCAGTCCTGCAGGAAAATTCAGGAACATGAAGGTAAAAATAACCGGCATGAACATCATGATGCGGGCCTGGGCCGGGTCAAGCGTTGTCGGGGTCATTTTCTGCTGCAAAAACATCGATGCGCCCATGAGCAGCGGAGCGATATAGGTCGGATCCTTGGCCGAAAGGTCGTTGATCCAGAACGATATGAAGTTCGCGTGCCGCAGTTCGATTGAATCCATCAGTGCGCGGTAGAGCGCAATGAACACCGGAATCTGCAGCAGCATCGGCAGACAGCCGCCCAGGGGATTGACTTTGTAGCGCTTGAAAAGCTCCATTTGCTGGCGGGCGAATTCTTCGCGGTTGTCCTTGTGCTTTTCCTTCAGGGCCGCGATTTCGGGCTGCAGCTTTTGCATGCCCTTCATTGATTTGAAGCTTTTGTTGGTCAGGGGCCAAAACAGTATTTTTATGATGATGGTCAACAGAATGATTGACAGGCCGTAGTTGTGCAGAAAACCGTTGAAAAATTTCAGGCTCAGCAGCAGCGGTTTTGAAATGATATCAAACCAGCCGAAGTCAACCGCGCGCTCGAGCCGGGCGTTTTGCTGCAGCAGTATGTTGATATCGCGCGGGCCGATGTAGAGCGCAAAGCGGTACATCTGCGATTGTCCCGGCTCCAGCTGCACATAGGGATAGATCAGTTTGTAGGAGACAATCCGGTCTCCGGATGAAAGCCTGACCTGCGCCGGACGTTGATTCTCGGGTATAACCGCAGAGATAAAGAATTTTTCTTCGATGGCTGTCCAGGAAACCTCATCGCCCTGAATTATAATTTCTTCCCTGATATCATGGAGGTCTTTTCTTTCGGTGCTGTCCTTAATCAGATACGTAAAGCGCGGTCCGCTCAGGCCGCTACTGCTGAAAAAACCGCCGGATGGTTTTGGAGGCCGCAGCTCGGTCCATTCAAGAAACGGGTTGCCTTCAATGCGTGTCGATGATGTATTGGTGATGACCATGTCGAACGTGATTTTATAGTCATCAGGATTGAATTCAAAGCGCCTGCTGAACTGCAGCAGGTTCTGATCAAAACCGTTGAACACAAGGCTCGCGGGCCGGCCCTGCACGTCGATATCACTGGAATCCGTATCAGCGCGCCATTCGGGAACAGCGGCAAGCGTGCCGTTGGGGTAGACAAAGGCTGTTTTGATCGGCAGGGGGTCGGGCGGCATCAGCGCGACCATTTCCTTGAAATTATCTGCGCGTGCGCTGTGGGTATCCGTGTCGCCTTGCAGTTTGAATGTTTTACGAAACCATGTGATGACGGCAGGCGGCGGCAGTGACTCCTTGTAGTCGAAAAGTCTGACGCTGGTGATAGCAGCCTGGCAGTCTGAAAGGACCATGCGGTACAGGCTGTTGTGGACGGTTATAGTCTGTCCGTGAGGTGCCTGTTCGTTTTCGGCCGGCAGGGCCGGGGTTTCGATCGCCGGGGCGGCATCCGGCACATGGCGGGGCAGGGAGGGTGCTTCTTGTGCTGCGCTTTGCTGTGGCTGAACCTGCGCAGGCGGCGGTGCAACCTGCCGGGGCGGTGCCAGAAACGATTCATAGAGAAGCCAGACTGCGATTGACAGCAGGATTGCCACTAAAACACGTTTATCGGTGTTCATGGTGTGATCTTTCGTTTCCGTCCGAGTGATCGGAGTCCGGTTTCACGTCCGGGTTCTGTGGGCGCATCATGCGCGCCGCCCGGCGCAGGTTGCCTCGGGCGGCACTCGCCGCCTGGGATTTACAGTATATGAAGGCTCCGGGCTTTTCAGTCTTACGCAGGATCAAATCCGCCTGGATGAAACGGGTGGCACTTGAGCAGTCGTCTGGCAGTCAAATACAGGGCTTTCAGGAGGCTGTATTTTTTCAATGCATCAATGGCATAGCTGGAGCATGTCGGTGTAAAGCGGCACCGCGGTCCGAGAAATGGCGATATGCATATCTGATAGCCCCGTACAAAGGCGACGATCACGGTCCTGATCATTTCCGTACTGCCTGAGAATGCTGCGATGCCGTTTCGTGTGCATCACAGGGGGTGGAACCGCTGCATGAGCCGCTTTGCAATAAAGAGCCGAGCTCCCTGCAGAGGGCCGCGTAATCAAGACGGGCCGAACCGTTTTTGGCGCAAATCACGATGTCGGTCGAATCCGGCAGCAGCGCCTTGTTGCGTCTGAAAAACTCCCTGAGCAGCCTTTTGATCCGGTTGCGCATGACTGCGTTGCCCGTCCTTTTGCCGACGGTGAGGCCAAGCCGGCGCAGCGGCAGGCCGTTTTCATGCAGGATGCATTTAAAGTGACGCGATTCCTTTCGAATTCCTGTCTTAAAGACATTCAGAAACTGTTGCCGCTGCCGTATGCGTTCACGTGGTCTCAGTGTATGCGTTCGCATTGTATGTACGCAAACAGGCAGTGTGCGGCCGGCAATCAGGCGCTCAGCACTTTGCGGCCTTTTTTGCGGCGCCGTTTAATCACATCCTGACCGGCTTTGGTGCTCATGCGCTCTAAAAATCCATGTGTTCGTTTGCGTTTAAGATTGCCTGGCTGGAATGTTCTCTTCAAGGTGTTCTCCCTGTCATATGACGCTTAAGTTTCGGTCGGTGTGTGTAATGTGTTATTTATTCGAGCATAGCTGTATATTTGCCACAGCATGGGCTATGAGTTTAATAAGTAAAAAGACCATAATTTGACAGTATTGTCAAGTTTTTTCAATGATTTTCTTGAGCGCAGCATGTTCGATGATACTGCCTTCGAGCAGCCCGGCATCACTGACCGTGCAGGTATCAGTGCCGAAATACTGCATAAGATGCTGCAGGATCAGGCAGCCGGGAATAATCACCGCGGCGCGCCCGGGCTCAAGTCCGGGTAGTTGGCAGCGAAGATGCAGCGGCTTTGCAATCATGTCGTCAAACAGCCGGCTGATTGACGTTTGCGTGAGAATGTGGCCGTTGATGCGTGCGGGCAGGTAGATGTCCAGACCGAGGTCCATGGCGGCCAGGGTTGTTGCCGTGCCTGCGGTGGCAATCAGTACGGTCGCAGGGCGGCATGACGGCTGTCCGGTATCCGCAGGCAGGCATGCCAGTTGTTTTTGAATCCAGGAGCGCATTGCCGCACTATCGGTTGGTGATGGGGGATCTGCGCGCAGGAAAATCTCGGTTGGCGCAATCACCCCGAGCGGAAGACTGAGGCTGTTTTGAAATGAGCCGGAAGCCATAAAGCTGATCTCGGTGCTGCCCCCGCCGATATCAATGATGACTGAAGCCTCAGAAGTACATGCTATGGCGGCCTGCACGCCTGCGCTCGCAAGCAGGGCCTCGCGGCGGCCATCGATTACTTCCGGAACAAGGCCGCATATCTGCTGAACGCTGTCGAGAAAAGCCTGCCGGTTGCGGGCCTGTCGCACACAGGCGGTTGCCACCGCCAGGATGATGCCGGCACCCTGAGTGCGTGCCCGGCCGCAAAACCGGTGTATGCAAGCGGCCGCATGCTCGATTCTGTCGGGCTGCAGAAGACTGGCGGCCTGCATCCCTGCTCCCAGCCGCACGATTTCACGGTCGCGTTCCAGCGGGTAGAGCGTTTCAGCGTCGCAGTCTGCGATCAGTAGCCGGATGGTTTGCGAGCCGATATCAATCGAGGCGATGCGTTGCATGGTTGTTTCAGCGACTGTGCTGTCACGAGGGTTCCGGCATTCGCCCTGCGGGGATGCGCATGTGTTCGTGTAGTGATTATGGCAGGTATATGAGAAGCCACTACAGCCCGCCGTTTTCGGCAAAGCTGTAGTAGCCGTACCTGCCGACAATAATATGATCATGCACACGAATACTCAAGAGTTTTGTCGCCCCAACCAGGGCTTCGGTAAGCCGGGTATCGTGGACTGACGGGGCCGGGTCGCCGCTGGGGTGGTTGTGGACGAGAATGATTGACACGGCCCCGGCCGCAAGAGCGCGCTCCACAATTTTGCGGGGGTACACGGCGGTCTGGTCAACCGTGCCTTCCTGAATGACTTCATCGCGCATCATTTCATTTTTTGCATTCAGGTATATTACCCGGAACTGTTCATCGTGCAGGGGCGCCATGCTTGAGCGCAGGTAGCTGATCAGGGCCTGCGGGCTCGAGATGATGTCCCGTTTTTCAGCTGCGGCTGCGAGGTAGTAATCGCAGCATGACCGGATCAGCTTAATGAGCAGGGCGCTGTGCTCGCCGATACCGCTGACGGTGAGGAGCTGGTCAAGGGGCGCGTCAACCACGGCCTGAAATGTTTTGAAACGCTCGATCAGGTTTTTCGCAGCCGGTTTTACATCCTTGCGCGCGATGCACCATGTCAGCAGCAGCTCCAGAACTTCATAATCGTGGAACGCAGCAAGTCCGTGCTGTTTAAATTTCTGCTTGATGCGCCGGCGATGCCCGGCGGCATGGTCTGAAGGCGGCTCAGGGGTATGCATCATGCTCAGACGGTATACGTATTGTTTTTTTTTAATAATCCCGCCGGCGTTTTTTTGTACAGCAATTCGCCGTGTAATATTAGACGCATACTGGTATATTTTATTCCCGTTAGTTAAAAAAACTTGTGGATTTGTGGGATGCACTGCAGCGTGCGGAGTGGTGGCCGGGTGTTTATGCTTGCCAGTGCTGAAGTTTTGCACTATCCGATGTTTCAATACGGGCTCGTTTCAGGCAGGAGACGCAGCATGTCCACTCGCATATTGATTATTGATGATGATCAGCAGATCCTCGTGTTGCTGAGGCGAACTTTTGAAACAGGCGGCTACAGCGTGGATGAAGCTCCTGACGGCCGGGCCGGATTTGCTGTATACACGGCTGAGCCGCATGATCTGGTCATTGCGGACCTGATCATGCCCGAACGCGAGGGCCTGGAGACCATACGGGATCTGCGGCGCTTTAATCCCGCGGTAAAGATTATCGCTCTTTCCGGGGGCGGCTCGCTGCCTGTGAACACCTGCCTGCGCATGGCCGAATGCTTCGGCGCCCAGCGCGTTCTCAACAACCCTTCCCAGGTTGAAGACATTCCTTCAGCAGTCAGGCAGCTGCTGCCCTGGCAGGCTGTTGAAAAACGTCCACCCTCCGTAGCAGGACTACTGCGGAGGACGGGCCCATCTGCTGCGTTGTGCTCATCATTCGTCACTGCGGCGTACGGTAAAGTACGCCTCATTCCTCATGATTTCGCACGCCTTGCATCTGGCCATTTTTGAACAGCCTGTATAAAAGGACTTTTTCAACAACCTGTTAGAACACACGCCGCCTGTCTGCCTGTGATTTATCCGATACCGGCAAGCTCAAGCCGGCCCTTCCAGCGCCTCGAAAGGATTTTTTTCAGAGACTGGTGCTCGGGCCGCTCAAGCAGCGGGTCGCCGTTCACCAGATCGAACGCCGCACTGCGGGCCTGCTGCAGAACCCTGATATCGCGTCCGATGTGGGCAACCCTGAAATCGGGCAGCCCGGACTGGCGCGTGCCGAGAAAGTCACCGGGTCCCCGGATGTTGAAATCCTCCTCGGCAATCCTGAAACCGTCATTGCTCTGTTCCATGACCGTCAGTCGTCTGCGGGCATCTTCGGAGGCTGAAAACTGCGCCAGCAGTACGCACAGCGATTCTTCAGAGCCGCGGCCGACGCGGCCGCGCAGCTGATGCAGCTGAGACAGTCCGAAGCGCTCGGCGTGTTCGATGATCATGAGCGCGGCATTGGGCACGTCGATGCCGACTTCGATAACAGTAGTCGCCACCAGCACATGCGTGCGGCCGGCGCTGAAATCACGCATAACAGCTTCTTTTTCATCCGCGCTCATGCGGCCGTGCAGCAGGGCGATCCGCAGTTCA
This sequence comes from Deltaproteobacteria bacterium, assembly GCA_016875025.1. Lineage (GTDB taxonomy): Bacteria > Desulfobacterota > WTBG01 > CAIYCZ01 > CAIRTM01 > CAIRTM01. The sequence goes on from VGSH01000001.1 coordinate 27,567, forward strand.
GGAAAAATATCCTGCTGCAGGTGCGCCGCCATTCTGGTTGCATCCAGCAGGTCGAGCTTTTCAGAGGCTTCAACCAGCGGATATACAATAAAGGCCTGGTTGCCGGTCTCAACAGCTCTGCGCACAAGCTCGTATACGTCCGTGCGGCGCGATTCGCTGAAGAGCCTGGTTGTAACCGGCCGGCGCCCGGGCGGCAGTTGATCGATAACCGATATGTCCAGATCGCCATAGACCGTCAAGCCCAGCGTTCGGGGAATCGGCGTGGCGGTCATGACCAGAATATGGGGATGAGCCCCTTTTTTCTTGAAGTCCGCGCGCTGCAAAACCCCGAACTTGTGCTGCTCGTCAATGATCACCAGGCCAAGCCGCTGAAAGCTCACTGCTTCCTGTATGAGCGCATGCGTGCCGATGATGAGCTGCGCGCTTCCGGACCGGATATCCTCAAGCAGTCGGGCGCGTTCCGGGCGGGGTTGATTGCCGGTCAGCATGGCAATGTGCAGGCCGTGCCCGGACGGCAGTCTGCTGATGGTTGCATAGTGCTGCGCGGCCAGAATTTCCGTGGGGGCCATGATAGCGGCCTGGTAGCCGTTATGAATTGCAATGCAGGCTGCCAGCAGGCTGACCACGGTTTTCCCGCTGCCCACATCGCCCTGCAGCAGCCGGTGCATGGGGGCCGGAGCCGCCATATCGCGGCGTATGTCATCAAGGGTGCGCATCTGCGCTTCGGTCATCTGAAAGGGGAGTTTCGCAATGCATGCTCTCAGGTCGCTGTCCGGAATTGGGAGCGGGACCCCCTGCTCAAGGGCGGCCCCCTGTTTTTTGAGCGCCAGCATAAGCTGCAGCATAAAAAATTCATCAAAAACAATGCGGTGGTGATAGCGTGAGGTGGCGGCGTTGAGCTCGCCGGGATTGTCAGCTGCAGCGGGCTGGTGCAGGTGGCTGAAAGCCTCCTGCAGTCCGGCGAGGTTAAACCGGGAGCGAACCTCTGCGGGCAGATACTCATGCACGATCTCGGGTATGCGCTTCACGAGCGCCTGCATGATGCGCTGCACGGTTTTCTGAGCGAGCCCGTCCGTGAGCGGGTACAGGGGCGTTATGGCCAGCAGTGATCCCGGGTCATCGTCCGGTTCCAGCAGTTCTATCTCGGGATGGTGCATTTCAAGGCGATAGCCGAAGCTTTTTACCTGACCGCTCATCATGACCCTGTCGCCGTCGGCATATTTATTCTTGAGAAGGGCCGCATACCGTTGCGGAAGCCTGAACCATCTGGCGGCCATGACAGCGCTGCCGTCGCTGACATGCATTTCAAGCATGCGCATCCGGCCGGCTGATTTGATGAAAGGGGTGCCCTGTACGCTGCCGATCACGACAGCATGGCTGCCGGGCTCAAGCCGGGCGATCGGCAGTGCTGTGCGCCGGTCGATATAGGCGCGTGGCACAAGGTAGAGCAGGTCTTCGAATGTCCGGACATTGAGGCGCTCAAGCAGCGCAGCTGTTTTAGGCCCGATGCCGGGCAGTTCGGCAACGGGGCGGCCGAGCTGCTGTAGGCTGAACGAAGCATTGCAGGAAATATCATGTCTGGTATGAGGTTTTTTTTCTAACGTATTGATATTATTTATCATTTCAAGTGATTTTAAAATCAATTCTTTCTGTTTTTCTATTGTTAGTTTATGAAAGTCCTGAAAACCCTCAGCAATTGCACGCGCGATATGTTCCGGGCAGCAAAGAGCGAGAGCCTGCGCGGCTAGCGCTGGCAGCAGGCTGTCAAGGCCTTTGACCGTTGACAGATGGGCGAAATTATTTTTGGCGGCAAAGCTGAGCGGTTTGCGCATGGCGGACGCAATGTCGGCAAGTGTTCTGGTGGGAATATCGTTCATGCTGCTTGCTGCCGCCGGGGCTGTCTCAGTGTTCTTTTAAACAGAATGGGGTGACCGGTTCGCGGTTTCCGGAAAAAGATAATCAATAAACCGTGCAGCGATAATCGCTCCGCCGCGCGGAGAAATGGCCAGGTCAGGTGCCAGCTCAATCACATGGGTGTGGCGGCCGTCAGTCGTGCGCATGCAGTCAACGCCCGCGACCGGCAGTTGCGCTGCCCTGACAATGCGGTTTCCCAGTTCCATGAGATCCTGGTCAACCTGTGCGGTTACATCATGTACGGTGCCGCCGGTATGGTAGTTTGCGGTCCGGCGCACTGTAACCCGGCAACCTTGTGCCGGCACGCTGTCAAATGCAAGGCCGCTCATTTCCAGGAACCGGGCTGTTTCGCGGTCGAGCGGAATCCTGTGCACGCGGTCGATCATGGCGCAGCGCCGGTTTTGAGCGGCTATAAGGCCGCGCACCGTGTCGCGTCCGTTGCCGGTCACGCAGGCAGGCCTGCGCTGCAGGGCGCATACGAAACGGTAGTCGATATAGACCAGGCGGAAATCCTCGCCAGCGACCATGCGTTCGAGCAGAATATCCGGCTCAAACCGGCGCGCCCGGCGCAGGGCGGCTTTGAGTTCTGCGGGTGTTGAGATCGCTGTTGAAACACCGCGCGCACCCCACTGCGTACAGGGTTTGACTACAATCGAAGCGTGCTGTTCAAGAAACCTCAGGGCGCGGGCGAAATCCGTGTAGAGCTCCTGCTCTGGAACCGGAAATCCGCGCGCGCGCAGAAATCGCCCTGCAAGGTATTTGTTCTGCGTCACATGGAATGTGACCGCGCCGACACGGTCGGTCAGCGAACGGTAGCAGCGCACCGAGCAAAGGCCGTGGCACAGTTCGAAGACAGGCACTGAGGCGTCGATGACGCGGACTTCAATGCCGCGGCGCCGGGCTTCATCCGTTATGGTCGTGGTATACGGGCTGAGCATGGGATCGGAAATTTGAAAAGGCATGGTCATGCACCGGATGCGCAGGTTGGTGAAGCCTGCGGGTGAAGGTCGTGTCCTCTGCCGTGCAGTGCCGCGCCCGGCAGCAGGCAGTTGGGTAAGGCCTCAAGGGGCTCTCCAGGCAGTGCGCCCCGCAGGGCGGCTGCTGTCTGCCGGGCGATCAGCCGGTGGGTTACCTCCCTGGGCATGCCGCTTTCTCTCAAGATATGTGCATATCAGCTTGACCGGTTGCGGGTTCATAGTATAGTAAAGACCTGCCGGGCAGGTCAACAGCAATAACAAACCGGCAGCGCTTTTCAGCAGGGGATGGCAGCCGTATGGGTATTGGAATCGTTGAAGGCCTCAGCCACTGGAGCGTCGCCTCTATCAGCACATTTATCCTGATTTTCATGGCGGAGATGGGCGACAAGAGCCAGCTGGTGTGCATGACGCTGGCATCGCGCTGTTCGGGCCGCGCGGTTCTGGCCGGTGCAGTGGCAGCATTTGCGCTGCTGAACGCTGTTGCAGTTACGGCCGGGGCGGCACTGTATGCCGTGCTGCCGCCGCTCCTGCTGCAGAGCGTTGTTGCTCTGCTGTTTGCCTTTTTTGCCTGGCATGCCTTTCGTTCTCATCCCGAGCAGATGCAGGAGCGCATCGAATCGCGCGGCCGCAGAGGCGTGTTCGCGGCTGCGTTTATGCTGACTGTCGTATCAGAGCTGGGCGATAAAACCCAGATCGCGGTTGCCGGCCTGGGCTGCACACTGCAGCCGGCCGGGGTCTGGCTGGGCGCGACACTGGCGCTGACAGCAACAAGCCTTGTGGGCGTCGTTGCGGGCAAATCTGTGCTGAAACGACTGCCCATCAATGTGCTGCACCGCCTGAGCGGTGCCCTGTTCGCTGTGCTTGCTCTGGTGATGTTCGTGCGGATTGTGCGTTCATGGTAGAGTGCAGATGTATCAGATTTGTCCAAAATAAATTATTGGATCGCTGCTGAAGGCCCTCTGGCCGGGGCCGTGCCGTCCCATCCGGCAAAGAAGACCTCATTTCATGTTCGGCCCGTGTGCCGGAATATTTCAAACGGGCCAGGCACGCCCCCGCGATTGTTGTATACAGCAGTGAGCCCGGGCCGTGTATACAATGAATTTTACAGGACGTGCCGTTGCATCGGCAGTGCAAAAACTGCCGGATGGGACGGCACGGCCCCGGCCAGAGGGCCTGTTCTAAATTATTTTGGACACTACTGCAGATGTATATACACGTGAACGTTGATCCTTCTGTTCGGGGTCGGCAGCGAAATCGAGTGTTTTACACTACCGTTTTCGATGCATCGTATACTGTCGGAGAACGTCGATGGAAAATGTATGGGCTGCCTTTGGGCTCACTTTGCTGGCCGGTCTTGCAACCGGTATCGGCAGTGCGCTTGCCTTTTTTACCACGCGCACAAATACGAAATTTCTGGCCTCAGCTCTCGGCTTTTCAGCCGGGGTGATGCTCTATGTCGCTTTTGTCGAGATATTTCAAAAATCACGTGAATCACTTGAAGCCGCCCTGGGCGATGGTACCGGAACCGCTCTGACTGTCGGGGCATTTTTCAGCGGCATAGCTGTTGCCGCGTTGATAGACCGGCTTGTGCCCGGGTTCGAGAACCCGCATGAGATACGCAGCGTTGAGCAGATGCAGCCCGGCCAGATGCCTGAGGACGCGCGCCTGCTGCGCATGGGGATTTTTTCAGCGCTTGCCATTGCGGTGCACAATTTTCCCGAAGGCCTTGCAACCTTCATGGCTGCGCTCAATGACCTGAATCTGGGCGTCAGCATTGCCGTTGCCATTGCCATCCACAATATCCCCGAAGGCATCGCTGTTGCGGTGCCGGTCTACTACGCGACCGGCAGCCGCAGGAAGGCGTTTGCGCTGTCATTTTCCTCCGGGCTGGCCGAGCCCGCCGGGGCGCTGATCGGCTTTTTCTTTCTGTTGTTTTTTTTCAATGAGCTTGTGTTCGGCATAGTGTTCGCCGCCGTGGGCGGCATCATGGTCTACATCGCGCTTGATGAGCTTCTGCCGTGCGCCGAGCACTACGGTGAACATCATTTGGCAATGACCGGTCTGGTAATCGGTATGGCTGTTATGGCGGCAAGCCTGTTGCTACTGTGATGTTGTTGGGACGGGTCTGGGCAGTGTGTCTGAAAAAAACACCGGGTCAGGCATTATGAGATCGCCTGTTGGTGCATTTTGCTTTTTACCGTTGTTTTTTTTTAAAGAAGATGCACGCTCGTTCGTGGTGAGCCTGTCGAACCATGAACGAGCGTGTCGTTCGATACGTAACCCAATCGTTCCAGCGCCAGGCTCAGGGCGAACGAACGGTGTTTTATTGCATACGGTATCTGGAAAAATGCCTTAACAGTCTGTTGAAAAAGTATTTCAAAAGCCTGCTAAAAGAGTTGTTCCTCGTTTTTCTTTTCCTTCAAGTAACACATGACCGCCTCAAGGCTGTATTTGACTGATCGGTGATGCGGGGCTGTGCGGATATATTCGGGGCCGTGGCCCGCGCTGCGCCATTTTTCAAGCTCTTTTTCGGATATATTGAGAAGCTGTGAAACCTGGTGTGATGAGAGCAGATCGGATGCCTGGGCACGCATGAGCGTTGTTTCTCCGGATGTACGTGTGATTGTCAGCGCTATGGCGCTTGCGCAGGAGCGTCGCGCCAACCGTTTCTTTTTTTAAAGGCATATTCTCGACAGTTTTTTTAAAAATGCAACCGGAAAAATTCGAGGTGCAAAAGCATAAAACAGGCCATCAGGAAAAAGGAAAGGTTTATCCGGCGTGAAAGGCCTCACGGGCTTCACGGGCAGGCTCATCCGGCAGGCGCTCATAGCGCGGGGAAAAATGAAAAACTGTGAGTTTTTTTGCACTGCATGCGCGCGCAAGCAAACCGGCCTGCCGGGCGGTGAAATGGCCGCTTCTGCGGGCCTTAACAGCGTCGCGTTCCAGAAAAGCCGCTTCACAGAAAAAACGATCAACGCCGACGGCAAGCTCTTTGATTTTTTTAAGATTTGCCGGTGTTGCGCCGCTGTCGGAGATATAAGCGACAGTCTCACCGCGGGAAATATGCACCAGCTGTTGCTTGAGCTCACCAAGGCGCATGCTTCGCGGCCTGGGTGAGCCTGCTGCTGGGATTTCAATCAGCGTGCCATCCGGGCATTGCGCGCGGATCTTGTTTTTAAGCGTCTGCAGCCAGGGGCCTTTCGGAAGGCCGAGCCTGCCCAGCGCGTCCTTGTTGATATTGATCCGGTTGTGTTCTTCGATCCGGAATGCAAGCGAGGCGATGCCGTTGTGATTCAGGCGCCGGGTGAGAACCCGGTAGAGCGGGTGCTCGACAACCGTGCCGTTAAAGGGCCGGCGCTGTTCAGGGCCGGGTTTGAATTTTTCGCTGCAGGCAAACCGACGGACACTGATTGTGCGCGTGCCGATTTCATGCACATCGAGCTTAAAGGGATAGGTGTCGGTCAGGTTCCAGGTATAGCCCCGGAGCCGGCCGGTCATGTTGGCGATAATGCCCGGCGGGCCGTACAGACGCAGAACACGGTCGCGCGCCAGGTTGAGGCGCAGCAGATGGTCAATGCCGATGACGTGGTCGATGTGGGTGTGGGATATGAATACATCGGAAATCTTGAGCAGCAGCCGGGCGGCTGTGCGGCTGATATCGCCTGCATCACAAAGCAGGGCTGTGCCTTCTCCCTGCAGTCCGATATACAGGGCCGGGTCGCCGAACGGAGGATTGAGCAGCCGCGGCTGAAAAAGGGGCGTCATGCCGCACTGCCTTCTGCAGCAGGGTGTTGAGCGGTTTCAGGATGGATGATATGCCATAGCTGCTCCTGAAGACGGTCAAGGGCTTCGTAGAGATTCGTAAATGCATCCTGTGCGCCGCAGCGCTCAAGCTCACGGCTGACGGTTTCACAGTTGACCTTGACGCAGGGAAACGGTCGGCAGTCCGGCGGCAGCACACAGCCGGCCGGGCCCAGAAACGAGCATCCATTGGGCAAGCCGTGGTCAACACGCAGATTAAAGGGCGCTTCATTGCAGGCGCGAAAGATAAAATAGTCCCCCTCGGTAAACCAGCCGTCAACCGGCATGCACTGGCAGCAGGATGCCGCGCACGCGGGGCATACGCCTACGGTAATGCCGTCAAGCAAAGCGCGCATATTGAGCTGAATCAGGCTGTTATAACCCGAGAGGATCCTGAGCTGTTCCCGGCAGGCCGGGTTTTTTTCAATAAAGGCCTGATAGCGCTCTTCAAGCAGTTCCAGTCCCATCGACGCATACACCCTTTAATTACGCAAGCACAGTCGCTTCGTATTCGGGCGTAATGGTACCATAATTACCCGCTACGGTACAGGCCTATCATATGAGGCGCGCTGCCGGACGCTACAGGGTCTTAAGTTGAGAGCCGTTCCATGTTCCGGTCAATCGATGGGTAAGCGACAGGTGCAGTCGCATGGTGAAACTTTCCACGAACAGGAGTGCCGGGGCAGCGATTGAGCCCGGGCGGACTGCAAGGCCATTCCGTCTGCAATAATGATGCACAGGAAAGCCAGGAGCCGCATTGCAATAAGAATGTTTGAAATTCAGGCGCAACTATATTATGCTGTTTCACTTCAAGCCAAGGTCAGCAGTATTGTTATATATGGCACCTGTCCGGCGTTGTCGTTGCACAAAGGAGTACAGACACGAGCATGCGTATTGCAGTCATTGGCGCCGGCCGGCGGAATAACGGCATAGGGGCTTATATTGCCCGATTTGCGAAGGCAGACGGCGCGGACGTTGTGGCGGTTCTGGCCCAGGATATTGAGACCGCGCACCGCGATGCCGAGTCGCTGCAGCAGTGGGGCGTTGCGGCTGTTCCCTATGCGGATTTGGGGCTGCTTATCCGGAGGGAGAACCCGGACGCACTGGTCATCGCATCGCCGGCAATAACTCACGCAGGGTATCTCGGTGCGGCCATAGATGCGGGGGTGCACGTTCTGTGCGAAAAACCCCTGATCTGGGATGACGGCTGCGATTGCAGCCGTATTGCGAAACTGCTGGCTGCCGCGCGTGAGCGCGGCCTGACAGTTGCCATGAACTCCCAGTGGCCGTTTGTTCTGCCGGCGTATGAGCGTCTGTGCGGACTGCCCCAGAGGGCGGATATACGATCATTCAGGATAGAATTGTCGCCATTGGTAAGCGGCAGGGACATGATTCCGGATTCGATGCCGCATGCCCTGAGTATGCTTTTCAGCACGCTGGGGGCAGGGTGCCTGGAGGATATACGCCTGTTTTCCGGTCATGACTGCCTGACGGCAGGTTTTGATTATGTAACGGATGCCGGGTCGTGCCGAGTTGAGGCGCTTCTCACGAAGGCGCCGTGTCAGCCCAGGCCGTTCGCCTTCGGGTTTAACGGCAAACTGGCCCGGCGGGAAATCGACATGGCCGTATACCGTATAGCCTTTGTCTGCGACGGGCGCCGTATCGAGGTCGATGATCCGCTTCAGCAGTCAGTGAACGATTTTTTGCATGCTTGCCGCAGCGCGCAACAGCCGCGCATCGGCTCTGAGCATATACTGGAAACCATGAGGATGCTGCAGCAGGTGTATGCATTCTGGCCGCAGCAGCGGCTGCATGAACAGGAGGCTGAGGGTGGAAAAACTTCCCAGCAGGGAACATGATTTTTGTTCGAAACTACGGCAGGCTTCTGTTGTTGAGCGTTTGCGCGCCTACATAAGCTGGCAGCGCAGCGGAGCCCCTCCGGACGGCATACCGCCGTTCGGGCCGCTGTCGATCAACCTTGATCTGACCTCGGCCTGCAACTTTGCCTGTCCGCATTGCGTGGATTCGGGCATCATCAACACCGGGGAGTCGATTCAATTAAGCGATATCCGGGGCAGCCTTGAAACGCTTAAGCAACGCGGCCTCCTTTCCGTAATTTTGATCGGGGGAGGCGAGCCGACCCTGCATCGGGATTTCGAGGAAGTCGTCTGTTTTTCCAAAAAACTCGGTCTGCAGGTGGGCATCGTAACGAACGGAACCCGCCTTGATCGTGTCGCTTCGGTAGCTGAGCGCCTTGAGCCCAAAGACTGGCTTCGCTTGTCGGTTGACGCAGGAACACGTGAAACCTTTATTAAGGCCCACCGGCCTCGCGTCACCGCAGATCTTCATGCAATTCTCCAGAATGCCCATGATATCAAAAAGGCACATCCCGCCATTTCACTCGGCTATTCGTTCGTAATCGTCTGGGACGGAATCGAAGCGGGCGGTCATGTGCTCGATCCCAATATCGATGAAATGGTCAGTGCTGTGCATCTGGCTGTCCAGTACGGTTTTGATTACGTGTCCTTTAAACCATGCCTTGTGCGGCTCGAAGGTTCCGGCCGCGAATCCCTGCTCAATGAGACCGCCGAGGAACGGCAGGCACGGCTGTCGGCAGCCCTGCGTAAAAATCTCGACCTGGCACAGGCTGCAGCCGGCGGCAGAATTGCGATCCTGCAGAGTGTGAACCTGCAGGCGCTGCTGGCCGGCAAGGTCGACGAACTCAAGACTCAGCCTCGCATCTGCCACATGCAGTACTTCCGCACCGTGCTTGCGCCGGCAGGGATCTATCACTGCCCGGCGTTTCGCGGCATTGAGAATGCACGCCTTGCAGGGGCTGGCGGTTATGCGGACTCCGGCTGTTTTGACGCGACTTCCGCGGAACTGGCGAGGTCAATTTTCAGCTTTGATGCTGCGCATGAGTGCCGCGAGGTTGCCTGTTTTTACAATCACGCCAACCGCGAGCTTGAGCACCTTATTGCCGGCAGCTGCGCTCCGATGGATATCGTTCCGCTTGAAGATGATAATTTTTTTCTGTGATGCATTCCATGGATATTCGGCGCATCGGCATTATGCATTTGAACCAGATCGGCGATCTTTTATTCGCGCTGCCGATGATAGCATCCTTGCGAAAGCATGCCCCGCAGGCTGAGATACATTCATATGTCAAGCCATACCTGCGAGAACTTCTCGAACCCTGCGCCCTTGTCGACGAGATCAGGCTGCGTGAAGGGGGCATGCGCAATACGCTGCAGTTGATCGCCCGGGTGCGCAGGGCGCGCTATGACCTGTTTATCACCCTGTCGCGTTCGGAAGAATGCATGCTGATTGCCACCTTAAGTGGTGCTTCCCTGCGGGCGGGATTCTGCCACCCGCCGCTTGACCGCCTGCTGCATGTGCGTGAGGCCATCCGGGGCCATAACAGCTGGAGCAATAACGCCAGGCTGCTCGAACGTCTCGGTATTCCGGCATGTGATGGCGGCTATGTGGGACTGCTGCCGCGGGAGCGCTACGATGGCCCCGGCCCGCTTCCCGCGCGCTATGCCGTGCTCTCGCCCGGAGCTTCAAGCCGTCGGCAGGCCAAGGCCTGGTACCCGGCCGGATTTGCCGCTGTTGCGGACAGTCTGCTTGAGCGCCACGGATTGGTTTCTGTGCTCGCAGGGGGGTCGGACTGCCGCAGCTTCAATGACTCGGTGCTGGCTGCCATGCAGGCTCCCGCACGTGAGGCCGTTTTGGATGTGACCGGCCGGATCGGCCTGCGCCAGCTGAGCGCGCTGCTTGCCGGTGCCGCCCTGTTCGTCGGTATCGATTCGGGTGTCATGCATATGGCTGCCGCTCATGATGTGCCGGTTGTGGCTCTCTTTGGCCCGACTGATCCTGATTTCGTGGCGCCGCATAATCGCCGCAGCCTGATCGTGCGCAATGAATCCCTTGCCTGCGTCCCCTGTTATCTCACACCATGCGAGCATCTCTCCTGCATGCAGAGCATTACGGCCGAGCAGGTGCTGGAGGCCTGCGAGCGCCTTCTGAAGGCCGCAGGGAACAATCACTGAGTACACGTGCATCAAATATATTTTTGTACGGGGCCGTTTGCAGTACTGCAAACACCCGATTATAACAGGATGAAACTATGGGCGGATTGAAGATTATTGGAGGACGTTCCTCGCATGATGTGTTGCGCATGGTTCTTGCTGAAAGGTCTCCTGGAAAAATTCTTGATGTTCCTGCCGGCATTGGAGTACTATCCAGCTTTCTGCGCGAGCACGGCTACGATGTTCATTGTGCTGATATTGACCCGGGCAATTTTGCAACCCAGGGCTTTCCTTTTGAAATTGTCAATCTTAACAGGGGGTTGCCGTATCCGGACGCCTCATTTCAGGCAGCCGTATGCGCTAACGGGCTGCACAGACTGTGGAATCCGGGTCAGGCGATTCGGGAACTGTATCGGATACTCACACCCGGCGGCAGTCTTTTTATTACCGTCAATAATTACGCTTCTATACAGAAGCGGATTCGATTTTTATTTACCGGGTCGATTACCAAAACGATAAATAGCGGTGAGTTCTGCCAGACAACAGGTGACCCTGAGGCGAATTTTCGTAACTGTTTTTTATTTCCGCAACTGGCAAATATGCTCGAGGCGGCCGGTTTCCAGATTGCCGACACCCGGGCATCGAGTATTAAAAATGTACATCGACTGCTGGCGCCTGTGGCATGGCTTATACGCTTCGGCACGTTGTTTATCAGTAAACGCAACAAGTGCCTGAACCGTATATATGAAACCCGCTCTGCCGCTGTCTGCCCCGGGGGCAAGTATCTGTTTATTGAGGCGGTTAAGCCTAACTCTGCATTGTAAGCAGCTGCAGGCGGACAGACTGTTCGGGTGTATGTATGTGCGCAACCTGTTTAGTATTGCTAGTGTCTGAGCGGAGTGTCTGTGCCTGACCAGTTGCAACCTGAACCCAACTATGCGCGCATGCGGATCGGCAGGATGCTGTTGCGCGCAGCCGAAGGCGTTCCACAAGGCTGGCTGTGTGATATCGTGCGGCAGGCTGCACAGGACTCATCCCGCAGTGTGCGCCGCGCGCCTGCGCCTCCCGGCTGGCACGGCGAGGTGATGATCAAACGCTACCGGCTGAGGCAAAACCACGGTATTATCCGCCGCCTTAAGCCCGGCCGTTCGGCGCTTGAAGGCAGCGGATATTTGGCTTTCAGGCGCTGTGGCCTTGCAACCCCTGCGCTGCTTGCCTGGGGCGAATCACGCCGGTTTCTGCTGTTTGATTTCGGCATCATTGTGACGCAGTATGTTGATGCCCCCTCGGTAGCGCACGTATATGCACAGACCCACGACGACGCTCTGCTGGCTGACACAGCCCGTGAACTCGCACGGATCCACCGCGCAGGCCTTACCCATGGAGACCCTTTTGTCAGGAATTTTCTGGCTACCCGGCCCCGGCCCGTGGCCATCGACATCGCATCGTGGAGCCGATTCCGCAGGGCATCCCAGCTTAAGGACCTGACCCGCTTTGGCGCTTCGGTCTTCAAACTCACCGCTGATCCAAAACGTGTAAAGGCAGTGCTTGTGTGCTATGCGCAGGACGCGCCCGCGCTGCCTGACGCAATCGACAGGCTTGTTGCCCGGGCCGAAGCATACGCACAGTCGAAGAAACGAGCGTAACGTGTATGCATTCATCAACCCGGACAGCATCAACATTCGCATGTTTCAAAAATAGTTGCTTCAGTGCCTGCAAATTTTATAATTCAACCTGTCGGAGAATCTTGAACCCGCCAATCTGTCTCATTGCAGGATGAACGCCTGATTTTTCAGGATTCTGTATGCCGTTACAAATGAGCATTGCCAGCACCGCCATCATCGACCGGCCGGTTTTCATCGTCGGCCCGCATAGAAGCGGTACAACGCTGCTCTACGGCATTCTTGACCGGCACCCTGATGTGGGCTGCATGGTGCGCTGCAATCACCGGTTTCCTGCGCATCCGCTTCTTGCATCCATTGCGCGCACGCTTCTGCGCGGCACAACAAAGCCTCACGAGGCGCAGCGCTTCTGGGACTATCTGTGGCCGGGGCCGGACGATACAATGACCGCGGATGATCTTACCGCGGAACAGGCGACGTTCTATGCGTCGACTGTGGAGCGTGTTCTCAGGCTGCGGGGGCGTACGCGCTTTGTGGCTAAATATCCACGGCTGTCGCTGCGCATCGGCTGGCTTAACGCACTGTTCCCGGACGCGAAATTTCTGCATATGGCTCGTGACTGAGCGCAGTGGTCAACTCGACCGTGCAGCGCAAGGTCAAGCGGCACAAACGCGGCGGCGGCTGGTTCGGGGTGCGCATACCGGGCTGGCGGGATATGACGGACCTGCCGCATGAGCTTTCAGCCGGACGTCAGTTCCGTGCAGCGACACTGGCCATCGAGGAACAGGCGCGGTGTCTAACAGGACGATTCCACCGGGTAGACTATGCCCGATTGTGCACCGATCCCGAGGGGGTCATGCGCGGTGTTGCCGGCTTTTGCGAGCTGCCGTTCAGCCCGGATTTTCAGGCTTCTCTGCCCCGAGATTTAAAGAGCAGGAACGACAAGTGGCAGAAACATCTGACGGCAGAGATGATCGAGATGATTCGTGCCGAAGACCCTGACTTTTACACGCGCTACGAAGACGCAGTGTAACAGCGCTATTCCGCTTTTTTTCTTATTGCTCCTTATGATGTCTTTAGTACGGCGGGCGTCTCCGTGAATTCATGCGCGACCAAACCGGCCCGTTTCCTCCTGCTGCTGGCAGCCATATTCATTGTGCGGGGCATCGCGCTGCAGGGCCTGTATCCGCCGCTTGAGGGTTTTGACGAATACCAGCATATCGCCTGCATGCAGTATCTCGTCGAGAACCGCACTCTGCCGGTGTACGGCCGATCTCAGGTACCCGTTTCGCTCTACGGCGACATTGTCGCAAACCCGCATCCTGATTTCAGCCATCAGCAGACAGATCGAATCGGCGCGCTGTCCTACGCTCAGTTTTATACCGGCAGCCCTGTGCTGCCGGGGCTGGCCCCGATAGATCTGTATCAGGCACAGCATCCTCCGCTTTATTATGCCGCCATGGCTTCGCTGTACGTCTTTTCGCGTGCCGTGCTCGGCTTTCGCGCGGCGGTATATCTGCTGAGATGTGTCAACATCTGCGCTGCCGCTCTTGCCCTTGTGCTTCTGCTGTACCCCGTCAGGCGTATGTGTGCTGACAGCGCTCTCAGCAGACTGATGTGCCTTGCTGCGGCTTCATCGCCCCTGTTTATGGTGTATGTCGCGCGCGTGGCCAACGATGCGTTCGCGCTTATGTTCGCGGGATTTTCACTTGTATTGGTGCTGCGCGCTTCCGATGAAAGGCGGCCGCTCCTGTCTGCCGGACTTGCCGGAGTGTGCGCCGGCCTGGCTGTACTGTCAAAGCTGAACGCTCTGGTGGTACTTCCCGCTGCGCTTTGCTACTGGGTTATACTTGCGGCCGTTTCAAACATTGCATGGCGTCGCTGTGTGCAGTTCTCCGTTTTTTTTACTGCCGGGTATCTGTTTATCTGCCTTCCGTTCCATGTGTGGGCGCAGGTGCAGTATTCAACCTTTTTTCCGCAGCAGGAGACGCTCAGGTACATTGCTGCCGGACGGACCTCGATTGACTGGCTGCGCGAGTTTCGCTTCGGACATCTCTGGTCTTTCTTTGTCCGGCATGTTGTTTCACAAACGCTGTGGACAAGCGGCTGGTCGTTTCTTGCATTGCCGCGGCTGCCTGCATTGGCCTACAGGCTCTTGCTGGTTGCCGCCGCCTGCGGTGCTTTGTTCTGGTTGCGCGGCCGCAGGCGCACAGCATATGGCGAACTCATTCGTGATCTGCGCCCGCTGCTTCTCTGTCTGTTGCTGACGCTTGGTACCTTGTGCGCAGCCTACATGCATGCGCTGCACAGCCTGGCTGCATACGGTCTCATAAATACTCCGCCGCATTATGTAATGATCGCCTATCCGGCATTTCTCGGCTGCCTGTTTGCAGCTGCGCTGGGCTTCGGACGCAGGATTGCCGCAATCACTGCGATTGTAATGATAGCTCTTTTTACTTTTGCCGAACTTTATGGACTGCTGTTTGTGGCCGTTCCGTATTGGGCCCAGACCCTTGATTTTTCGTTGATGATGACGCGCCTTGCCTCTGTACACCCGGGTTTCCCCGCGCCCATTCATTTTTTTATTCTGTACCCGGCAGCTTTTGTGCTCCTGATAATTGCACTGCGCCCGTCACTGCGTATTTTTAGAACACAGGCCCGGCAGATACCTGAACAGCATGCAAGGCCGCCCGTTTGCTGATTTTTTGCATGCCGCAGAACCGGATGCTCATATAGCGTCGGCCTGCGGATGAGGAGACCTGACATGATTATCGATGTCCATAATCATTTAAGTCCGCCGGCGTCTGCGTACCGCATGGAGGCTGACAGCTATCTCGAAACCATGGATGCCTGCGGTGTTGACAGGCTTGTCATTCTTGGCAAGGATTACGGCCCGGCCGGTGACCGGCGCAATGACAACCTTGCTGACGAAGATACGGTCGCTTTTGTAAAAGCCCATCCGGACCGTTTTATCGGCTTTACCGCGGTTCATCCCGACCGGGGAATAGCGGCCAATCTTGACCGCATCGACCGTGCCGTGCATGAATTCGGCCTGCGAGGCGTCAAGCTCAATCCTGCGTCGGGGTTCTATCCCAATGACGAGCGCCTATACCCTGTCTATGAAATGATCTCACAGCTCGGCATACCGGTGGTGATACATATGGGTATTAAACCGCCATCAGAGGAAAGCAGGCTAAAGTATTGTCATCCCATCTATATTGATGACATAGCAGTTGATTTCCCGGGCCTGCGTCTCGTGATTGCGCATGCGGCCTATCCCTGGGTTGAGGACCTGATCATGGCTGCACTGTATGCGCCGAATGTGTCGGTTGACATCTCGACTCTGAACCAGATCGAGGATGCTCTGGGCTATCCCGTGATACTGCCGACCCTTGAAAAACTGGTGCGCGCGCTGGGCGCGGGCCGCGTACTGTTCGGCTCCGACGGCATATTCAATCTGGAGCCCCTGATCAGCGCTGTGCGCAGCGCTGCATTTCTCACCGACAGCGACCGGGAGTTGATTTTTTATAAGAATGCGCTCAAGTTACTCAGCCTGTAGCGTAACACTGGTCAGGGGCAATCTTGACATGCCCTGTATTTCACATTAGTATATAATAAACAAAAATGCTTCAGCAGGAATGCAGTCGTGCGTGACATAGCGAAAAAAAAATATGTTTTCAGTACAGCACTGATACTGACTTTGCTGTACGTAGTGACGCTGCTGCCGCTCAGCGGCTTTTCCTGCGCCTGCGATGCGGCTGAAACACAACAGAACGCTGAAGAGTTTTCGCTTGCGCAGTGCTGCTGTTCGGCCGGTGCCTGCACTGAAAAGGCGCCTGCCAAGCCTGTGCGCCCGGTTCGTGCCGGCGATCCGTTATGCGCTACCCACGAGATGTGCTGCTGTTCTTCCGCGAACGCTGATGAAATGGATGTTCAGGCCGCGGTTGTTAAAGACGAACGCCGCAGCCCTTTGAAAGACGGGCGCTGTGTGATTCTGTTGCCCACGGCTTTCATGCCTCAGTTGGAAGACGTCCCGTCCTCACCAGCAGTGAGGAACAGTGAATGCCGATCCCCGCTTTCCCCCCATATTGCAACTACCATCCTTTTGCTGTGAGATTTTTGCAGCACCTGCACTGCCCCTGATTGTTGAGCCCAATTACCCTGCACCAGTTTGTTTGTGTGCGGTTGTAATGTAACGGGGCCTGGGCTGTTAAGGTTCTCCGGTGTTTGTTGTTACTCTGTCATGACCATCATGATCCTATAGTTTTGGTATGAAAGGAATTATATATGCTGAAAAATACTCTTCGTACTGTATGTGTGATGTGTGCTGTGGCGCTGTTTATCGGATGTTCATCGCCTGAGGCGCAGAGCGGTCTGCGCCTGGGCGAGGATATCCCTGGGGGTGCTCCGGTTGTTAAACTGGCGGAGGTTCTCGCAAATCCGTCCGCGTTTAATGATGCACGGGTTGTTTTAAAAGGTGTGGTGGCCAGCCAGTGCTCATCGCTGTGCCATTTCAACTTTCAGGACGGGGTCAACAGCGTAACCGTGTATCCGCAGGGTTTCAAGCTCCCGCGGCTGGGCCGCGGCAAAAATGTAACCCTGTATGCGCAGATATTCAGCGGTGAGGGTGGGGTTGCCTTTTCGGTGCTCGGCCTGAGCATGGAATAGGGGGCTGACATGACATTTTTCAAAGTAGCGCTCAGTAATTTGAAACGCAACCGTGTCAGAACCCTGTTGACCGGCCTCAGCCTTGCGGTATCGGCAGCCACCCTGACCGTGGTGCTTGCGCTTGACCGCGGGTATTCATCAGCCGTAACCGATGATCTGGTTAATAAAACAGGCATACATCTGTATATCACCAAGGAAGGCTGCCCGATCGAGGCCGCCTCTGTTATCGCGCAGGGAGGCCTGAGCCCCCTGTATGTTGAAGAGGATATTCTCGCCCGGCTTGCGACTGTTGCCGATTTGGAGGCGATTCTGCCGTTCAAGCTGTTCGCCGTCACTACTGATGACGGCTCGCGAACCGATATTTTTATGGGTGTCACGGATGCGATTCTGTCCATGAAGCCTGACTGGCGTTTTGCGGCCGGAGGCTGGCTCAAAGAGGATGACAGTGTTGTTATCGGAGCCGATATGGCCCAGATTGAATTCCTGCAGGTTGGCCAGCGCATGTATAATGAAAATTTTGACCGCGAGTTCACGGTAACCGGTATTCTGGAGCGCACCTACAGTCAGGATGACGGCACCTTTTTCGTGCCGCTGGCAACCGCGCAGGCCATGGTGCAGCGCGAGGGCAAGCTGTCGGCTGTCGGTTTGAAGCTGGCTGATATCAGCCGCATGGACCTGGTGCAGAATCAGCTGCGTGCTTTGATGCCGGCCGATTATTTTGTGCTGGGGTCAAAGGAACTCAGCGAGGGCATCCTGCAGTTTTTCGGAGCGACCCGGGCCATCATGATCGTGATGGTGTTCGTGGCCTTCATCATCTCGGTGTTCGGCATTATCAATACCATGCTCATGGCCGTGCTGGAGCGCCGCCGCGAAATCGCCTATCTTAAATGCGTCGGCGCGGGCCGCCTTGACCTTGTGCGCCTAATCACGCTGGAGACGACTTCGATCGCTCTTGCCGGAAGCGCAGCCGGTGCGCTGCTGGGCATGGTGCTCAGTCCGGTTGCAGGCAATCTGCTGCGTACCTTTCTGGTTGCCTATGTGCCTTCGGGCCCCATCGCGCGTCCTGAACCGATGATTGCGCTGATGGCATTTATACTGTGCTCGATCGTCGGGCTTGCCTGTTCCCTGTATCCGGCACTGCGCGCGGCCCGGATTGTTCCCATGGAGGTGCTGAGAAATGACTGAGCATATTATAGAACTTCACGATGTATCCAAAAACTACACCCGCGGTGTTGAAACCGTGCATGCCCTGCAGGAAGTGACCCTGAACGTTTCCAAAGGTGATTTTATCGCTGTGGTCGGCCATTCGGGCTCCGGTAAAACGACGATGATGAATATCATGGGCTGCCTCGACCACCCGAGCAGCGGCAGTGTTATTCTGCAGGGCCGTCCGATTGAGCAGGCGAGCGAGTCCGCACTGACCCGTATGCGCCGCAGTGCGATCGGGTTTGTGTTCCAGCAGTTTTTTCTGGTGCCGACGCTGACGGTTCTTGAAAACGTAACGCTTCCGGCACTGTTCAGCGGCAATCATACCAACGGCCGCTCCCGGGATTTACTGGAAATGGTCGGACTGGGAAAGCGGCTCAACCATCTGCCGGGCCAGCTCTCAGGCGGTGAAATGCAGCGCGCGGCCATTGCGCGCGCGCTGGTCAATTCACCGCCGCTGGTGCTCGCCGATGAACCGACCGGCAATCTTGATTCCCGCAACGCCGACATGATCATGGAGCTGTTTGAGCAGCTCAACCGCGACGGTGTCACCATCGTTCTGGTTACGCATAACGCTGATATCGTCAAACACTGTGAAAGGACGGTGCACATTGAAGACGGCCGCATATCGCAGTAACAGGCGCGCGGAGGAATCGTCGATATGCCGTCTGCCGGATCAGGGAACAGTGCTGCGACCGGGCAGGAAGCGGGGGCGCCTTCTGTATGCGATCGTAGTTGCGATCGCGCTGATGTGCGCAACCGGCCCGGCCGCTGAGTGCCGGGCTTCATGGAACCTGTCGCTTGATGCAGACGCGCGCGGCAGGGTTGCCTCCGGCAGCGAGCCTGACGCAACCCTGAACCTGTTCGGTGCGTCATTGCGCAAGACATTTGCCGATGCCAAAGGCGACCGGCTTGTTCTTTTCGCGCTGTTTGAAAGCGAAGAGGGGTTTGATGAGTCCCGCGATGAGAGCCTGCATGAAATCTACGCCCAGTACAAGGGTCCGATGGGAGCATGGAATATCACCCTTGGCCGTTTCGGATTGCCGTGGGGCCTGCTGCCGAATTTTTCCGCGAGCAGGCTGCTCTATGACATGCCGCATGACCGGGTGCTGGGCATGGATGTTGACAGCGGTATCAAGCTGTCCGGCGTGCAGGGCATATTTGATTACGGTCTGTCCTATACCCGCGGCTACGGCCCGCGCAACACGGTCGATGCGGGCTCGCACGGTATTGCCACGGGCCGCATCGGGATTACCCCGGGCGAAACCGAGGAATTATCTTTGGGTCTCTCGGGAGCCTTGGGCCGCTCAATCAACGCGCACGGCGCAGATCACGATGAGCCGGACCACGGCGACCCGGACCACCGCAGGCGCGATGATGACCGGGCCCTGCAGCGCGCAGTTGTCGGGCTTGACAGCACGCTCTATCTCGGCCGCTGGCTGATACGCAGCGAGGTATCAGGCGGGCAGGTTGATAAACGCGGTATGCGTGCATTTTTTGCCGGGGCTGATTATGCCCTGCGCTCAAACCTTGACCTGAATCTTGCGGTAAATCTCAGCCGTGTTGATTCGGAAACTATGAATGAGTGGTTTGCAGGACTTACCTGCAGGCTGCCCTGGTTTATCCTGAGAGGAGAATATCGGTATGTCGGATACGGTGATGCGCGCAATCAGATTACCATTCAGCTCTATCGTTTTTTTTCTTATACTTGGTAGCGCTCTGCCGGCTGCGGCACAGGAGGCGTATTTGTGCGTGTGGCGCAACCCTGAGCGGACCATGACACGGATTTTTCCGGATGCCCGTGACTATAAATCCGTTACAGCGCGGATATCGGCCGAGCAGCGGGCCGTGATCGAAAAAACGCTCGGCTACGAGCTGCTGCCCGGCCAGCAGGACCAGTTTCAGTATTATCATATGCTGGATGCCGGCGGCAGCGCTATCGGCACGATTATTCCGTCGACTCAGAAAGGCGAGTTCGGCGCCGTGGAATTCGTGTTCGGGCTCGGACCTGATACGACGATCAAAGGCCTTTATATTCAGCGAGCGCGCGAGCGCGACCAGGCCTTTAAAGACAGGGCGTTTCTGGAACAGTTCATCGGCCGTTCAGCCGCTGACCGGCAGGCCATTCAACAGGTTGACGGCGGCGGCACAACGCCCGGCAAGCAGGCTGTGATCCGCGGGCTGGTCAAGGAGCTGACTACCATGGACACGGTTGCCGCCGCTGTTGGTCAGTAGGTTTGTAAAGTGACAATCATCATCCGTCGGATCAGTTCTATCGGACCGATCCGACGGATCGTACACCACGAAAGGACACAGCATGAATTTTGCAAAAACAGTGCTTTGTGCTGCGGCGCTTGTTGCTCTGGGACTGGCTCTCGGCGCCTGTTCGCCTCCGCAGGACCGGACCAACTATTACGCCTATCTTGAACAGGATACGGCTGTTAAGGGCAGAACCGGTGTTTTGCTGACTGCGCTGGGCCAGCCGGAAGAGTATGAATTTTCTTTTTATAACAAATATCTGAATCATATTTTCGAGGCGGCCTTTCCACCGCTGCTGAAGTTGATTGTCATGCGGGATCGCGGCACCGTGCTGCTTGACCCGGCAAACCCCACGGCCGTCGAGCAGTTTACGCCCTCAGAACTGATGGACTGCTTCGGCAGTACGGTTAATGAGCAGGGTATACCGTACACACAGCTTCCGGTGCAATGGGTAAAGCCGCGCACTAGTGACAGCCATGCCTACGGGCATTTTCTGCTCAAGGGGAAAAACGGTTTCGTTGATATCGCGGAGCGCTCTTCCGTCAAGATTGCGGCATCCTACTACGGTCGCATGCCCGGCAATATAATCCCCTTCAAGCAGCAGCATCGCGCACTTTTCAGTGATATTGAAAGCCTGCTGGCTGAGCAGTTTCCCGGTACGCCGATGAAAACAGCCTGGTCGATGTACCCTGATACCATTGCGCAGGCCATTGAAGAGCTGCTCAGCGAAAAGGTCGAAACCATCGTTGTGTGCAATCTGTTCCCGGTGTATTCAAACCTTGAGGAGTTCAACTCTCTGTTCGTTGAAATCGGGCAGATGGTTGCCGGCAGGGCCAAAATTGTGTTTAGTCCTTTTGCAGGGGTGTATGAATCGTATCGCGCGCCTTTTGTCGCCATGGCCCGGGCTGAAATCGAGCAGCTGCCGGCTGCATCAAAAAAGCTGCTGGTGCTCACCCGTCACGGTTTTCCGGAGATGAAGGGCGAGCCCTGGCATGATCTCGCGCCGGTTTTCTACGACAACCTGCTGCGGGAAGTCGAGCAGGCTCTCTCAGGCTCCAATACCCAGGTGGTTATCGCGGATACGGAATTCGCCTGCTCCGAGCATGATCCCAAAAACCTGCGCCTGTCGGCTGCCGAAGCCCTGGCGCAGGGCCTCGATCAGGGCAGCGATGCCGTCGTGTTCGTGCTTGTCGATTTTATGAGCGAAAATACGGACACGATTTTCTGCGCGCGCGAAGAGGCCCTTGAGACGATCGGCTTTACCTATGCCGGTACGGTTCCCTACAGCGATTTTTCCGTTCCCTTCAGAACGGATATGCGCTACGGCGCTACCCGGATTATCTTATCCGGCGCGCCCGTGGGCGATATGTATCGGCCTATGCTTGCCCGGGGGATTTTTGATGCGCTTTCAACCGTGCTGCGCGCTGAGGCATGGCCCGCTTTAACAGTTGGGAGTTAGGAGTTGGGAGAAGACAGGTTCATGGTTCAAGAATTTGCGTGGGCAGATCCCTGCGCCTGCCCCCGCAGGGGCGACCGGCCGGTCGCCCTTACACAGAGGGTCGATTCAGGGCCGTCATCTTTTTGCTCCTGCGATTTCGCCTGGAAAGTATATCCGTCTGATCGGTCGGATTTGCCCGAACAGACCGCTTGTTTTCTTTTGCCTTGACAAGCACCTGTCCAGTAAGAATAATCATAGGTAACCGCGCAGCCGAGTTGATGTGTTGATTAAATCACCCGTTTACAGCTGTGCTTTTCATTGTCCGGACTTGGATGGTATCCTATGGCGTGCGTTAAAAAAAATCCCTGTCCTGACTGCACATTTTGCCAATGGTGTTCCGACACCCGGTGTGCGGTGTGTATGGGTACATGTGAACGATGTCCGAAAAAAACACTGCAGGAGCAGATCGATGAATATGAACGCAACAACCCCGGCAGGCCGCAGGCGGATCAGCCGATCTTGTACAAAAAAACTCCAGTCGGCAGTTAAAACGGCGGCGTGTGCTCTGGTCGTGCTGCTGCTTGTGCGCGCATCCGTGTGCCGGGCAGCCGCTGATGCCGATCTTTCCAAACTGCAGCCTGGCATGGCACTGCCGGCAATCCGCATTGTGCAGGACCTGACTCCTGAACAGCGCAGCTATCTTGGCCTGCCCGGCCGTCTGATCGGAATGTTCACGGGTAAGGGTTTCAAGCCTTCCGACGTTGCGGCCGATGTGCTGGTGATTGAATTTTTCAATGTGTACTGCACCTCCTGCCAGAGTCAGGCATCGATTCTGAACGAAGTGTTTCAGCGGGTCAACTCCCGTGACGACATGCGCGACCGGGTTAAATTTTTCGGCATCGGCGCGGGTAACAATCAGCAGGAAGCCGCCATGTTCATGCGGCGCTATTCGGTCGGTTTTCCGATGTTTCCTGATCCCGACTTTGTGAACTACGAGGCTGTCGGCGAGCCGGGCGCAACTCCCCTTACAATTATTGCCCGGAAACACGGCAAAGAGCTTCTGGTTGTCAGCGCCCATGCCGGCCTTGTTAAAAATGCGGATGTTTTTATGACGGCCATACGCACTGCGCTGGCCAGCTCTCCTGATGGGCTTGCCGCTGAATCTGCGCAGAAGGAGCCGGCACAGGCCGTGAAACGGCCGCGCATTGAGCTGAATATGAGCGATGACCAGATTGAACAGGCTGTTCTCACCAGCATGCGCCGTGCTGCGGGCGGAGATGACTCCATTACATCCGTGCGAACGGTGAGTTATCCGCGCAGCGGTGATATTTTTGTCGCCACGCCCGCAGGTGCTGTTTCAAATCTGTACGCGCAGGTTGTCAGCCGACCGCCCACATGTGATGTATGCCACGGTGTGCATTTTATTCTGGTGTTCGACGGAGCCGGCATTCTGCGCTATTTCGAGCCTCTGCACCTGACCAAGTACGGCAATGTCGTGTGGACTCAATACGATGCCGATTTCATGCGGCGGCATTTGATCGGTCTTGATGTGCGGCAGCCCTTTGAATATAATCCGTCGGTTGATTCAGTGACCACTGCCACCATGACATCCGTGATTATTTATAACAGCGCGCAGCGCCTGCGTGATGTACTCAAGGAAATTAAGTCGCAATAGACTGCCCGGAGAACCGTGTGTCCTGATACAGGAATGGCAGCGAAAAAGGAGATTGACCATGTCTGATGAAAACAATTCGTATGTTCCGTTACCGAAAAATACCCCGGCATTCATCTGCGCCGGCTGCGGAGCCGTTGCCCTTGACCGTGAAAGCATCTGTACACCGCAGGGCCGGGGCACCAGGGCTGACTGGTGCTGTTCTGAGTCCGGTGCCGCTCCTTCATATTGTCGTAATGCGGTACACACCGAGCGCTATCAGTGCAAAAACTGCGGTCAGGTGGCGGTTAATTCCGGCCTGCTGTGCGACCCGCAAAAAATGCTCCGGCCTGAAGAAAAGTAGCTGCCGCATTTTCCGGATTATGCAGCACGAAATCGATCATGTGTCGATTGATTACCTGCGAAGGGCTTTCACACTGAAACCGGCAAGATAGATACAGCCCGTCACCATGACAATGGTAGCGCCCCCGGGCAGGTCGAGGCTGTAGCTCAGGCACAGGCCCGCAGCGATACACAGCATGCTTATGACTGCGGCAGCGATCATCATCTGCCACAGCCTGCCGCAGAACTGACCGGCTATCGCAGCCGGCAGGCTCAGCAGGGCGACCACCATGATAATTCCTACAATCCGTATCAGCAGCACGATCGTCAGCGCGGTCAGGCCCAGCAGCAGCAGGTACAGCATGCGGGTGTTGAGACCGCGCAGCCGCGCAAATTCCTCATCAAAGCACACCGCCTGCAGACGGTTATAGAAAAGCATGCTGATGACGATGATGACCGTGTCAAGGATGAGAATAATCCATACATCAGCCGATGAAATCATCAGGATATTGCCGAACAGGTAGCTCATGGGATCTGTGTACCCCGGTGTTTTGGCGATCAGCAGGATGCCGGCTGCCATGCCCAGCACCCACAGTGCGCTGATAACCGTATCTTCGCGCTCACGGGCATACATGCTTACCACGCCGATTATCAGCGCCGCAGACAGGGCCGCGAACAGCGCTCCCAGAATCGGATCGGCCCAGGTCAGGCCGTACACCTGCTGGAGGTACAGTGCCGCGCCGATACCGCCCAGCACGCAGTGGGCGATAGAGCCGGCCAGATAGCTGATGCGCTTGACCACCACGAACGAGCCGATGATGCCGAAGGCAATGCCGGCCAGCAGCCCGGCAGCCATGGCGTACCGCAGAAAAGCGATATCAGGATCGCGCAGGGCCTGGATAAATTCAATCATGGGTATGCCCCTGTTGTGAACACTGATGATCGTGCCGTACCATTTTCAGGTCCGAGCCGTAGATTTCCTGAATGATTTCGCCGGTGATTTCGCTGGTCGGGTGAAGCTTGACGGTGCGGTTCACGCACAGCACGCGATCCACCATGCGGGAGACAAAGCCGAGCTCATGGGTTACCGTGATAACGGTCAGGCGGTGTGCAAGGCGCGCAAGGGTGTCATTGACCTGCTGCTCCATGGCGGGATCGACATGCGCGGTCGGCTCATCCAGCAGCAGCAGTTCGGGTTCGCAGGCCAGGGCGCGGGCGATCAGCACACGCTGGCGCTGCCCGCCGGAAAGCGACGCAAACGGGCGCGCAGCCAGATCGACAAGGCCGGTTTGAGCAAGTGCCTGAAGGGCGGCTGCTTTGTCGGACCGTGAATAAAAAGAGCCCGGCCGTCTTCCCAGGCGGCCCATGAGCACAATATTGAGAACGCTGATGGGAAAACTCGGATCAAAGTGCGTACTCTGGGGCATATAGCCGATACGGCGGCTGTTTGCATGCGGCATCCCGCCAAGAACCCTGATGCTGCCTGAGGCGGGGTGATGAAGACCCAGTATGAGCTTGATGAGGGTTGTCTTGCCGCCGCCGTTGGGCCCTACAATGCAGACCGATTCGTGCTCGAAAAGGTTAAAGCTCACATTGTGGAGAATTTCCGTCTGGTCGTAGGCAAAGCAGACATTGTTGAAGCTGATTACGGGTTGCGGCATCATGGTGTATGCCCGTGGCCGGCTTTGGTATGCGCCGGGTCGTTTGGAATTGTTTGATCGAAGGCGCCCGCGATTGCATTGGCCATGGTCTGCAGGTTCCGAATAACATCTTTGGCAAGCGGATCAAGCGGCACTACAGTCCCATTTATCTGGGCGGCAATGGTCTGCGCGGTTTTGGTATCAAATTGCGGCTGCACAAAGATGGTGCGCACGCCCGATGAGCGGGCCTGTTTGATCAGTGCGGAAATGTGCCGGGCAGTCGGCTGGCGACCGTTGATTTCAACCGTCTGCTGGTTCAAAGTGTAGGTGTGGGCAAAATAGCCGAATGCAGGATGATACACAAAAAAAGTCCTGTTCCGATGCGGTTGCAGAAGTCTGAGATTTCCAGCATGTGCGGCCTCAAGTGCGGCCAGCAGCCGGGTGGTGTTTTGGGCATAGGCCGCTGCATTGTCGGGATCAGCTTCAGTGATGACACGCTGCGCGAGTTCGATGAACTGGCGCAGTTGACGGGTTCCGAGCCAGAAGTGCGGGTCATGTCCGGTGTGGTCATGATCAGCGCCGTGATCACCGGAACAGACCTGTTCGTGGTCGGCACTCAGGAGGTCAATGTGCTTTCCCGTGTCAATGATGCGGATTTTTGTATGCTGAGCCCTGATCTTGTCCACCAGAATACGTTCAAAGGGCAGTCCGGCCATCAGGTACAGCTGAGCATTGGACAGCCTGTGCAGCAGGCGCGGTCCCGGTTCAAACATGTGCGGGTCCTGACCCTCCGGAAGGAGTGTGTCGACCGTAACCAGCGTGCCGCCGATCTGTTCAATGCAGTAAGCCAGCGGCGCGATAGCGGTACAGATGCGCAGGGGGGTAGCTTCAGGCCGGGCAGGGTTGCCGGCGGTCGGGTACAGCAGCGCAATCAGGCACAGGTGTAAAATCAGTGCCGTGCTCTGACACCGGCTCCGCATCCGTAAACAGGCGCGTGATGCCATTCTGGAAAATTCCGCGTGCATGCTCTCTCAGTGTGCTGGTGCCATGGTGAAAAAGTGAACGATAACCCTGACATGCCTGTCTGGTGTGGCTGCAAAATTTCAGCCGCTTACCAGAGCACGTTATAACAATTCATGGGTGTAATCGCAAGACTGAAAAAAGCCATGTTCTGGTTTGGAAGGTCTGGCTTTTTAAATGTATTCTGAGGGCGGATAATATCTTTTGTTTTCCGCCGCGCAAAGGAGTAGTATGGTGACACATGCAGACGTCCTTCCGCATGACCCGCGCCGGGATTTTTCCGCTGTGTTCTCTCATACACAGGCTTTTTTAACAATGCCCATTTCAGCAGGAGCTTTTATGGAAAACAAAAGAATATTCATAGGGAATTTAGAATTCTCTGTGACAGAGGATGATGTGAAAAGCCTTGTGGCGCACTACGGTGCTGTTGTGTCGGTTAAAATGAATCGTAAAAAAGGCTTTGCGTTTATCGAGATGGATACCGCTGAAGCTGCCGCACGAGCGGTGCAGCAGCTTGACGGCATAAAGCACAGGGATCGTGAAATCCGCCTGAGCTTTGAAATGAAAGCCGCCAAGGCGAGGTTCGTATCGGCAAAACGATACAAAGAGCGCGGTGATGCTTTTGCCCGGCACAGAGCCGAAGCTCTGCCTGACCCGGAAAGACTGTTGTCAGATGAGCGGCAGCCGTATCCGCGTCGTGCTGAACGGGGCGGCGGCCGGCCGGTTTATAAACGCACATCGGGGCCGGATGCGGGCGTTGGGTCGCGCGGCCGCTCAGGCGCTGCAGATGCGCGCCCGGCGCGATCATATCAACGCGATGCCGGAGCAGCGTCGCGGCCTGCTAAGCGTCCATGGTCCGAAGAGAAACCGTCCTATCCGCGCCGGCCAGACCGTGATGGTGAGCGGCCGGTTTATAAACGCGCGCCGAAGCCTGATGCGGGCGTTGCTCCGCGCCGGAGACCAGGCGATGCAGACAGGCGTCCGGCGCGATCATATCAACGCGATGCCGGAGCAGCGTCGCGGCCTGCTAAGCGTCCATGGTCGGAAGAGAAACCCTTGTATCCGCGCCGGTCGGCAGGCGCGGGCGAACAGACTGCATACAGGCGCACACCGAAGCCGGATGCGGGTTTTACACCGCGCGGGGGCATGCGCGCTGCAGACGCACGGCCGCCGCGAACCTGTCGGCGCGATACAGGCGCACCCGGACGGCCTGTCAGACGTCCATGGTCGGAAGAGAAACCCTTGTATCCGCGCCCGGCTGAACGGGATGGCGGACGTGACGGATATGCACGGGCTCCGAAAAAAGAATGGCCTTCAGCGCGACCGTCGCGACCCGCAGTGAAAACAGGCGAGCCCCGGGGAGAGCATTCTCAGAGAAAAAAAATATCTGGCGGCAAGCCGCATGATGTTTTAAAACAGAGGCCTGCAGGCGGTACGCATGGCAAATACAGGAAACCGTCGCGTCCGGGCGCGCGTCGTGCAGCAGGTACTTCAGCCCCATCCCGACACAAAGTCCGCGGCAATTCACAGGATCGCGGCACCCCCCGCAAAGAGACTGAGCAGTAATCGCATATGAAAACCGGCGAGACCATGCCCGGGCCGCCGCAATTTCCCTGGAGAGTGTTTATGCTTGTGGGTTGAACATGCCCTGAGCTGCTGCGCTCAGATGCACAAATCCAGCATCGAATAGATAATATGGGTCGGCTTGCGGGGCATATGTTCGGGATTATTATGGCTCCAGGCCACAAAGGCAGTGTCGGTATGCGCGCGCTGGCCGCACTCAATGTCAAAAGGGGCATCGCCGACGAACAGGGCTGCTTCCGGGGCGGCGTTCAGCAGCTCCAGCGCTTTGAGGGCCGGCTCGGGGTGGGGTTTGTGATGTTCGGTTTCATCCGGGGTCACCATGACGCTGAAGCAGTCATAGATACCGGTCTCGCGCAGGAAGCAGGAAAGGGATGCTATCTTGCGCGAGGTAACGATGGCGAGCGTTTTGCCTGCGGCGCGCAGCTTTTCAATCGCCTCGGGTACCCCGGGGCAGGGTGCGAGATAGTCCCGGTAGATGCTCATCTGGTAGTTCATGTGGTCGGCTTGAATCCGGTCAAACTGCGCATCGCTTAAGGGGCCGATGTGGTGTTCGAACTGTTTGCGAAGGGTCAGGCCGATACTGGCGATGATTTCTTCCCGGGGGATTTCACGGTTGGCATGTTTGCGCAGGCTGTATACAAAACAGCGGTAAATCAGTTCGGTTGTTTCAAACAGGGTGCCGTCAGCATCAAAGAGGTAATAATCATAGGATTTCATTGCGGGAAGGCCTGTGTCGCAGCTGCAGCGGCGTGTGCTTTTGCGTGATGATGATGTGTGTTATGCTGAAGCCTGAAGCCCGGATAGCGATTATTTCTCCGTGCTTTCGGTCCGGGCTGTGTTGATGGTTACGAGGTCAGCTTCGGTTGTAATGCTGACGTTCAGGTTTGCCGTGCCCTTTTTACCGTTCAGCATGACAATATTGTCAAGATCATAGCGGGATCCCGGTTCCCAGCCCTTGAGCTGTATCTGTTCTTCATAAAACAGGATGACGCTTTCAGCCGGCTGCTGTGTCGTAATTGTCGCTATTGCATTGCGGCCGCCCTGAAACACCTGGCTCATGACAACTGTGCTCTCAGGCAGCACCGGTATGTCGGCGGGGAATTTCGGCGCAAGTTTTCCGGTGTTGATGTCGACAGTGTCTGCTTCACCTTCACCATCATCAGGTTTCAGCAGTATTGAGGCGCTTTCATGGTTGCCTTTGATCAGAACTGTGCCGTCGGGGCCGCGTACTTCAATACCGTCTTCGCTTTCCTGCACCTGAAGTCTGCCGCCCGGCCTTCCGGATTGGCCGCTATTATCGCAGGCGGTCAGAATGCTGAATATCGCGCACATGAGCAGGCAGGAATATGTTGTTTTCATGACGTTTTTTTTCCTATAAAGCATACCGCGGGTTTGTTCGGGTCCTGCTGCCATTCGTGTGGGGCCGGTTCCGGCATACGTTTCATGGAGCATCAGGCGCGGGTCCTGTTTTTTTGTAAACATACATAACCCGGGTAAGGTTTGTCAATCGGAAATACACAGCAGGAACTGTTTGCAAACTTAATTTTTAGTGTTAAAATCCAATCCGTTTCTCTGATAAGCAGTCTTGTTGAATCAGCAGTGTCCAAGACAATGTAAACAGGCCCGGCCGGCAGGGCTCACCACGCTGCTCCGGTAATCTATATTAGTCAGATCTGCTATTGAATAATTATTTTTAGAAAGGTCGATGCTCTCATGCGAAGCGTAATTAACATGAAAAACCTGATCGCGTACGCTGCGGCAATTGTTGTTTGGGGATGCATGTCAACCGGCACACGCGTTGATCATGCGGGGGATCCAGGAACAATCTCGAGCGATCCCAGGATAGTATTTAAAACCCAGTCGCATGATTTCGGCACCGTCCAGTACAGCACGGCCGGGCTCACCCACGCGTTTGTATTTGAAAACAGGGGCAGTGCACCCCTGATGATAAAAAACATCAAGTCCGGCTGAGGCTGCGCGGCAGCGCTGGCCTCGGCCGGCGAGATTCCCCCGGGCGGGGAAGGGAAAATAAATGTAACCTTCAGGCCGGGCAGCCGTGAGGGTGTCCAGAAGAAGAGCATTCATGTCGAGACCAATGATCCATCCGCTCAGCAGCTGCGGCTTGAAGTGCGTGCAACCGTTGAGATGGTGCTGGCGATAAGTCCGGCAACGATTATGTTTCCTGCCTTTACTGGCGCGTCCGGCAGCGCGCAGCCGCTGTATGCCCGGATTTCGGGCAGCCAGAGCGCAGAGGTGAGCATCACCGCGGTTGAGTGTGCCAATAAGCTTCTCAGTGTTGAGGTTAACCGCAGCGGGTTTGATAATGATCCCGGCCGGCAGATCAAATTCAGCGTTCTGCCGGGCATGCCAATCGGCCGGTTCCGCGAACGGGTTGTGCTCGCAACCGATAGCGACAAGGTGCCTTCGCTGAGCCTGTTCGTGATGGGCGAGGTGCTGGGGCCGATCAGCGTTACCCCGCGGCATCTGCCGCTTGGCACGATTCAGGCTGGGACACCAGTGCGCAAAATCATCCGGCTGCAGTCCGAGCAGCCTGAGTCCGGGTTCAGGATCGTCGATGTCAAAAGCACGGTCGAGGGCATGACCACGGAGCTTATAACGGTTAAGCCGGGCAGCCAGTACCAGATCGCGGTCGGGCTTGCCGAAGGATTTTTCCAGCCGGTTATTCGCGGTGAGATCATTATTACAACCGACAACAAAGATCAGGCCACCATCGCCGTACGGGTGTTCGGCCGCATCAGCACGGCGGACATGCGAAACATGCCGGCACAGCCATTGAAGCCTGCAGGAGCCGCGCCCGGTATCGTTAAGTAATCACTATGCCCTGAAATCAGGGCGCAGCGCCCGGTGCAGCCGCCTGAGCGCCCGTGCACTGCGCTCAGCAATGCCGTATCTACAGGGGGGAACAATCCATGACGACACCCGGAAGAAACTGGCCCGTATCATTCAAGAAGAGTACCCCGGAAGCCCTTAAAACATCAATCATGAGCAATCTTGAGTACCGGCTTGCCAAGGATCAATACAGCGCAACCGGCTATGATCTTTTTTTAAGCGCGGCTTATGCCGTGCTTGAGCGTCTTGTCGAGCGCTGGATTGCCACCCAGCAGACCTATCACCGGATCAACTCCAAACGGGTGTATTATCTTTCCATGGAGTTCCTGCTCGGCCGCTCGCTTGAGAACAGCCTGATAAATCTAGGTCTCTATGATATCTGCCGTGAAACGCTTGAAGAACTCGGGCTCGACCTTGAGGCAACGCGGCGCTACGAGGTTGACGCCGGTCTCGGCAACGGCGGCCTGGGCCGTCTGGCAGCCTGTTTTCTGGATTCCATGGCCACACTGGGGCTTCCGGCCCAGGGCTACGGCCTGCGCTATGAATTCGGGCTTTTTAATCAGCGCATCGCCAATGGCAGGCAGGTCGAGACACCCGACAACTGGCTGGCGCTGCCCAATCCCTGGGAGATAGAGCGGCCCGAATACTGTTTCAAGGTCCGCTTCGGCGGTACGGTTGAGCATAAAAAGGACGCTTTCGGCCGGGATGACACGGTCTGGTCGGGCGGCCAGGAAGTGCTTGCCATGCCGTTTGATACGCCGGTGCCGGGCTATGCGGTGAACAATGTCAATACCCTGCGTTTGTGGACTTCCAAGGCTACGGAGGAGTTCGACCTTGATGACTTCAACATGGGCGATTACATGGCGGCCTGCGGCAGCAAGCTTTTCAGTGAGAATATAACGAAAGTGCTCTATCCCAACGATAATTTTTTTGAGGGCAAGGAACTGCGCCTGAAACAGGAATATTTTCTGGTCTCGGCCTCGCTGCAGGATATCGTGCGGCGTTTCAAGGTCGACAATACCGATATCGGGCGGTTTGCCGAAAAGGTCGCGATCCAGCTCAATGATACGCACCCGGCTCTGGCAATACCGGAACTGATGCGGATTTTAATTGACGAGGAACAGCTTGACTGGAACCGGGCCTGGGATATCTGTGTGAGCACGTTCGGCTATACCAACCATACGGTATTGCCGGAGGCCCTGGAGGAATGGCCGCTTGAGCTGGTCGCCAGACTGCTGCCGCGGCACCTTGAGATCATCTATCTGATCAATCATAGCTTTTTAAAGGAGGTTGCGCGGCGTTTCCCCGGTGATCAGGAACGGCTGCGCAGAATGTCGATCATTGCTGAAGACGGCGAGCGACGGGTGCGCATGGCCTATCTGGCGACCATTGGCAGCCATTCGGTCAACGGCGTGGCCGAACTGCACTCGCGGCTGATCCGCGAAACGATTTTAAAAGATTTTTATGAGCTGTGGCCGGCAAAGTTCAGCAATAAGACCAATGGCGTGACACCCCGGCGCTGGATACGGGTATCAAACCCCGGGCTTTCGGGCCTTATTACGGAAACGATCGGCGAGGGCTGGATCCGCGATCTTGACCGCCTGCGCGAACTTGAGCCGTATGCCGATGACGCTGCGTTTCAGGATGCATGGCGTGAGGTCAAGCTGCACTGCAAACAGCGTCTTGCCGATTCGGTCTGGAATCAGGAATGGATCGAGATTCATCCTGATTCCATGATCGACGTACAGGTCAAGCGCATGCATGAGTATAAGCGACAGCTGCTGTTCGCCCTGGGAATTATCGGTACCTACATTCAGATGAAGGAAAATCCGGCCCACCGGACAGTGCCCCTTACCTGTATCGTCGGCGGCAAGGCTGCGCCCGGTTACCAGAAGGCCAAGCTTATCATACGCTTCATCAACCATATTGCCGATATCGTTAACACCGATCCCGATACGAACGGCTTTCTGCGGGTGTCGTTCCTGCCCAATTACCGTGTCTCCCTGGCCGAGCGGCTGATTCCGGCCACGGACCTGTCCGAGCAGATTTCAACCGCCGGCAAGGAGGCCTCAGGCACCGGCAATATGAAGTTCGCGCTGAACGGCGCGGTAACGATCGGTACCCTCGACGGGGCCAATATCGAGATTCTGGAGGAGGTCGGCCCGGATAATATATTTATTTTCGGGCGCAACGCCGATGAGATCGCAGGGCTTCGCGCCGGCGGTTACAGCCCGCGGGAGCATATAGAAGGCAGCGCGCTTCTCAAGGAGGTGCTGCGGCTGATCGGCTCTGATTTTTTTGCCACCAGCGAGCCGGGTCTGTTCAGGCCGCTGCATGATGAGCTGACGCGCAGGGATGAGTATTTTCTCATGGCTGATTTTGATGCGTACTTCAGCGCCCGTACGCAGGCCATGCATGCCTATGTTGATAAGAAACGCTGGACGCGCATGTCGATATTGAACGTGGCCCGCTGCGGCAAGTTCTCAAGCGACCGGACTATCAGCCAGTATACCGAGGACATCTGGGGTGTCGCACCGGTTGAGGTCAGGGTGCCCGGTGTGGGCAACAAGTAGCCCGGTCCGTATCCTGCCGTTTTTGCTGCTGTTCAGGTGTGCGGGAACCGGAATGCTCGGCCCTTATGCCTGTATAATCGTCAACTCTTCGGCGCCGTTTCGGTGATCGACCCGCACCCGGTCGTTTTCTTTAAAGGTTCCCTCAAGAATTTTAAGCGCCAGCGGATCCTGAATGTAGCGCTGGATGGCGCGCTTCATGGGCCGGGCTCCGTAGACGGGGTCGAAGCCGTGGCTGACGATAAAGTCAAGCGCGGCCGCGCTTACCTCCAGATCAAGCCGCCTGTCGGCCAGACGCTTCGTGAGCAGTTCAAGTTGCAGCTCAACGATCCGCCGGAGCTCTCCGATCTCGAGACTGTTGAACAGCACAACTTCGTCAATACGGTTTAAAAATTCAGGCTTCAGCGTGGCGCGCAGTATTTCCATGACGCGCTGTTCGCGCTCAGCTCCGCGGCAATCAAGCATTGCCTGGCTGCCGAGGTTGGACGTCATGATGATGATCGCGTTTTTAAAGTCAACGGTGCGGCCCTGGCCGTCGGTCAGGCGGCCGTCATCGAGAATCTGCAGCAGGATATTGAAAACATCCGGGTGTGCTTTTTCAAATTCGTCGAACAGGATGACGGCATAGGGCCTGCGCCGGATCTGTTCGGTCAGATACCCGCCCTCGTCATAGCCGACATAGCCCGGGGGCGCGCCGATCAGGCGTGCGACTGAATGTTTTTCCATGTACTCGGACATGTCGATCCGGATCATCGAGTGTTCGTCGTCGAAGAGAAACTGGGCCAGCGCACGCGCAAGTTCGGTTTTGCCGACACCGGTGGGGCCCATAAAAATAAACGATCCAAGCGGGCGGTTGGGGTCCTGCAGGCCGGAGCGCGCCCGGCGAACGGAATTTGCCACGAGTTTGATGGCGCCATCCTGACCGACGACGCGCCTGCCGATGCGCTCCTCCATGTGAACCAGCTTTTCAAGCTCGCCTTCAAGCATGCGCGCAACCGGTATACCGGTCCATTTGGAAACTATTTCGGCGATGTCCTCCTCGTCGACTTCTTCTTTCAGCATGCGTGTTTCAGCACCCGCCTCACTGTAGCGCTGGTTGGCCTGTGCAAGCCGGCGCTCGAGCTCGCTCAGGGTGCCGTAGCGGAGCTGGGCCACTTTTTCAAAGTTACCGGCACGCTCGGCGCGCAGTTCCTCCTGCCGGGCTTCTTCGATCTGCTCCTTGATATGCTGGATGGACTGGATGGTGTCCTTTTCAGCCTGCCACTGACCGGTGCTGTCTGCGCACTGTTTTTTGAGTGTGTCGATTTCAGCGCTGATACGTTCGAGCCGGTCACGTGAAGCCGGGTCTTTTTCTTTTTTGAGAGCTTCCCGCTCGATTTCAGCCTGCATGAGCCGGCGCTGAAGTTCATCGATTTCCGCGGGCAGGCTGTCGATCTCCATGCGCAGCGCGGAGGCAGCCTCGTCGATCAGGTCAACCGCCTTGTCGGGCAGGAAGCGGTCGGTTATGTAGCGGTGCGACAGCATAGCCGCAGCTACAATGGCAGCATCCTGGATGCGCACCCCGTGATGCAGCTCATAGCGCTCTTTCAGGCCGCGTAGAATAGAAATCGTGTCCTCGACAGTCGGTTCCTTGACCAGTACCGGCTGAAAGCGCCGTTCGAGCGCCGCGTCTTTTTCGATATATTTGCGGTATTCATTCAGTGTGGTTGCGCCAATGCAGCGCAGCTCACCGCGAGCCAGAGCGGGCTTGAGCATATTGGATGCGTCAACTGCGCCTTCGGCCGAGCCGGCGCCGACAACCGTGTGCAGCTCATCTATGAACATGATGATCCGGCCGTCAGAGGCCTGAACTTCCTTGAGTACCGCTTTAAGGCGGTCTTCAAATTCACCACGGTATTTTGCGCCGGCCAGCAGCGAACCCATATCGAGCGAAACAAGGCGTTTATTACGCAGACCCTCAGGGACATCACCATTGATGATACGCCGGGCGAGCCCTTCAACAATCGCTGTTTTGCCGACGCCCGGTTCACCGATCAGGACCGGGTTGTTCTTGGTTCGGCGCGACAGAACCTGAATGACGCGCCTGATTTCGCTGTCGCGTCCGATCACCGGGTCAAGCTTGTCGGCGAGCGCCTGTTCGGTCAGGTCGCGCGCGTACTGCTGCAGGGCCTGATATTTGTTTTCGGGATTCTGGTCGGTAACGCGCTGCGTGCCGCGCAGCGTGCTCATTGCTTTTAAAATATCGTCCCGGCTGACACCTGCCTGTTTGAGCAGGCGCACGGCCTGTGAGTCGGCGCAGTCGAATATGGCCAGCAGCAGATGCTCAACGCTGATGAATTCATCGCTGAGGCGGCGGGCCTCCTGCCAGGCGGCTTCAAGCATTTTCTTCGTGCGTGCCGATATATATACGTCCATGCCGCTGCCGCTGACAGCGGGCAGGGCCGACAGGGCAGCATCAAGGGCCGACTGGAGGTCTGGCAGATTAACGCCGGCTTTCTGGAGCACTGTTCTGCCGATCGATCCGTCCTGTGAAAGCACGGCCTGCAGCACGTGCTCGGGTTCAATCTGCTGATGACCCAAACGCGCTGCTGCCTGTTCGGCGGCCGTCAGAACTTCCTGGGTTTTTATGGTACATTTATCGGTGCGCATAGTTTTATATCCTGCATTATTTCTTTCCAATATACATTACTGGAGCAGCCTGAAAAGCCCTGCCGGCCGGGACGCCTCCGGCGCATCCGGCACACAAGAACTCATTGTATAATCGGCCCGTGTGCCGGTATATTTCAAACGGGCCAGGCACGCTGTGCTATTTTTGTCTGCAGCAGCGCGCCCGGGCCGTGTACCAACTGAAATTTACATGGCGTGCCGTTGCATCGGCAGTGCAACAACTGCCGGATGCGCCGGAGGCGTCCCGGCCGGCAGGGCTTATGCAAATTATTTTGGTTAGTACTGATCCTTTCTGCTTTCGTGTTTACTTTGCTGGTGCGTGTTTGATATCATGGCGGCTGACCTGATATACAGACCGCCTTTTGTATGCATTAAAAACAATAAGTACGCAGCGAAAAAAGTCAACGCTGGAAGTCGGGCACACTGCTTCTGCCGTTTTGCGGCCGGTATCGTGTGCCGGAGCCGTTGACCGTTGCGGCTTCCCTTGCAGGTGCGACAATGCGTTTAACAATTGTATGTGTGATCCTGTTTGTGATGTGTCCGGCGCCGCACTATGCGAGCGCTTCCATAAGTGTAGCGGCCCTGTTACAGCGGGCTGACGCATATTATGCCGGAGGACGCTATCTTGAAGCGCTCAGCCTGTATCGCGATTGCCTGGAGAACGACGGAACCGCCCGGGAAAAAGCCTCTGCATATTTCGGCCTCGGACTGCTTGTTGAGCGCTATCTTGACGATAGCGAACAGGCACTTGCCAATTATCGACGCCACATTGAGCTGGGCGGGGTGCATAGCGATCGGGCTTTGCACTCAAGCGCCCTGATTCTGGCACGCCTGCTGCGGTGCAACGACTCCGCCGCCTGTTACCGGGAACTGCTGCAGCGCCATCCAGCCTATGTTTTCGAAAACGCTCTCTGGAAAGAGATGGATGCCGGGCCGTACGTCCTTTCTCCTGCAGTCGGGTTGTTTGACCCTGCACAGCTGGGAGATCTGCCCGGCATGGTGCGGGTATTGATCGAGGACAGTACCGGCACGGTCGAGGTAAAGGGCGAGGACCTGCTTGTTGTCGGCTGCGGCGGTGATGACGCATGGTCTTTGCCGCACGGCACGCTGGCGCTGCGGGCCGACAACGACAGCCTGTACCTGAACGATAACCCCTGCGCAACCGGCGGGGTGACCGTGCAGGGAGCGCGCGATGGCAGCCTGCAGGTGAACGGGAGACCGTACCGCTCATGGCTGAGCGTGCGGGCGGAGAAGGGCAGGGTGCTTGTCGTCAACCATGTCTGTCTGGAACAGTATCTGTACGGCGTGCTGCCCCGGGAGGTGTATGTGTCGTGGCCTCCGGCGGCCCTGCGGGCACAGGCGGTTGCCGCCCGCACCTATGCGCTCTATCATATGATACTGCGTCGCGATGACAGCTATGATGTCCTGTCGACCACCTCATCGCAGGCCTATGGGGGGCTGGACCGGGAGCATGCGGCAACGAATGCGGCAGTTGACGCCACCCGCGGTCTGGTTTTGTTGAACGGGTCGCAGCTCGCATTGACGCTCTATCATGCCAACAGCGGCGGCGTGGTTGAAGCTGTTGAGGATGTCTGGGGCGCACGGCTGCCGTACCTGCGCCGCGTGCTGGATACGTTCAGCCTTGCGGGCCGCGGGGTTGAGTGGTCGTGCAGCCTGAGTGAAGATGAGGTGATTGAACGGCTCGAAAGGTTTGGCATTGTATTTCAGTCTCTGGAAAGCATGCAGGTGCTGAAGCGATCCGGCTCCGGCCGTGTTGAGCAGATCGAGCTGCGGGGCGGCGGCGCAGCGGTGCGGCTCAGCGGGAACAGCCTGCGGCTGATGCTGGGGCCGGGTGTTGTGAAAAGTACACGCTTTATTGTTGGCCGTGACGGCGCTGATTTCAGCTTCACCGGAACCGGTTACGGCCATGGGGTCGGTATGAGCCAGTGGGGCGCGCGTGCCATGGCTGGGTCCGGTTTCGATTATCAGGCCATACTGGCGCATTACTATCCGGGGACGCATCTTGCACCGTGGCGGGTGTCAGGTCGGTGATCCGTTTCTGCATGTCAGTCGTGCCGCGCTTCCCGGATGGCACATGCGCTGCCCAATCCTTATCAGCGCTTGCCATTTTCTCGGCCGTACACTATCATGACAGTGAATCGACACAATGCTAGCGGGCTTGATTTCTTTGATCACCGGAGAGTATGCTAATGACCGGCATATGCGCTGCAGAAGATTTTTTTGAACCTGTTCATCCCCGGTGGACACTGCAGCGTCTTGCCGCTCATCAACAGCTGCACCTGATTGTTGCGCCGCATCCCGATGATGATGTGATTGGTGCCGGCGGAATGATGGCACTGCTCGCCAGATTACGCCGGCCGGTTGCTGTCGTGTATGTCACCACCGGCGCTCCGGCCGGCCGGCGCAGCGCCGGCATGGCCAGTGCCCGCAGAGCGGAAGCCCTTGATGCGCTGCGGGTTGTGCAGGCCCGCGCGGCATTTTTCCTGCCTTTTACCTCAAAAGATGTTCGGGATGAACCGGCACGCGTGAGCTCGGTGCTCCTGCGTATTATGAACCGCGTGCAGCCGATGGCCCTTTACCTGCCGTGTCCGTTTGAACAGCACGCGACCCATCAGGCGGTGACGCGCATGACCGTGGAAGCCCTGCGCCGATGCCGCACAGGCGCGTGCGAGCTGTGGGGCTACAGTGTGTGGAGCGCGCTGCCGTCGTCGCCGTTTGTGCGCAGCGTTGATATTACACGGGTGGCCCAGCTGAAGCGCGCAGCCATCGAACAGCACAAAAGTCAGGTTTTTTTCAAGGATTATGCAGGCGGCATACTCGGGCTCAACCGCCATGCAGCCGTGTTCAGCACGATGCAGCCCGACAGAAAAGAAATTCGTTATGCCGAGCAGTTTCTGGATATGCGCATGCTTGTGCTGAACCGCAGGCTGTCGCTGGAGCGGTTTGCAGCACAGGTGTTTGTGGGCGCCTCCGGGTCTGCAGAATAGAAACACTGTCCCTGATATGGATGCATTCGGTTGTAGGCTGGAGGAATATCATGGTTGCCCGTATCGTTCGTTTTCTGAAATATGACATCTGGAACATGCAGCTTGAGCAGATATCAAGAACCAGGGCGTTTTTTCTGAAGTTTGCCCGTGTCGTTGTTCTCTCGGTGCACGGCTTTGATGAGGATAAGTGCGTGCTGCGGGCATCCGCGCTTACCTTTTACACCACGCTTTCCATTGTGCCGGTTCTGGCCATGGCTTTCGGTGTGGCCAAGGGGTTCGGGGTTGAGACCCTGCTGGAGCGCCAGCTGCTTGAGCGCATGCAGGGGCATGATGAAATCGCGCAGTATATCATCGGGTTTTCTTCATCCATGCTGGAGAACACTCGCGGCGGCATGGTTGCAGGAGGAGGTATCGTGCTTTTGTTCTGGGCTGTCATCAAGCTGCTTGGCAACATCGAGTCCTCGTTCAACGCCATCTGGGGGGTAAAAAAAGGGCGCAGTCTGAGCCGCAAGTGCTGTGATTACCTCTCAGCCATGCTGCTGTGCCCGCTGCTGTTGATTATGGCCAGCGGCCTTAATGTGCTGATTTCAAGCCAGGTGCGTGTCATTATTGAGAATCTGCCGCTGCTTGAGATAGTCGGCCCAATGGTTTTCACACTGCTGCAGTTGCTGCCATACTGTGTGATGTGGGGTCTGTTGACATTTGTGTACATGTTCATGCCCAATACCGGTGTGCGCTTCAGCGCTGCGCTGGCAGGCGGCATCGTAGCAGGAACCCTGTACCAGGTTGTGCAGCTGGTTTACATCAGTTTCCAAATCGGGGTCGCGCAGTATAATGCGATTTGCGGCGGTTTTGCCGTGCTGCCGCTTTTTTTGATATGGCTGAACCTGAGCTGGCTGATTGTGCTGCTGGGCGCTGAGATATCATTTGCATTTCAGCATGCCGACACCTATGAATTCGAGCCCGAGTGCCGCAGCCTGAGTCCGGGGTACCGGCGGCTGATGACGCTCTGGGTCATGCACGCTCTGGTGAAACGCTTTGAGCAGGGTCAACCCGCGACCGGGGTGGACGAGATCAGCCGCATGCTGCGCATGCCGGCGCGCCTGGTACAGCAGATTATGTCTGACCTGACTCAGTG
Source organism: Deltaproteobacteria bacterium (assembly GCA_016875025.1). GTDB lineage: Bacteria > Desulfobacterota > WTBG01 > CAIYCZ01 > CAIRTM01 > CAIRTM01. The sequence continues at coordinate 67,953 of VGSH01000001.1, forward strand.
TGGCATGGTGGCTGAGGTCAGTGCCGCTGGAGTGGTCCGTGTCGGCTATCAGCCGGCGCGCGATATTGCCGGTATAACCATTGCTTCAGTTCTTGAAGCGCTTGATGCGTGCGGTGGTTCTGCTCTGCCGGTTCTCAAAAACGATCAGCTTGTATGCCTTGAGCAGTCGCTCGACCGCTTTATGGCGCTGGTTGCGGGGTCCCCTGATAACAGGGCGCTGGCCGCCCTGTAGCCGTCGGGCTGTGTGCGCTCTGTGTGTTAGCGGCGCATGATGTCGGTCAGGATTTCGACCGCGTGGTCAACAGCATTGTGGATCGGATACAGCACGGTGGGGGCGCCGGCCTGCTTGAGCGTCAGGATATCCTCTTCGACCCGGACAACAAATGCGACTTCTGCGCTGCATGAGCGGTTCTGCAGCGCATTGAGCAGTCCGAGGTTCGAGGAGATGTCCGGAAACGTGCTTATGATCCAGGAGGTTGATCCCAGGGGCAGCTGGTCGAGAAAGTCGCCGTCGGTGCCGTCGCCGTAGCGGGCCGAGTGCAGCCCGGCGCCGGTCATGTGCCGGACGGTTTCAGGATCAAAATCAACCCCCAGGGTTGTCAGTCCCGCCTGCTGCAGGCCCAGAGCCAGACGGCCTCCGTAGCGCCCCAGGCCGAAGACGATGACATCCAGCTGTCCGGCTATTTGTTCCTGCTGATCAATATCGGTTTCGCGGTGCGGCCTGCGGCGTTCAAATATGCCGAGCCAGGGCGACAGCAGCGCGTAGAGTCTGTGGGAATAGAGAATCATGTAGGTCGACAGGGCAATGGTAACAAGCCCGACCAGGGTGGTGAGACTGAGTGTGTCATCGCCGATATGCCCAAGACTGATACCCATGGCGACAAAAATAATTGAAAATTCGCTGATCTGAGCGACAGTCAGCCCGGCCAGAAATCCGGTGCGTTTGCGGTAGCCCATCCATCCCATAATAGCCATGACGATCAAAGGGTTGCCGATCAGTACAAACAGCGACAGCACCGTGGCAGGCCACAGCGCGCTGCCAAGTCCGGACAGGTCAAGTTTTGATCCCAGATCGATAAAGAAAAAAAGCAGCAGAAAGTCGCGTATGCCTGAGAGACGGGCTGAGATTGCATCACGGTAGGCAGTCGAGGCCAGTGAAAATCCGGCCAGAAAGGCCCCGGCTTCCTTTGAGAATCCGCCCCATTCACCAAGCGCTGCCAGGCTTGTACCCCATGCTATGGCAAAAATCAGCAGCAGTTCCTGGGAGCGCGCGATATGGGCCACCAGTCTCGGCAGCACATAGCGCATCAGGCCGTACAGAAGCACGGCAGCCGCCGCGACCCGCCCTGCGATGGACAGGATTATGGTAATCGCGCCGGCTTCACCGGTCTGGCCGAATGCGCTCATGGTCATCATGGCCAGTACAACGGCCAGATCCTGCACGATGAGAAAGCCTACTGCGATACGGCCGTGCAGCGAGTCTATTTCGTATTTGTCCGAGAGCAGCTTGATGATGATAATGGTGCTGGAAAAGGTAAGCGCGACAGCAACATACAGGGCTTCGACCGGTCCCCAGCCCAGCAGCATGGTCAGGATGAACCCGAACACGATAGTGAAACCGAGCTGTCCCAGACCGGTTGCAAGTGCCACCGGTCCGATGTTGCGGATATGGCGCAGATCAAGCTTGAGACCCACGACAAACAGCAGCACGGCAACACCGATCTGGGCCAGAAGATTGATCTGGTCGTGCGCCTTGACAAGACCAAGAACGGCCGGCCCGGCAACAAGGCCGACAGCGATATAGGCAATCAGCATCGGCTGCCGCAGCAGCATGGCCAGGGCACCGGCTGCAGCGCTGACGAGCAGAAGGAACGCAAATTCGCTGAATACTTCATACATGGGTAATAAGCCTCTTACGGGTGCCCGGGCTTGCGCAGCTGGCGGAGATGCGAGTATATCCGACGTTATCGGATAGTGCCCCCAGTATAGTTTTTCAGGTAAACAGTGTCAATAAAAACACTTGAAAAACATTTGAAAAAAGGGTGTAAACAGCAATGCGCCGCAGCTGATCGCGGACGGCGGCCGGCGAATCAGCTTGACAAAAATCCAATGCCCATAGTATTTTTAATTATTTTTTATGACTGCTATTCGGACGCAGGGTATGACCGTTCACTGCGGGAACTCGACCGGCATGAACGCTCTGTTTGGGCGATGCTCATCTTTTTAGACACAGGAGGAACAGAATGAAGAAAGCTGTTATTGTAAGTGCCACCAGAACTGCCGTGGGTAAATTTGGCGGAAGCCTGAAGGATGTCCCCGCCTATGATCTGGGCGCAATCGTTATCAAGGAGGCTGTCGGTCGCGCAGGGATTGATCCCGCGCTTGTGGATGAAGTTATCATGGGCAATGTCCTTACAACCGCGCTGGGCCAGAACCCGGCACGTCAGGCTTCCATGAAGGCCGGTATCCCGAAGGAGGTTCCCGCATTCACCATCAACAAAGTGTGCGCCTCCGGCCTGAAAGCGGTTGCCATTGCAGCGCAGAGCATCAAGGCCGGTGACAATGAGATTGTGATTGCCGGCGGTCAGGAGAACATGACCGCAACTCCGTATGCCATTCCGAGTGCGCGCTGGGGCGCCCGCATGAACGCGACCCAGATGGTGGACTGCATGGTCTATGACGGCCTGTGGGAAAAGTTCAATGATTATCACATGGGCAACACTGCTGAGAACATTGCGGAAAAGTACGGCATTTCCCGTGAGGAGCAGGATGTCTATACCGTCGGCTCTGAAAACAAGGCCGAACAGGCGATTAAAAACGGCATATTTAAGGATGAAATCGTACCGGTACCGGTTCCGCAGCGCAAGGGCGATCCGGTCATGTTTGACACCGATGAATTTCCCAGCCTGGGAACAACGCTTGAAAAGATTTCAAAGCTCGCGCCGGCTTTTAAAAAGGGCGGAACGGTTACGGCCGCGAATGCTTCCGGCATCAATGACGGGGCAGCCGCGTTTGTGCTGATGTCCGATGACAAAGCCCGCGAACTGGGTAAAACCGCCCTTGGTACGGTTGTCGCATATGCTTCAGGCGGTGTTGATCCCGCGTTTATGGGCATGGGGCCGGTTCCCGCCATTCAGAAGGCTCTTGCCAAAGCCGGGCTTTCCATCAGCGATATCGACTACTGGGAGCTCAATGAGGCCTTTGCCTCACAGGCGATCGCCTGCATCCGCGAGCTCAAGATTGACCCTGCAAAGATCAATCATCACGGCGGCGCGGTCGCGCTCGGACACCCGATCGGCGCCAGCGGAGCGCGTATCCTGGTCACCATGCTGTATGAAATGAAGCGTATCGGCGCGAAACTCGGATGTGCCAGCCTGTGTATCGGCGGCGGTCAGGGCCATGCGCTGATTGTTCAACGGGACTGACAGTTGTGAGTGCATGTTTGCCGGTGGCGTCCCGTATAACGGGGCGCCACTGTTTTTGCCGCTCTGAACAGCCCGGCCCTGTTCAGACGATATGCCGGATGGCGCGAACAAAGGGGGTAGGCGATGCCTGCAGACAGTATGCTCGGCTATATTTTCAAGGGCGGCTTTTTCATGTATCCCATTCTTTTGTGCTCGGTTATCTCCCTTGCCATTTTTTTCGAAAAACTGCGCGTTCTGCAGCGCGGACGCGTCATTCCTCCCGGGTTTCTGATTGACTTTGAGCACATGCTCCGGGCAGAGAAAGTAGCCCCTGCACTGGATTTGTGCAAACAGACCGACGCGCCGATTTCGCGCATCCTGGCCGGAGGCATCAAGAATTACGGCAAGCGCCGTGAGGTCATCAAGGAGCTGATTCAGGAAGTCGGCCGACGCGAGGCCGCCTACCTTGAGAAATACGTTGAAGCACTGGCCACCATTGCAAACGTTGCGACGCTGCTGGGGCTGCTCGGCACGATTGCGGGCATGATTAAAATTTTCGGCGTTATTGCGCAGCAGGATCTGGTGAATCCCTCCCTGCTTGCCGGCGGTATTTCAGAGGCGCTTTATACGACCGGCGCCGGTCTGGGGGTGGCGATTCCAACGCTTATTTTTTATCGGATTATCACCGGCAAGGCTGACGCTTTGATACTTGAAATGGAAGAATACTGCCTGCGCATGGTCGAGCTGATTAAGGAACAACGCCCGTAACAGCTGCGCCTTTGGCCTGCAGATACAGTGTATCGGGCCCCACTTTGAAGCACCTGATGCTTTTTACTGCAGGAAATTCTTCCGAATTCAGGTGTTGCTTGAAGATCACGACGGCTTAAAGCCCGCAGGCAACTGTTACTGCGTTACAGCACCGCCGGTTACTGCCATGCTTTTTAGAGAAAAACGCCCAAGAAATATTCAGCTCGACATCACGCCGATAGTCGATATGGTTTTTAATCTGCTTATTTTTTTTGCGCTTTCCATCAATTTCAGTTCTGCGGCCTCCATTGACCTTGTGCTGCCGCAGACTTCAATACCGGCACCGGCTCCGCGCGCACCGGTAATTCAAATCAGCCGGAGTCTTGAGATCGTCGTTGACCGCAGTGCTGTCGACTATGATGCTCTGCCCGGTGTTGTGGCAAAAGTGCGCCGGAGCAGCGGTGATTCCTGTATCATTATCATGGCGGATGAAACGGTCAATCACGGATTCGTCGTCGCCGTGATGGATATATGCAGGCAGGCCGGTTTCGAAAAAATATCGATATCGGCCCGTATGCACCAGGCAGCGATGCGGCAGTAATGCCGTTATATTGTTGTACAGGCAGTTGGCAATAGCTATATATTGACGCCGGCTATGTCTGCATGGATGATGTGCGTCCGGCCCCCCGGTGTAAGCGGCTGAATAAAAAAAAAACTTAATATCAACGGGCTTTTGCCGATGAAAATGAGTGTAAAAATAGCATTCTCAGTTTTGTTCTTTGGTATAGTGCTGACGCTGGCAGCATTTTTGTTTTTCGGTCAGCGGGGATTAGCACATTTAGTGACCTTGCAGGAGCAGTTTGCAAACCTTGAAGCTGAAAACCAGCGCATCGTGCTTGAGAACGAGCGGTTGAGGCAGGAAGTTGAGCTTCTAAATGACAATCTGGCGTACATTGAGGATATTGCCCGCAAGCAGCTCGGTCTTGTAAAGAATGATGAGCTGGTATACCAGCTGCAGCCGGACGATACCGCTCAACCTGGTTCCGACAGTCGCTAAAAGGATATGTGAGGTTTGCAGATGCTGTCATTTGGGTCTTCCAAAAAATTGATTGGTGTCGATGTCGGAACCAGTTCTGTTAAGCTGGTTGAGCTGGAGGAGGCCAAGGGCGGCTACCGGCTTAAAAATTTCGGCCTCGCCAGACTTCCCCGTGAAACCATTGTCAATGGTGTTGTTATCAATGCCGAGCCGCTGATTCAGGCCGTTAAGGGCCTGATCAGCAGCCTCAAAATAAACTGTCGCGATGTTGCTTTTTCCGTGTCCTGCCATCCGGTGATTATCAAGAAAATTGCGCTGCCTCTCATGACCGAAGATTCGCTTGAGCCGGTTATCGTCAGTGAGGCGGAGCAGTATATTCCTTTTGACCTTGACGAGGTTAATATCGATTTTCAGATACTCGGTGTCAATGAAGATAATCCTGAAATGATGGATGTTATGCTCGTGGCTGCCAAGAAGGCCATGATCGAAGAATATACCGACGCCTTTCAGCACGCGGGGCTGCGCTGCCGCATTGTTGACATAGATGTTTTCGCTCTTGAGAACATGTTCAATCTCAATTATCTGCATGAAGAGAATGAAACCTTTGCGCTTGTGGATATAGGCGCAAGCGTAACCAATATCAACATTCTCAAGAACGGAACGTCGATATTCAACCGCGATGTGTTCCTGGGCGGCAATCAGATAACGGAAGAGATCCAGAAAGAGCTTTCAGTCAGTTTCGAAGAAGCCGAAATGCTTAAGACCGGTGAGGAAATTGAGGGCATTGATCACGGGATGCTTGATCAGATCATCGCTAAAACCGCCCAGTCGATCGCTCGTGAAATTCAGAGGACACTTGAGTTCTTTACCAGCTCAACCTTCGTTGAGATCAACCATCTCTTCCTGAGCGGCGGTGCATCCAAGACCTCGGGCCTCAAGGAGATGATCGAAGAGAAGATGAACCTGGTGGTTGAATTTATCGATCCTTTTAAGGTTATTAAATACGATACAAAGTCATTTGATCCCGAATATATGCGGGATGTTTCGGCGGTTGCGGCTGTCGGGGTCGGACTTGCCACCCGCAGGATTGGGGAGTGACCGGCAATGATTAAGATAAATCTGCTGCCATACCGGGCTGCTCGGAAAAAAGAGATCATTACGCGGCAGATAGTTATTGGAGCACTGCCGCTGCTGGTGACCTGCCTGATAATCGGCTTTTTCTGGTGGTCTATTAACGCAAGCAATACCAAGGCCCAGAACGATATAGCGGATCTTAAGGAAAAAATCAGGCAGAGTGCGCTCAAAATGAAAGATATCGAGAATTTCAAGGCGCAAAAAGAGCTGCTTGAAAAAAAGCTTGATATTATAGCGTCGCTTCAGAAAAACAAGTCCGGACCTGTGCGCCTGCTTGATGCGCTCTCTACGTGCCTGCCGGGAAATCTGTGGTTGATTAAGCTCGAGCAGAAGGGCACGGATCTGATGCTTGATGGCCGTTCCATGGATAATCTGTCGATTTCACGGTATATGGTCAGCATTGAGAATTCCGATTTGCTGAATACTGTAGAGCTTGGGGAGATTAAAACCGACACCAAGGCGTCCATCGCCGGAGGTGTTGTTTTGAAGGTTTTTAAAATGAAATCCAAGGTTGCATACAGCGGAGATGCTCCCGCTCCGTCAAGCTGAGATTGCAGCCGCCTGCCGGGCGAAGAATTACTGAAATATTATACGGACACATTATGGCAGACGCCGGACAGATGTTTGAAAAATTTTTGAAGCTTCCCGACCATCAGAAGCTGATCGCCCTTGGCGCGCTTATAGTCCTTCTGTCGGTCGGCTATTATTACGGGATTCATGCTCCGAAAGTGCTGGAGCTGGAGTCCAGACAGAATGAATTGACAAAGCTCAATGCTCAGTACAGTGAGCAGCAGCGGGTACTGGCAAATATTGACAACTTTCGCAACGAACTTCGCGCCATGCAGGTTCAGTTTGAGGAATCGCTGAAGCAGCTCCCGAACTCAAGTGAGATACCCGCTCTGTTGAGTAATATCTCAGCGCTTGCACAGGAAAGCGGATTGGAAATCCTGCTGTTTAAGCCTGCCCCTGAACTTGCCAAGGGGTTTTATGCTGACATACCGGTTGCCATGGAAGTAAAGGGTAATTATCATGACATCGGCTATTTTTTTGATAAGGTTGCCAGTCTCGACAGGATCGTGAATATTGAAAATATTTCCATGGCGCCGGCTAAGGCACAGGCCAAGGGGATGCAGCTTGAAAGCAGGCTGCATGCTAAATTTACAATCGTAACCTTCAAGTTTATCGATGAGGTTAAAGCCCAGGTTCCTGCCAAAGGCAAAAGAAGGCAACGGGGTAAAAAGGCCGCGGCGGGTGATGATGGGTTGTAGTATCGCAGAATAGGACACGACAATGAGATGTTTAATTTACAGCGTGCTTATTTTCTTTTGTGTTATTGCGGTACCGGGATGCGCGCCAGACCAGCAAACCCAGCAGGAGGCTTCTGTTGAAAGGCCCGCACGTAAAAAACGGCCGCCGAAACAGCAGCCTGTTGCCGCGGCTGAACAGCCTCAGCCTGCCGGACAGCCATTCGGGTACAGCTCAGCGGGCAAGGCCGATCCGTTTCGTCCGCTGGTCGTTGATACAGCCGCTAAAAAGGCCTCGGAGGCTCGATCGCGTGACCGGGAATTTCTCACGCCCCTGCAAAAGTATGAATTGAAGGATTTAAAGCTTGTGGCCGTTGTGGTATCGGATGATGGTCCCACCGCCATGCTTGAGGATCCCACCGGATACGGATATGTCGTTCGCACTGGGATGCTTGTCGGCCCTAACGACGGTGTTGTTGAGCGGGTCACGCGTACGGGCATTATCGTAAGAGAAAAAATCTTTAATTCGCTTGGCGAAGAAGAACCCAGAATTTCAACAATAACGATTCAACAGCTCGAATAGAGGATTGTCATGAAAGCATATCAAGATTCGCTGCGTTTACTGGTTGCCATGGCTGTGACTGCCGTTCTGTGCAGCTCCTGTGTATCCGGCAGCACCCTGAAAACCGATGAGGCTGCACTGCCGGCTGCTGCTGAAAGCACCGTGGACGATCAGGCAGGTGCGGTTGTCAAGTCGGTTGCCCTTGTCGATATGCAATCCGGCTGCTCTCTCAGTTTTCTAACGGGCGCTCCTCCCCAATATACGGTTTTCAAACTGACCGATCCACATCGTATTATTGTCGATCTGCCCGAATTCGCCCTGGCTGAACATGCCGATTTGAGCATCGCCGATAATGATTTTATCGCAGGTCTTACTTCCGAAAAAATTCAGGACCGGGAACGGGATTATCTGCGGCTTACGGTTGCGCTGCGTGACGACTGGGTATACACGACTTCCAGCGATGCCACTTCCCTCACGATTGACATCAGCCGGAAAATGCCGGATGGTGGTACGCCGGCAAAGACGACCGCGGCAGTGCAGCCCGCTGCATCTGCTGCGGTACCCGCATCAGGCCGCCCCGTAATTTCCTCGATCGTTCCGCATACCGGACCCGACGGCATGAGCATTGAGCTTGTATCAGCAGCTCCCATCGGCACGTATAATGCCTATACTTTGAAAAACCCCAGCCGGTTTGTAATCGACCTTCCCGGCGCACGTGCATCGATCGGCACCTCGCGTATCGCGGTTAACAATGCATTCGTTGAGCAGATCCGCCTCGGATCGGATCCCCGCAACCTCAGGGTAGTCGTTGATATCGCATCCCCAACCCTGCCTCAGTACCAGATCGCCAAACAGGGTGCGTCCCTGATGGTGCATCTGCAGTCTGTCGCTGTATCGTCGCCCGCAAAGGCGGCCGAAGCGTCCGGACAACCTGTAGCGCCGGAGCCTGTACTGCCGACAGAGTCGGTTGCGTTAGAGGAGTCTGTTCCGGTCGGCGATGAGGCGGCAGCAGCGCCCCAGCAGTTCAGCGGCCCCAATATATCGTTTGATTTCAAGGATGCGGATATAAAAAATGTCTTGCGCCTTATCGCCGATATCAGCGGCCGAAACATGATTATCAGCGAAGCCGTCACCGGACGCGTAACTCTTAAGCTTGACAATATCCCCCTTGATGAAGCGCTTGAGCTGATTCTCGAGACGAACGCGCTTGGCAGTATTGTGACAAAAAATATCACCCGGATTGAAACCCGCGAGCGCATCAAGGCCATTAATGAAGAAAAACTGCTCGCCCGTCAGTCCCATGAGGAAGTCGTTGACCTTGAAATCAGGACCTTTGACGTCAGTTATACAAAGGCCCAGGATGTTGCACAGTTTTTAAAGCAGTTGAAGGTGTTGAGCCCGCGGGGCAGCGCAACCTCTTTCCGGCTGACAAACAAGGTCGTGGTTAAGGACATACCTGAGAATATTTCCAGGATCGCCGAGCTGATCCGGGAGCAGGATGTGCCGACGCGGCAGGTCATGATTGAGGCCCGGGTTGTGCAGTCAAATCCAAGTTATACCAAACAGCTCGGTATTTCCTGGGGCGGAACCTACACTACCACAAAAGATGGCAACCCGATTAACATCGGCGGCGGGGCCGGCGGCAATAATATCGTAAATCTTCCTGCGCCGATCGGGGACGGGTCGGGCGGCGGTATAAATCTTGGCTATATACGGGATAATCTTACGCTCAATATGCAGCTGAGCGCGCTTGAAAATGACGACAAGATAAAAATCGTTTCCAATCCGCGTGTTATAGGACTTGATAACCAGGAAGCGCTTATCAAGCAGGGCGTTGCGCTTCCCTATGCTGTTTTGAATGAGAACGGCGTTACCTCGACAGAGTTCAAGGATGCTGTTCTTGAGCTTGAAGTTACGCCGAAAATTACCCCTCAAAATACTATAACTCTCGAACTGAAGATTACAAAAAACCAGAAGTCATCCCAGGTCGGCCAGGACAACGCGCCCGGCATCGATGTACGGGAAGTTGAAACGTTTTTGCTGGTCCAGAGCGGAGTGACTGCAGTTATCGGCGGTATTTATGAGACAACCCAGACGCTCAATATAAAAACGGTTCCTTTTTTTGGAACCCTGCCGTATTTCGGCTATTTTTTCAGGAACGAGAAACAGGAAGAGCAGCTTACCGAGCTGCTGGTCTTTTTGACGGTAACGATTCTGGATGCACCTGGAACGATTGCACAGGGACCGGAATCGGTTTCAGGTTGAAAATCCGTTGAAACGAATGCTTATGGCTGCATGCACAATACCGTATGATAAACAGCGCATTATAAGGAGGTTGACGGCAATGAAGCAACTACGATGGAATAGCATGATTACTGTTCTGGCTGTTCTGACAGCCATGGGATGCGGCGGCAGCGCCACCATGACGCAGAATATTTCGCCACGACCGACACCGAATGTCAAATTCATTCCTGCTGAAAATACGGTCTATGTGAGCGGCATCAGGAAGGTTGCCATATTTCCCTTTGCCGATTACTCCCATCAGCAGCGCACAATCCGGCCGGATGCATGGGGCGGCAATATCCGCATACAGGAGGAAATAGCCGACCATCTTGTTGCTCACGGGCTCACGCTTGCTGTGCAGGAGGATGTTAATACGCTGCTTGTCGATCGTCAGATTATCCGGCCGATTGACGATACAATGTACCTTATTCAGGGAACGGCCCCGCCGATCGACACTACGCATGAAGACCAGATTGAGCGGGTTGAGTCGCTTGAGTACGCACTCGCCAATCATGTGCATACGGATGTGATGGCGGATGAAATTTTTTCCCTGATGGGTAAACAGAAAAAAAACGATGATAGTAAAAAGTCGGATTCACCTGTTCTGCAGGGGGCAACTGTCGGCCTGACCAAAGAGATGGTTGTCGAGCTTGCAGACGAGCTTGATGTTGATCTTATTATCCGCGGACGAATTCTGGACTACGGCATTAAGGAAACCGCCTCGTTGAATCCGTTTACCAGCGGCATCGTAACGGTGGCATTCCATGGTACGCGTGACCTGCTCCTGGGCGGCAAGGGTTCCTATGACTCCGGTGGTGAAAGAGCGCGCCGCGGAATTGTGCCGTCGGTGTTCGGCGATGCCCGGCGTTTTACGTGGGGCGGCACCGATCCCATCAACTATGAGGCCGACCTTGATGATATTACGAATATCGCCACCGGAACAGCTGTGGGTGCGGTAATCGGCTCCGGAACCGGCGCACTGATCGGAGCTGGCACGGGGTATATTGTCGGCCAGCAGCCGGCACGGAACAAGCGTTCGGCTGTTGTACAGGTACGGATGTATGCACAGAACGGTAAGACCGGTGAGGTCATGTGGTCCAACCGTGTTGAAATTGAGTTTTCACCTGCGAATAATTTTGATAATACAAATACGCACCCCCGCGTGATGTTTGATAATGCTGTTCGTGAAGGCATCAAATCCCTGATGGATGGTTTTTTTATTGAAACCGAAGGGGTATTCTCCGCGGCAGAGCAGGAAGTGGTGCCCGTGCAGAAAGAGGGTACCTGACGTTCGGATGCAGGCATTCTTGAACTGATCGAAAGCACAGGTGTTACAACCTGTGTTTTTTTGTTATACTTGCCATGTATATGGAGTCATGATTATACTTATTATAATGGAACAGTGGTGTCCAAAATAATTCAGAACAGGCCCTCCGGCCGGGGCCGTGCCGTCCCATCCGGAAGTTTGTGCACTGCCGATGCAACGGCACGTCCTGTAAAATTCATTGTATACACGGCCCAGGCGCACTGCCGTAGACAACAATCGCGGGGGCGTGCCTGGCCCGTTTGAAATATTGCGGCACACGGGCCGAACATGAAATGAGGTCTTCTTTGCCGGATGGGACGGCACGGCCCCGGACAGAGGGCCTTCAGCAGCGATACAATAATTTATTTTGGACAAATCTGATAATGGAATAAGCTGCCATGCATACAGTAGATGTAGACCTAGGGCTCAGAAGCTATGATATCCATATTGATAATGGTCTGATCGGGCGCGCAGGCACTCTTTTGAGCGCTGCCATGGGCAGAACAGCGGCTGTTATCACGAATTCGACCATAGCTCCGCTCTATCTTACCGCCTTGAAAAATTCATTGGCCGCAGCAGGGTTTAAAGTTTTCGAGATCGTTCTTCCGGATGGCGAGCAGTTTAAAACGCTCGATACCATGCATGTAATCTATGATCAACTGCTCGGATTCGGTCTTGATCGTTCCGGTTTTCTGGTCGCCCTTGGCGGCGGTGTCGTCGGCGACATGACCGGTTTTGCCGCCGCCACGTTTTTGCGCGGCATTCCGTTTGTTCAGATACCGACCACGCTGCTGGCCCAGGTCGACAGCAGCGTGGGTGGGAAAACCGGCGTAAATCTACCGGGCGGTAAAAATATGGTCGGGGCTTTTTATCAACCTAAGGCCGTTATCATTGATCCCCTTGTTTTACAAACGCTTCCGGAGCGGGAGTTGCGCGCCGGGCTTGCCGAAGTCATCAAATACGGTGTTATCAGCGATCCCGGTTTTTTTGCGTTTCTTGAATCAAATCTGAGGGCGATCATGCGCCTTGATACTGCTGCACTTGCGTCCGTTATTGTACGGTGCTGCTCGATCAAGGCCGATATAACCTCCCGGGACGAGCGCGAGCAGGGCGTGCGTGCCCACCTTAATTTCGGGCATACGCTCGGACATGCAGTTGAGACCCTGACCGGATATGCTGATTTTCTCCACGGTGAGGCGGTCGCGATCGGCATGTGCGCGGCCGCGCAGCTGGCACAATCCCTCGGACTGTGCGGATCGGCTGATGTGCATCGGATCGAAGGTTTGGTTGAACGTGCGGGTCTTCCCGTTGCGGCTCCGCAGTTTCCGGCTGTCGATTATCTGCGCGTTATGCTGAAGGACAAGAAGAAAACAGGTTCAACCGTCAACTTCGTGCTGCCGCACCGTATCGGTGAGGTTGCCCTGCATCCGGTTTCGCAGGACCGGCTACGTGCGTTTCTGACCGGAAACCTGGCGATGCCTTGACGGTTTGCGCTCAGGGCGGTCCTGCTTTGCGCGTCCGCTGACCTGCAGGCACAACGGAATGCAGTCCAGTTTAAAACGTTCCCGCAGTGAGCGCTCAAGATATTTGATATAGGCGGTGGTGAAAACCCGTGGGTGATTGGTGAACAGCTTGAACACGGGCGGTGCTGTCGAAATCTGTGCTGCGTAGTAGATTTTCGTGCGGCTGTTGCCCAGGCCGGGCGGCGGATGATGGGCGCATACCTGTTCAATCGCGCGGTTGACTTCAGGCGTCGCGATACGCAGGCTGTAGCGCCGGCCGATGTCAAGAATCATGTCAAGAATAGTGCGTACCCGCTGTCCGGTGAGCGCGCTCAGGGCAACGACCGGGGCAAAATCGATAAACGCCAGTTTGGCGCGCACATCCCTGACGAAGTGCTCATAGGATTTGTCCTTTTTTTCAATCAGGTCCCATTTATTGATCGCCACGATACATGCCCGGTTGCGCTCGTAGATCTGCGCTGCCAGGCGGGCGTCGTAGGTCGTTACGCCGTCGCGTGCGTCGATCATCAGTATGCACAGCGCCGACCGGCTGATCGATTTGAGCGACATGAGCTCGCAGAAGCGCTCCAGCTTGTAGCCCAGGCTGCTTTTGCGCCGGATTCCGGCTGTGTCGATAAAGCGGATGGTCTGCCCGTGATAGCGCATGATCGTGTCAACCGGATCGCGGGTGGTGCCGGCCTGTTCGCTGACCATGAAGCGTTCCTGCCCGACCAGCCTGTTTATCAGCGATGATTTGCCGACATTGGGACGCCCGATTATCGAGCACACAATTTCTTCTCCATCCTGTGACCAGGGCGTGCCTTCGGGAATGTGCGCCAGAATTGCCTCGATCAGTTCCGGAATGCCGGTCTTGTGCTTGGCAGAAATTGCATGAATGGTGTCCACGCCGATCCGGTAAAAGTCGTTTACAGCGTCTTCAATACTGCGGCCTTCAACCTTGTTGACCACATACAGCACGGGCTTGCCGGACTGCTGCAGATGGCGGGCGATATCAAGATCACTGTGCTGCAGGCCGTCGGTGCCGTCCATGAGAAACAGGATCAGGTCGGCCTCCTCAACGGCAAATACGGCCTGCTCGCGAACCAGGCGCGCAAAGTCATCCTCTCCGGCCGGGTCGAACCCTCCGGTGTCAATCAATGTGAAAGCGTGCGAGTCCAGCGTTACTTCCGTATAATTGCGGTCGCGCGTTACGCCGGCCAGATCGTGGATGATGGCGATATTGCGGCGGGCAATCGTATTAAACAGGGTCGATTTGCCAACATTGGGTCTTCCGATAATGGCGACGACAGGGTTCATGGCTGAGTGCTCTCCAGAAGTTTCAGGGCCTCACGGGCAGCCTGCTGCTCGGCTGTTTTCTTGTTGCCGCCATGCCCCGTACCGCAGGGCTGATTATTGATCATGACCCGGACGCCAAAGGATTTATAGTGATCAGGGCCCTGCTCGGAAATAATTTCATACACCGGGGTGTCGTTGAATAATTTCTGTACCAGTTCCTGCAGGCGGCTTTTATAGTCGCGGCTGTAGCCCCGCCGGCGGGCGGCTTCATCGATCAGCGGTTTGAAATGGTCGCTGATCATGCGGAATACGGCATCGTAGCCGCCGTCAAAATATACTGCCGCAGTCAGGGCTTCGTAGGCGTTGGCCAGTATTGACTTCTTCTCACGTCCGCGGTTTTCCTGTTCGCCGCGGCTCAGGCGCAGGCAGTCGCTCAGGGCGTAACTGCGCGATATGGCAGCCAGGGAGTCGGTGTTGACGATTGAGGCCCGCATTTTTGACAGGCGGCCCTCAGGGCTGTCCTGGGCCTGTTCCATCAGTATATGGCTGATTACGAGCTCAATGACCGCGTCACCGAGGAATTCAAGGCGCTCATTGCCGCAGTGCTCTTCGAGCTGCTGCTCATTGGCATATGATTTATGCATCAGCGCCAGCTGCAGCAGGGAAATATCGCGGAATTGATATCCAATGCGCTGCTGAAGTTCATCCAGGCTGGCGTTTTCAGCCGGAGCTGTTGTATCCATGTCAGTGTATCCGTTACGCGGCACAGTCAGGCGCGCCGAAGCACGTGTATGAAAAAATGAAAGAATAATAACAGATTATAATGCAAAACACAACGCGGGGCTGATATCGGCAGCATGCTGGAGCCTTTTACTTTTTCGGGTCTTCTGACTTTGTTGTACATAAGAAGTTGAGTGTATATTGATACACTATAGCTAAAAGATCTTTGCGGCGTGACATGTTTTGAGGATGTCCACCAAAATCGCTATCGCTATCGGGATCGCAATCGAAGTTTTTGGAAAATCCGATCCCGACCCCGATAGCGATAGAGCGCAGGGCAGGTGCTGCTCTCTTTGCCAAAGGGGGATTGAAAAGCATCCTGCATGCGGCACTACGACAGCTCTCCGCGGCAGATGGGCCTTTTTCAACAGCCTGTTAGTGGGCAGCTGAATATGCCCTGATAAAGGCATGGATTTTTTCCTGCAGCATTTCTTCGGCCGAGAGTACCTGCTCGTATGAGCTGAATTCCGATTCGAGGCTTACCAGTATTTTGTCAAAGCGGGACTCGGGTACGCCCCAGCGGGCGCAATAGTCAATGCGGGCGATAGCGTATTCGGAAGCCGAGAAATAATATTTACCCAGCCGGTTTTCTGCAGCCTTGAACTGCCAGTGTTCTTTCAGGCTGAAAAAATCATGCAGGATATGGCGCAGCTCCGGCTGCGACAGGCGCGCGGGTTTGATGCTCTCACCCAGCGCGTTTTCAACATGTCGGAAAAATTCCTTTACCAGGTCGATGTCGGTGATGACCAGCCCGAAGAGATACCAGTCCTGCACGGCGGAAACTACGGCAAGCTGCTCCGGCGTGGTGAGGCAGCCGTATCCGGGGCAGAAATGCTCATGGCATATTTTTGCGCCGTAAAAACAGTGGTTGCGAAGTGCAGGTATGCCGGTAACCGAAGGATGCAGCAGGCATCCGACCCGGCGGCGCTCCCGGTCGACGAAACCGACAAATTCGCAGTTATAGATGGTTTCAAAGAGTTTAGTGTTATTGATGCGCTGATCGCGCCGGAGCCGGTACTCATCAAGATTGTCGTATGAGTCAAGCGCTGAAAAGAGATCGGTCTGCATGCTGACAATGCCGGTGATGGCGGTACGCGAGTGGTCCTGCCAGTTATACAGCCCGCAGCAGGCCGCGCACGACTTCATTGTGTCCGGCTGGCACAGGTCAACCGGGTGAAAGGGCAGGGAGCCCGGACGGTCTGCGGAGCAACGGCTGGCGTCGAGTGGTTGTTTGTCAACTGGCATTACAGGTTCATTCAAAAAGCGCAAGCAGACTGAGCGGATCAACAGGTGTATCGTACAAGCGCATGCCCCAGTGAAGATGCGGGCCCGTGGATCGGCCGGTTGATCCTACCCGGCCGATTATCTCTCCCTGTGTCACGCTCTGACCGTTCTGTACATCGATTGTATCAAGGTGAAAATACATGCTGAACATGGCATGGCCGTGGTCGATGTAAACTGATTTGCCGGCGAAAAAATGCTCGCCGGTCAGGCACACGATTCCAGCCGATGCGGCCCTGACCGGTGTGCCGGCAGGAGCGGCTATATCGATGCCTGAATGCGGATTGCGGGGCTGTTTGTTGATAAAGCGACGCACTCCGAACGGGGTTGAAATACGACCCTGCACGGGCTGCAGAAACGCATCAGACCACAGGCGCCGGGGCTGCGAGGCGGCAAACATGGCCTCGACCTGAGCGCGCTCGCGGTTGTGCCGTTCAAGATCGTTCGCGCTCAGGGTGACTTTGGATTCATCAAGGGTAATATGCTGCTCGGGAAATTTTTTTGCAATGATCTCAAAGGACACCTCGCGTGCGGCAGTTATGCCTTCAGCATTTTTGACGCTAACGCTCAAGCGCTGCGCACCCGGTGCATGGTCCATATCAATCGGCACAAACCCGAAGGCGCGGCCGGAAGCATCAGTGAAAAGCGGGAAAGTCCTGCTGTTCCATGAGCATGAGGTTCCTGCCGCTTCAGGGTATACGAGCGAAATCATGACAACCGAGCCCTGCTCGACTCTTTCAGGCTGTACGCTGATGCTGATACCGTTATTTTGTTCCGGCTGCGAAGCTGCGTTAAATGGCTGAAGGAAAAACGCTGCAGCAGCACACAGCGCCATAACTATATGTCCTGATCGTTGTATGCCAGCCGGTTTTTGTGATTGCATGTATGGCCCTGAATATGTAATGTTTTTTATTGGTATTAGTTTGTAAATTATTGATTTTACAATTTAATTTCGATTAAATCATGTGCGGCATGTATGCATCCCCTGAACTTTTTTGCAGCTCCGGGCACAGCCTGCTGCGGATCACAGTCCGGATAGAAATGCGTCAGTACAAGCTGCCTGCAGCCGGCCTCAGCGGCGATTTTGCCTGCCCGCTCCGGAGTAAGGTGGCCTTCGTGATACTGATCGTCCGGAAATGAGCACTCCAGTATGAGCACATCGCATCCAACGGCAAGAT
Organism: Deltaproteobacteria bacterium; assembly: GCA_016875025.1. Lineage (GTDB taxonomy): Bacteria > Desulfobacterota > WTBG01 > CAIYCZ01 > CAIRTM01 > CAIRTM01. Next base: position 85,706 of record VGSH01000001.1, read on the forward strand.
CGATTATTTCCCGGCAGTAGTCTGTGTCGCCCGAATAGACCATGCTTTTCCCGCTGCTGTCTGCAAGCCGGAAGGCGATACTGTGCGGGGTGTGCCGAACCGGGGCTGCGGTAATGGTAAGGGAACCGAATACAGCGGGCCGGCCTGCGTCGAGCCAGACAAGCGTGCAGTTCTCAGGCACGATCCAGTCGCCATAGGCATACGTGAGCCGGTCGTAGAAATCGCGGAAACCCGGCGCTGCCATGATTGCAAGGTCGCGTGTGCGCGGGAGCGGGGCGTATTTTGAAGCAAACAGCAGCGGCACGAAATCAGCCGTATGGTCGACGTGCAGGTGCGTGTAGCACACGAGATCTATATCGTTGATCTCCGTTTCAGCACGCATCAGCTGGCGCAGGCTGCCCGGACCGCTGTCAAGCAGAACGGTTGTTGTGCCATCGGTGACTTTAATGCACGCCGAAGACCGTTCCAGGCTGGGCACGCAGGTTCCGGAGCCGAGTATGGTAATGTGCATGGCCGATGGCAATGGGTCGTGAAATTGTTCGCATCCCGGCGCGTGCGGCGGCCCCGGTGGCAACATGGGCCTATATGCCGTTGATAAACCGGTCCATAAGGGTCCAGCCCTGCTCAATCAGAAGTCCGCAAGCACGGGCGTCGGCCTCGCAATAGGTCTGTTTTTGCGGGTGCTCAGGGGCACAGGCGCTGTCGTAGAGTACAAACGGCACCGGATCGCTCGAGTGTGTTTTCAGGCACAGGGGCGTCGGGTGATCAGGCAGCAGCAGAATCCTGAACGGTTCTCCCGCTGTGCGCAGGCCATCAACAACCTGTTGCACGATTTTCGTATCAAAATCCTCTATGGCCTGTATCTTCTCCGGGAAACTTCCCTTGTGCCCGGCTTCATCCGGGGCTTCGACATGCAGGTATACGAAGTCCTGCTCTTTGAGAGCTCCAAGGGCGGCTGCGACCTTGCCGGCGTAATTCGTGTCAAGATAGCCGGTCGCGCCGGGCACGTTGATTGAGTGCAGGCCCGCGCTGATGCCCAGTCCCTTGATCAGATCAACCGCCGAAATAACGCTGCCGCTGAGGCCGTATTTTTCTCGGAATGAGGGCAGTGTGACAGCTGTTCCCTGACCCCACAGCCAGATCGAGCTGACCGGCTTTTTGCCCTGCGCTATGCGCTCCCGGTTCAGCGGATGGTTTTCAAACAGCCGCCGGCTGCGCAGCATTGCTTCACGGACGGGCTCCGCGCCCGGGCCTGCGGGCATATAGGCCTCAATCGCGCGGCCGGTAATGTCATGCGGTGCGCTGGTTTTAATCCGCGGATCGGCGCCTTTCCAGACCATAAGGTGTCTATAGCTGATGCCGGGGTGCAGTTTGCATGCATCGCTGTCCAGCTCACTTTTAAGCGCGGCAATGAAGCGGTGCGCCTCCGCGGTGGTGATATGCCCGGCGCTGTAGTCATCAATTGAAGCCTCAGGCCCGTTCCCAGCAAGGCTCACAAGATTGCAGCGGAAGGCAATGTCGCCCGCATCCAGGCTGACACCCATGCTGACAGCCTCGATCGGCGCGCGGCCCGTGTAGTGCAGCCTGGGGTCATAGCCCAGGACGCACATGTTGGCAACATCGCTTCCCGGTTCAAAGCCTTCGGGAATCGTGCAGACCATGCCCAGCGTGCCGCTTCCGGCAAGATAATCCATGCAGGGCGTCCGGCTGATCTGCAGCGGGGTTTTGCCTGCATGGTCGTCAAGCGGGCGATCGGCCATGCCGTCGCCCAGCAGCACTATGTATTTCATACCGGTCCCATTCTGTTTACGGACTTTTTGCGTCGTTGGCGCAGTATACCACAGTCGATGCAATGAAGACGAGGGGAATAATATTCACGGAGGCTGCGGCAGGCAAGAGCCAGCACATTGTTTACGGGGCCACTATTTTTGAATATTCGGGGAACTGTTTTTCTAATACTGGTGTCAGACCTGATGCAATTATTCTTGCGACAATATCGGATCCAATGTTTGTAAAATGGATAAAATCATAAAAGTATGCTGAACGCTTCGGCATTTCGTGTGCCAGGTCTATAAGGGCTATTTTTTCTTCTTTGGAAACTTCTCGGGTAACGTCATTAAGAATTTCAAGAATTCTCCATTGTGTCAGTCCGTTGTTTCCGTTGCAGGCAATGTTGTTCATATCGATCCCTGTGTCGGGATCAATTCCGCTGCCATAGAGAGCGGGTTGTGTAATGAGCACCGGATAAATCCCGGCATCTTTCGTTAATTTTATCAAACGTAAAAGTCGTGAGCGAAATCCGGGGACGACCTCGTTGCTGAAAATCTTTATTTTTTTATCCGATTCAACATCCGGCTCGGTTCTATATGCAAGGGTGGAGAAGTCAATGCATCTGTGCTGCAGGCCCTGCTGCCTGGCTTTGATGGTTCTATAAAGGTTGAGGATGCCTGCGGTCAGGTGGCTTTGTTCGGCGACATGCACGGATAGATAATACAGTGCATTCAATGCCCTGCGGAACTCTCCGCGTATGGCCCACCGTACCGTTTCGGTTGAGCATGCCGCAATGGTTTTAAAGGTGTTTTTTTTGAGCAAGGACTGATCGTGAAAGTAAGCGGAGTAAGGATCCGTATCATTTACGCCGATCATGAAAAGCACAACTTTTGGCCTGAGCCGGGCGATGTTGTTTTGCATGAGCAGGTAATGTCCATGGGTGCTGTGACCGTCGAGCCCGGCATTGTTGATCCATACGTTCCGGAACAAAGGTTTTAATTTTTCTCCGGTCAGGTGCGGCCAGTCATGCTGGTCGGACAGCATGAGACATTCCGTGGTGCTTCCTCCGATGGCGAACAATGAAAGCAGATTATCAAAGTCAGAAGGCGTGTCAGGGCCGCGAAATCCGAGCGAATTTTTGGTGTGTATAATTTTGCTTTCAAGCTTGTTGAACGAGGTGTCGTCATTGTGAAATGTGTAGCGTTTATGTACCGGCAGTATGATTGTATTGCCTTTAACCCGGAAGCCAAACGGGTCGTACACGCGCAACAGTATCTCCAGCAGTAAAATGCAAACGAGAAAGCTGACAGCCAGAAGCAGGATGTTGCCAAATGTGTGTTTTTTTACAGCAGTGTGCGGTCGCATTTTGCTTTTTTGATGGGGAAAGGTGTTTTCCATTTTTCGTCTCGAATATAGGCCGGGGGTGTCAGGGGTGTCAAGGATATTGTGCTCCGGGCCTGTCAGGTTGAAAGCTTTTCAGTGGGCTGTTTTGCGGACAGCCGCATGAAAAAGATTTGACATCCTGATGAAGGAAAAGTAGAAGAAAGGTCTGTTGTAGGAGTTTTTAAACCGTGCTGTGTGCAGGACTCGGTTTTTTTTTCTGCAGCACAATAAAAATTTTTATATCGGAAGAGCAGGGCACCTATGGGTTTGAAGCGTCAGATAGGTCTGGGAACCGCGGTGCTGGTCATTGTAGCCGATATGATCGGCACCGGCGTATTTATGACTACCGGCAACGTTCTGGGCATGACCGGCAGCGCTCCGGTTGTCATGGCGCTGTGGATTGTCGGCGGCTGCATTGCCGTTGCCGGCGCTCTGTGCTATGCCGAGCTTGCCACCACATGGCCGGATGTGGGCGGCGAGTATGTGTACCTGAAAAAAATATTTGGCTTCCTGCCCGCATTTCTCACCGGCTGGGTTTCGCTCGTTGTGGGGTTTGCGGCTCCGGTGGCGACAGGCTCCCTACTGCTGGTGCAGTACATCAACCGTTTTTTCCATTCTGTTTCCGGTACTTCCGGTGAAATGATGCTGCTTGATGATGTCTGGTTTCAAAAGACAGCCGCTGTTATGGTTATTGTTTTTTTCGGCAGTCTGCATATTGTCGGTGTTAAAAAGGGCAGCTATGTTCAGAACGCCCTTACCATCGTCAAAATCATGATTGTCGCGGCAATAATCGGCCTGGGCCTGCTTGCGGCTGATTTCGGCACTATCGGCCGCCTTGCTGCGACGTATCCCATTGCAGATACCGGAGCATCGGGTTTTGCTGTCATGGGCCTGGCCCTGCTTGTTGTTATGTTCGCCTACTCGGGGTGGAATGGTGCCAGCTACATTGCCGGTGAGATCCGTAACCCGGAGCGCAATCTTCCCCGGGCCATGCTCCGGGGCACGCTGTTGACCATGTGCCTGTATCTGCTGCTTAATTTTGTTTTCCTGCTGGCTGCGCCCGGCGAGGCGCTTATGGGCAAAGATGAAGTCGCTGCTATTGCCGCCGGCTTTCTCTTTGCGCCGGCGGTAAGCAATTTTCTTACCCTCGGGATCGCCATTATCCTGCTGTCGGCTGTGTCGGTTCAGATGATGATCGGTCCGCGGGTCTGCTACGCCATGGCTCAGGATCGCATGCTTTTTCACTGGCTGGCGGCCCTGCACCCGCGCTATGGCACGCCCTGGCTTGCCATCTGTGTTCAGATGGGGCTTGCGATCGTCTATGTGCTCCTGGGATCGGCTATGACGCTGGTAATATATATGGGCTTTGCCCTGAGTGTGTTCCCGGTGGTGGCTGTCATCGGCATGATGTATATGCGCTTCAAGCAGCCCGGCCTGCGGCGTCCGTATCGCGTTCCCCTGTACCCGTATGTGCCGCTGCTCTACATCGGCCTGTCGGTGACGATGATGACAGCCGCGCTCATGACCTGGACGAGCACGTCGCTGTTCTCTATCGGAGTGCTGCTGGCGGGCATCCCGGTGTACTATGTGTGGCGCTTATTCGTGAAGCGTGATTAGCTTACAAGCCCGTTAATGTCAAAAGACGGCGGACATGTTCCTGCAACGTATCTATCGCAAATTATCAGGTTGTTGAAAAAGTCATTTCAAACAGGCTGTTCAAAAAGGACCGGACGCAACGCCGCAGATGGGCCTTTTTCAACAGCCGTTATAAGTTATGGGCGGTAGGGGCAGGGTATGCCGTGCCCCTGCTGTATGCCGCAGTAATGAATGACGCGCACAATGCGGCAGGCAGGCAGGCATTTTTCAAAAGCCTTTTAAATTTCATATACCTGCCGGACACATCTTTCATACTGCATGCTTTTTTCTTTGACAGCCGCGAAACCCGGGTCTATAGTCTTCGCAAATCGGCACAACATCAATATATCGTCAAATAACGGACACAAAATATCTATTGGTAAACAACCGTATTCGTATGAGCCGGCTAAAATCATTGTGCATTCTTTCAGCGGTAAATATCAGTTTTCTGATCGTACTGTATGGCGCCTACTGCACCTACCGCTCTCTCATCCTTTACAATCATATTAAAAGCCCGGCTCGCGGCCTGATCGGCCAGGTGTACCGCGCTGATCCGGCGCTCGGCTTTGCGCCGATACCCGGTTCTCAGGGCGCACACGTCCTGCCCCCCAGGCCGGATATTCCCATCCAGTATGACAAGGCCGGATTCAGGGTTCCGCACGACTACGCAATACCTGACGCTCACAAGCGCCCCCGTCCGCTGGTTCTGGCGCTCGGATGCTCGTATACCTATGGTGATGCCTGCAAAGCCGAAGATGCTTTCGTGTGGCGCGTAGCACAACTCCTGAACGGATCATCAATCAATGCCGGCGGATGCGGATATGCGCTTTCACATATGGTGCTGTTGGCCCGTGACCTGATACCACGCTACAGGCCCGACTATGTGCTCATCCAGTATTCTCCCTGGTTGATTCAGCGCGGCCGTTCCTGTTTCGCCCCTTCTTTTTTCGGCAGAGTCACCAATCCATTTTTTACTGCAACGGTTTCCGGGATGGCAGTTCACCCACCCGTATTCATGCCGGTTGTTTTTAATCTTCCGGTTGACCGGTACAAAAAATCTCCGAAAACTTTTTCCGATTTTGCATCTTTCCTTGTGAGGGTCGGTCTTCCTCTGCATGCATATGAAGATTTTATGATGCTCGCCTATCATGTTAATAAACGCATCGGACGTATTCCAATGCCTGCGCGCGATACATCGGCCATCATCAAAAACGCCTACGGCGAGATACTGCAAATTGCCCATGACGCCGGGGCGCAAGCCTTGATCGTAGTACTCGGTGACGGAATAGCGCCGCTGCCAATACCTGAAGAAATCAAGGCTCTTGGAATTCCCGTCGTCGACGCCTATGCAGAACTTATGAGCCGATTGACCGAGCCGACAACCGAATATTACGGCCGTGCCTACGTCCACTGGAACGACAGCGATCCGCCCGAAGTCATTGACGCACATCCAAACCCGCCTGCGCATCAAATTATTGCAGACAGCATCGTAGCAGCCATACAGTCCAGGCAAAAAAAATGAGGTGCTCGTCAGATTGCTGAACCAGACAGCAGGTTGTAAAAAAAGTCAAATTATACAGGCAGTTCAAAAATGGCCAGATCTAAGACGCGCTGAACTATGTGGAATGAGGCGTACTTTTGCGTATGACGCAGTGACGAATGATGAGCGCAACGCAGCAGAGGGCCTGTTCTAAATTATTTTGGACACTACTGAATACGCATGAATACTCAAAGAGGCGCTGATGAATAGAATTCGCAAAAACGTGCTTTCAACTATAGAGATTATCAGCGGGAAACGTTATATTCTGCTGTCCGCAACCGTACTGTGTTTGCTTTTAATCAAGGTAATAAACGGTTTTTGGGTAGGTGATTTCTGGCTGCACAGTGCTGTTGTCCGGGAATTCTCTTTAAATCCCTTTTCCCCTACAAATCCTTTCCTCCCAGTAAACACGCAACATTTTTATCACGGCCCATATCATTGGATAGTCGGCTTTTTTGCAAAGGTATTCGGATTATCATCGATCACAGCGCTTGGCTGTATGGGCCTGTTAAACTTTGCTGTTTTTTCATACAGTCTCCATCTGTTCTGCCGCATGCTGAATACAGCAAGGCATACCGCCTTCTACGCTCTTGTGTTTTCATTAGTCTTATGGGGAGAGCATCCATGGCTGTACAGCAGTTTTTTTCACCTGCAGACAATCGGGTTCTGCTTTCCCTATCCTTCCTTTTTCTGCATCGGCCTGGCCTTATTGTCCTTTGCCCTGTTCATTGAAACATTACAACACAATAAAAAATTTCTATTTTTATCTATTATTCCACTCTCCGCAATCGTCATGCTTTCACATACAAGTACAAGTATCGTTTTGTTCGCCGGGTTGGGGATTATTCTGATCTCCAACAGCTCACTCCTGACAGTCGTGAGAAATTCGATAAAGCTCACAGTGATAATTCTTTGCACATTGGGACTGGTATACCTGTGGCCCCACTTGTCCCTGTTTGCACTCTTGTCGCAAAAAACAAATTTTGTGTCACATTATATCCTCGATGACCTTACACTTTACAGGGATGTGCTCGCCAAAATATGGCCGACACTATTTACAGTTCCATTCATTATTATTCGCCTGTACAAAAACCCCAAAGATACGCTGGGGTTACTGTTTCTCGGCTTTTCCGCTGTTTATTTCTGGGGATTCTTTACAAAACAATGGAGCTATGGCCGATCCATTGCACAAACGATTCTTATAGCACACATAATATTTGCAGACTGGTTTGCTTCCTTAAAGAGCCGCAGCGACATCCCCCGGGATATCCGTTATGCGATTGCCGCTTGTATGATCATCCTTTTGCTTGTTTCCATGCGCAACCTGCCTGTGACCTTCTGGAGCCAATATCGTATTCAAAAAATTCCGGAATACAGTAATCTGAATTTTATTGCGGAACTAACGCATCGAGAAAATATTGTCTTAACAGACAGATACAGTGGAATTCTTGTGCCTTCCTTCGGGGGCAAAGTGGTCGCATATGATTTAATTTACAAGGGCCAGGAGCCTTTTGTATCTGACGGCATGGGTCGTATTAAAGACATGGAACATTTTTTTGATGAAAAAACGTCAGCATTCGATAGAAAACAAATTTTAAAAAAATATAATGTTGGCTTTGTTTTAATAAACAGGGATATCACTCCTCTTCATTTTTCTTTGTCCAGTTTTTTAAAGGATAACGGCAGCGTTGAGTACGATAGAGAGCAATATGTTTTATTTTCCATCAACAGACCCGATACCCAATAAATTTTAAATAAAAAGGGCACATCAGTCATGCTTCGCAGGAGCATAGGCGCCTGATTTTCCAAGGCTGTCAGATGGCACTGCAAACACAACATACGACTCCGTCTGTACAAGTGGTTCGAATCCCATGCCACGCAGGACAGGCTCCATGTCCGGGCCAATTATCCGGTAATTTAGCAGGATATGTGACGGACTGTAGCGCCTCAAAATCTCCCATTTTTCCTCAAGCGGCCTGTCGAGCATGAAAAACGCGTTTGAATCACGCACCCGTATGTAATTATCGGGAACATGCGGGGGGGTATGCAGCAGGGCGACAACCCTCGCTCCGGTATACACGGGTATCGACCAGCCGCTGAAAATATCTGTAAAAACAACATCACCCGACCCAAAAAGAGCATCCAAACCCATGTGTTCCCTGTTTGGGCTTTCATAGTGCATAAAAGGAAATGACGGCTGCAGCACAAAACATGGACGGACTACATCACGCCAAACAAGGCCGACCTGAATAACAATGCCGCATGCAAGCACGGAAGCACATATATATGTAACCATTCGTGCAGGAAGCCTAAAGACAGGCTCAGCTCCGGGAGCAGATGCAAGCGCTGCGATGCGGGCGAAAGAAAGCTGCAGCAGGAACACAGTAAAAAAAACAAAGCGCTCTGCAAGGCTGATATGAAGAAAATACCCTGCGGCATACAGGCCGGCAAACACAGCGCAGCCGCCCCAGAGCAGAAGGTGTTTCCGCTTTTTAAGACACACAACAAGCCCCGCAATGCCGGCCAGAGCCGGACCTATGCGCAGCACAATATCAGAATACAGATAATCCCGTGTGGTCTGATAATCGCTCGCTGTCCTGGCAAGCCCGCCTGAGGCAACGTTAACGAAATTGGAAATAAAATCATAATACGGCCAGACAGCCACCGCACACAGGGCAGTTACAACGGAAATCACACCTGTGACCATGATGGGCCGGAGCGAACCGCCCTGCCGTTCACAGCACAGCAGCACTGAACAAATAAAATAAAAAACCCAGGTCAGCGGATGACAGACAAACGACACCGCAGCAAAGCTGTATTGCAAAAAAGCCATACTAAAAGAACGGGTTTTTATAAAGCGTAACTGAAAATACAGGGCGAGCAAAGCACATGAGAAAGAAACAAGCGACGGAAACCATGCCGTGGAAAGAAGCGCTGAAAACATGAACGCATTCGCACCGTACCAGCCTGTGCCCCAGAGGAATAAAACCGCCAGCAAAGACCAGAGCGCCGAGCGCATGTCTGCAAAATATTCATAGGTAAACAATGAAAGCGCAGCGACGAAAAAAACAAAATAGATAACCGTAAAAAGCTTAATAACAAGCAGCACATCCAATGAAAGCAGCCGCGAGGCGAAGGCCATCAATAATGCCGAGGGAACATAGCGGGCAGAATTGCCATCAAAGGTTCCCAGCATGGGTTCGCCCGGACTGAAGGGATTCTCCGCCAGTTCACGGACGACAGCTCCATGTTCAGCCCCGTCATTATAGGGGAAATTATGATAATCAAGCGCCGCAAGACAACAGCAAGCAAGCGTGAGCAACGCCATGGTTTTGAAAGGCACCCGCGAACCCATATCCTGCTCCAGCCCTCCGAACGTTGAGAGTCAAGCCGGTCAATAATTTTTCCGAAGACCGGGAAAAACAGCCCACACTATATAAGAACACATTGTGACGGTCAAGCAATGCTCGTGAGCGGCCACACGCTGCAATCGCAGAAAATACCTCCGTATATACAGTACTTAAATATATTGACATGGTTTTATACGCCTTCTATAATGACTTTTCAGTATCTTAGCCTGCACCGCAAAATACACGACTGTCATGGAGGTTGTATATGAAAATCAGATCGCTCATTGCGCTCGCCATAATCGCGATCGCGGGTTTTTTCACGCTTGACTATATCCGCCTTACTCCCGGCTGGCGAATGTTCGGCCTGATAGGAACAGCCCGGATTTTGCTCACAGGGACCGAGGATGATTTTCTCGCGAAGCCCACCTGGGAAACACAAGCCAATGCAGATATGCCGGCTTCAACAGAGGGCATCTTCCCTGACACACCGTATGTCTTTTACGAAGGTTGGCATCTGTTTCAAATCAATGACTGGGAAAACCATCTGCAGCACTTGAAAGGAAAACCGGATGTGCATGGCCTTGAAGTCGGGGCATACGAGGGCATGTCCGCGATCTGGGCGCTGCAAAACATTTTGACGCACCCTGCATCCACAATCACCTGCATTGATATCTTCGACAATCAGAAAATCGAAGAACGATTCGATCGCAATGTCGCCGCAACCGGTATACCAGAAAAGATAGTTAAAGTTAAAGGCCCTTCAGAGCATATGCTGTGCTCACTCGAACCGAACACGTATGACTATATCTATATCGACGGGTGCCATCTGCCCAAATGGGCGCTCAGCGATGCGGTGATGAGCTGGGAGACATTAAAACCGGGCGGCCTGATGATTTTTGATGATTACAAGCATATAGATGCGCGTCCCAAGACCAGTCGCTTCACCAGGATAGATTTTATTGATGATTATCTCTGGAACAAGCGCGGTCAGTATCGCGACAGCCCCCGTCCGGCTATTGATGCGTTTCTTAAAATCTACGCACCGTACCTTGATGTCGTTTACAAGAAATACCAGGTGGTGGTCAGGAAAAAATAACCTGCTCCACATGCAGGCTGCCTGTGTTCAAGCCCCCTTTGGAAAAAGGGGGTTTCAGGGTTTTCAGTGGGTAGCCCCCCCTGTTTTGTGGTTATGCCCATCGATACGTTAACGAGGTTGCTCCGGTCGAACTTGAAATATCTCGTGATCGCCACGCTGCAAACACAGAGAGCTTTCAATACTGTGCCCTGCTTATGGAGAGCCATAACCGGTCAATTCCACGAAATTAATGTACTACGAGATTGCTTCGTCGCTTCTCTCCCGCAATGACAAACCTATACTCCCGGTTTACACGTGTCATTGCGCGGCCGTAAGGCCGTGGCAATCTCTCAATGACGAAATCTGCCACCGGACAGCTCAACATTAATCTGCTCTAGAGCATTTTTCTAAATATTGTAGCCTTGCTGTCATTTCGAAGAAGCGAAAGCGACTGAGAAATCTTAAACCAGGATTTCTCCCTTCGGTCGAAATGACATTGTATATCCGGTTATAGTAA
>VGSH01000002.1 GCA_016875025.1 Deltaproteobacteria bacterium
CGACGTGTTTATGCAGCCCTGCGCCGAAAAGGCTCTTGACGCCTCGCGCCTGACGTTTCTGGCGGCGTTTGAGCTGCACGCGGGCGGGCACGGCGATTATATTGCGGCCGTGCAGTCCATGCCCGAAGATGCGCGTCTGTTTGCGCGCACCTGGCTGGAAGATGTTGTCGACGCGTACAGCGAGCATGCTGCGGCACTGCTGCCGTCGCTGCGACTGTTCAGGAAAAAAACAGCGGCGTAGAAGGAATGCTGCCGCGTTGCGTCTCCAGCGTCCGAGACCGTGCCGCAACGTACCAAGGTGCCGTCCTGACTCCATCGGCTTCGCGCAGGGCAGGCTTCGGGAGAAAAGCCGTATTGTTCAGTCATTTCGACCGCAGGGAGAAATCCAGCGTTCGTTCAAGATTTCTCACCGCCTGCGGCGGATTCGAAATGACAGGAAAAATTAATTACGAAACAGTCCCTGAAGTACCTATCTGTTGAGCGGTGACATATGGCAGTCAGAAAAAAAGACACGTATTTTATCATCAGCTACCGTGATCCGGTCACTGAAAAGCATCTGACCGTCAAGGCCGGCACGGTCACAGACTCGTCGCTGGGCCTGAGCTTCATCGCGATATCGGATTTTGTTTTCGATCAAAGCTCGCTGGTGGTCAACCCGCAGGAAGAGGATATGAAACGGCGCTTCGCTGAGGTCAAAACCCTGCATCTTTCAATCTATACCGTGCTCTCCATCGAGGAAGTCGGGCCGCAGCATGCGGGCCTGCGCTTCAAAAAAGATAAGTCCAAACTGCTGGTGCTGCCCGGCAGCGCTCCCGCGCATGGGGACTGAACACGACTGCAGCCCAGGCATTGACGTTCCATGAGCAGCGCGGTCCTGCCCATCAACACAATCCTTGATCAGATCAGGTCTGTGCTGCGGCGCACAACTCGTCTTGTGGTGCAGGCCCCGCCCGGGGCCGGTAAAACCACGGTTATCCCACTGGCGTTGGTCGATGAGAGCTGGATCGAGGGCCGCAAAATAATCATGCTTGAGCCGCGCCGGCTTGCAGCCCGCGCTGCGGCCCGGCGCATGGCCGATCTGTCGGGTGAGCGCCTGGGCCGCATGGCCGGCTACCGCACCCGGCTTGACAGCTGCGCAGGGCCGCACACCCGCATTGAAGTCGTTACCGACGGCATTTTGACGCGCATGCTGCAGGCCGACCCGGAGCTGCCCGGCGCCGGCCTGGTTATTTTCGACGAATTTCATGAGCGCTCGCTGCAGTCTGATCTGGCGCTGGCCCTGCTGCTGGATGCGCAGGCGGTCCTGCGGCCCGATGTGCGCGTGATCGTGATGTCGGCCACGCTTGACGCGGCCGCGCTTGCGCATGCCCTGCAGGCGGATGTTGTGAGCGCTGAGGGCCGCTGTTATGACGTCGTAACGCAGTACCGGGAGCGCGCTCTGCAGCATGCGCTTGAGCAGGAAGCAGCCCGGGAGGTCCTGCGCGCGCTGAGCTGCGAGCAGGGCAGCGTGCTCGTGTTTCTGCCGGGAGAGGCTGAAATCCGGCGCACAGCGGCACTGCTTTTAAAAAACGTGCCCGCAGACGCGCAGGTGGTGCCGCTGTACGGCAACCTGTCGCGCGCCGATCAGGACCGCGCTATTGCGCCGGCCGCGCCGGGCACGCGCAAGGTTGTGCTGGCGACCTCCATTGCCGAGACCAGCCTGACCATCGAGGGGGTGCGCGTGGTTATTGACTGCGGCCTTGCGCGCGTGCCCCGCTATGACGCGGGCGCCGACATGACAAGGCTTGCAACCCTGTCGGTCTCGCGCGCGGGCGCTGATCAGCGCCGGGGCCGGGCAGGCCGCAGCGAGCCCGGCGTGTGCTTCCGGCTGTGGACGCGCGCGCAGGACGCAAGCCTGCCCGGGCACTATGAGCCGGAAATAAAGAATGCCGATCTGGCCGCCTGCGCGCTTGAGCTTGCGCTCTGGGGCGTGGCTGACCCTTCAAAGCTTTTCTGGATCACGCCCCCGCCTGCCGGGGCTTTCAAGCGCGCGCGTAAACTGCTGCTGCGCCTGGGCGCGCTTGATGCGCACGGCCGTATCACCGCTGAGGGTCGGCGCATGGCCGGCATGGGCCTGCATCCGCGGCTTGCCTACATGGTGTGCCGGGGCCTTGAGCTTGGGCTGGGCGCTCTTGCCTGTGATCTGGCCGCACTTTTGAGTGAGCGCGACGTGCTGCGCATTGCCGGCAGTGCCCGTGATGCTGATATTGGCCTGCGCCTTGAGGCCCTGCAGGGCGCTGCCGTCTCAGGCTGCCGGGCTGACGCGGCCGCCTGCCGCAGCGTGCTGGACGTCGCGGGCCGTTTGAAAAAGAAACTGGGGATCGATGGCACGGGAAGGGATGACATCGACAGCGCCGGCGTGCTGCTGGCGCATGCCTATCCTGACCGCATCGCGCAGAAACGCTCAGGGACGGAGTATTTGCTTGCCTGCGGGAGAGGTGCTTTTTTCCCGAATGTCGATACCCTGTGCGCGCATGAGTATCTGGCGGTTGCAACGCTGGACGGGGCTGCGCAGCGGGCGCGGATTTTTCTGGCTGCCCCGCTTGACCGGGAGCAGATTCTCAGATATTTCGAACCGCGCATAACCGTTGAAGAGCGCCTGGGCTGGGATGCACAGTCGCGCAGTGTCGTTGCCGAGCGCGTTCAGTGTCTGGACCAGCTTGTGCTGCGGCGCGAGCCATGGCGCGGAAAGCCTGATTGCGCGCGTGTACGCCGGGCCCTGCTTGACGGCATCACCGCGCTTGGCATCGCCTGTCTGCCCTGGACCGATGAGCTGCGCCAGTGGCAGGCGCGCGTTATGCTGCTGCGCTCAGTGTTCGGTGTCGAAACGTGGCCGGATGTCAGCGACGGGTATCTGTCCGCGCAGTATGAACGCTGGCTGGAACCGTATCTGGGCTCTGCGCGCCGACTCGACCAGGTGAGCGCGCGTGATCTGCAGGCAGCCCTGACTGCACTGCTGCCGGGCAGCGGGCATGCCGCGCTTGACCGGCTTGCTCCCCGCACCTGCCAGCTGCCCGGGGGGCGTCGCGTCCGGCTGCACTATCCTGCGGACGGCTCCCCGCCGGTGCTCTCAGCGCGCATACAGGACCTGTTCGGCCTGCGTGCTGTGCCGTCGGTTGCCGATGGACGGGTGCGGGTGCTCGTGCACCTGCTCTCGCCGGCTATGCGGCCGGTGCAGATCACGGCTGATCTGGACGGGTTCTGGAAGAACAGCTATCATGCGGTGAAAAAGAGCTCAAGGGCCGCTATCCGAAACACAGCTGGCCGGATGACCCGCTGCAGGCTGTGCCGCCGCGGCGGGTTAAATAGTGGGCTGTTGAAAAACACCCGTCTGCTGCGTTGCGCTCGTCATTCGTCACTGCGGCGTACGCAAAAGTACGCCTCATTCCTCATGACGTCGCGCGCCTTGCATCCGGGTATTTTTGAACAGCCCTCACAAGCGTTTTTACAACGCGGTTGAAATATTTTGCTGTAAAAGCGAGGACATATGCATGTATTCGTGATCATCGTGACCGCGCTTCTGATGCTGGCCGGCCTGGCCGGGGCAGTGCTGCCGGTTATTCCGGGTCCTGCGCTGGTGCTGGCCGGAGCGCTGCTCTACGGCTGGTACGGCGATTTTGCGGTTATCACCTGGACTGCGCTCGCTGTGCTGGCGGTATTGACCGGCCTGAGTTTCGTGCTTGATTACGCGGCCTCGATTATCGGCGCGCGCGCATTCGGTTCCGGCCGCTGGGGCATAATCGGCTCCTGCATCGGCGCCTGTGCCGGCTTTGTGGTGGCGAACGTTGCCGGCGCCGTTATCGGGATGATCGCCGGGGCCTGCCTGTTCGAGCTTGCCCGGGGCCGCGACCTGCGATCATCGCTCAAAATCGGATGCGGCACCCTTGTCGGCTTTCTGGCCGGCACGGTCGGCAAAGTGCTGCTCACTCTTGCCATGATCGTGATTGTTGTGCTGCAGCTTGTGTAGTATGTTTTCCGGAGCGCACACCGGTATTTACAATCCGTTCATTATAGGATAGACTCGCCGGATTATTGGATCACCTTTTCAGGATACACCCATGGATGCACCAGCAGCTGCGCTGCCCGAAAGCGTTACGACACATGTTCTCAAAGATGGGCGCACAGCCTATCTGATCGGAACAGCGCATGTCTCGCGCCACAGCGTTGATGACGTGCGCGCAACGATTGCCGCGCTCAAGCCCGACGCGGTTTGTGTTGAGCTGTGCCCTGCGCGCCACAGCGCCATGCTGCAGCGTGATACCTGGCAGCAGATGAATATTTTCAGGGTTATCAGGGAGAAAAAAGCCGCGTTTCTGCTGGCCCAGCTTGTGCTGAGCTCCTTTTATCGCCGTATCGGCGACCAGCTGGGAGTTCAGCCCGGCGCTGAAATGCTTGAGGCCGTGCGCCAGTGCGAACAAACCGGTGCGGCGCTTGTGCTTGCTGACCGGGCGGTCGACATAACCCTGAAGCGTGTCTGGTCCGCCTTGTCGCTATGGAATAAACTCAAAATGATGGTGCATCTGCTGGCCGGCCTTTTTGTGACGGAAAAGATAGACGCGCAGCTGGTTGAGGATATGAAGAATAAAGACCAGCTCGAAAGTATTCTGGCAACGTTTACCGAAGCATTTCCTGAAATCAAGCGCCGCCTGATTGACGAGCGCGACGCGGTGCTGGCGCACAATATTCGCAGCGCGCCCGGCCACACCATTGTCGCGGTTGTGGGCGCGGGCCATGTGCCCGGCATTGTTCGCAGCCTGGATTGCGCTGAACGCGTGGATCAGTTTCTTGAACTGCCGCAGCGCTCACGGCTGGGATCGCTGCTGAAATGGTCGATTCCCGTCGGTATCGCCGGTCTGGTTGTGCTCGGTTTTTTCAGAGGAGGCCTTGACCACACGGTTGAGTCGATTTATATCTGGGTCCTGGTAAACGGGGCGCTGTCGGCTCTGGGCGCCGCAATTGCGCTGGCGCATCCCCTGACGATTCTGGCATGTTTCGTGGGCGCGCCGATTACCAGCCTGAATCCGATGATAGCCGCGGGATGGGTCGGCGGCCTGGTGCAGGCCTGGGTGCGCAAACCCACGGTGGCCGACCTTGAGAATCTGCCGGAGTCGATTGCGACATTCGGGGGTTTCTGGAAAAATCCGGCCTGCAGGATTCTGCTGGTGGTGGTTCTGGCCAATATCGGCAGCTCCCTGGGAACCTTTATTTCCGGCGGCTGGATCTTCGCCCGGGCCATGTAGGTAAAGGGATACTGTAATGGATATATTTTTCAACAAAGATGACCGCCGCGCCAAGGACCGCTTCCAGGCCAATACCATGGTGCAGTATTTTATCAAACGGCGCAGCCTGCGCTACATGGACTGCGAACTGGTCGATGTCAGCCGTAACGGTATTGCAATCCGGGTGCCGCTGTCGGAGGATATTACCACGGGCATGGACGTATCTCTTGAAATAACGGTGCCGGGCAGTATTGCCCAGATGACGTTTTCGGGCAGAGTGCACCGTGTGCTGCGCGGTGAGAAGATTCTGGCCGGCATAAAGTTTGACAGCGCGCTGGAGCAGGAGGTGCTTGAGCGGCTGATTGCCAGATGAAGCCGCCGGGGAGTCGGGCCGCCATACTGTGGAGGACAGCGCCCTGGAATCGTGGAGGACAGCGATGGATTTCTTTTTAGAAAGCAATGACCGTCGGGGCCATGAGCGCTTTGAGTGCAGGGCGATGGTGCAGTATTTTATCAAGAAACACAGCCTGCGCTACATGGATTGCGAGCTGGTCGATGTAAGCCGCAGCGGCATGGGAATATCTATTGCCCTCCCGGAGGACATTGAGCCGGGCATGGAAGTGTCGCTTGAAATAACCATACCGGGCAGCCTCGATCAGGTCACGGTACGGGGCACAATCCAGTGGTGTCAGCGGGGCGAGCGCATTCGGGCCGGTGTCAGGTTTGCGAACCTGCTGGAGCCGGAACTTATGACCAGGCTGATTGCGTGCTGATACGGCATCCGCTTCTGCAGCAGCGCGGGATTAGGAATCTATCCGCCTGAGACTGGGTGACAGTCACGGAATTATTGATTATACTAAAATTTTTAAAACTATGGAACAGACCTGCTGCCGGTGGATGTGCGTGCGTAACGCCGGTATGTACTATCACGTATGGGGTAGGGAGATATGACAACGTTACGCAGATGTCCGGTATGCCGGCATACGGTCAGCTCAGAGGACTGCACGCATTGTCCCGAATGCAGCGCGGCACTTTCGTTCGACCTGCCTGTCTCAGACAGGGCGGTGCATGATATTTTACAAAACGTCAAACAACAGATTGACGCGATTGATGATGCCGCTGATGATGCGGGTCCGGTTGACAGGGATATCGCGGCGATTCTGTCCGGCCGCGACTTCCAGTCGCTGCTGGGTGAAAGCAACAATGATGGAGAGGACATGCCTGCAGGGCAGGCATCCGGCGAGCCCCGCCCCGGGCCGGCCGCAGCCCCGCCGGCTGCTCCCGGCGGCAGTCACGGGAATGAACAACCCGATTTTCCCTCCGACAGCGCGCCCGATGCAGCAGGCCGGCAGAGCTCTTCTCCGTTCGGCACGGCGCTTGGTTCGTTGAAACACAAGCCTGAGACCCCGGATACGGAGGAACCGCAGCGCGGCTCCGACATATGGGACCGTTATTCATTTCTGCTGGATGACGGGCCGGATTCCGGCGGCGCAGCCCCGCCCCCTGCGCCCGGCGCGCTGAAGCCGCGGACATGGTGGGGCCTCATGCGGCAGTCCCTGTACCTGCTGCTTGTCCTGCTTGCATGTATCATCCTTTTCAGGTTGTTCGCACCGAAGAAAAAAGAGTACACGATCGACGATTTTTTTCAGCCCGGCAAAACTGATGTTGAATTTCTCGATGCAATCGAGTATCTCGAAAAATATTATGAGCAGCATCCGGAACTGAAGCGCGGCACAGTGGTGCAGCAGGCTGATGAAGATCGGGCCGGGTCCGAGGCGGCATCCCGTTTCCGGGGCGGCTCTGAAAGCGGTGAGACCGCACAGGTTACTGAGAGTCCAGAGGAATCGGGCCCCTGAGGCAGCGCCGGTTGCGGCCCCGGCGCGATCACCCTGTCCGCAGGGATACCACGCATGATACGATCACTGATCCACACCATCGAACATCAGTGCACTGCCTATTATCAGCCCATCGTCGAGCTTGACACCGGCCGGGTGGTCGGTTTCGAGTCGCTCACCCGCATCCGTGACGATAACGGCGCGGTGAGTTCGCCGGGCGCCTTCATCGACGAAATCGAGGGCGATATCGATACGCTGACCGCCCTTGTCAGGCAGATACTGTGCGCCATAGCCCACGACATGGTGCCGCTTTTCGAGCGCTATCCTGATTTTTATGTCAGCGTCAACATACCGCCCGCCATTTTAGGAACGCGCCGGGGAATTGATATCATCAAGGACCTGCACCTTGCACCCTATATCAGACGGCTTGTCGTCGAGGTTACAGAGCGCCAGTCCCTTACCATTGCCGGCTCTGCGGCCCTTGAATGGGCCAGTGCCAACGGCATCAGGATCGCCATTGACGATTTCGGCACCGGCAACAGCGGCATCAGCCAGATCGCCGGGCTCGATCTTGACATTCTCAAGATCGACCATGCCCTGGTCGCGCCGGTTCTTACCAGCCGGGCATCGGCCCGCATGCTGCGCGGTATCGTGGCCCTGGCCTCAGCCCTGCACATGCATACCATCGCCGAAGGCGTTGAGACGTGGGAACAGGCCTTTTTCATGCGGGCCGCCGGCGTTGATTACGGACAGGGATGGTACTGGAGCAGGGCGCTTCCTGCCGGAGACGTTGAAAAGGCTTTGAATACGGGCTTTGCAAACGAAACCGCGCCCCCGGAACCCTGAAGGCCGGTTGTTTGCAGGGTATCCTGTTCGTGTCCGGCGCCGGCCCACTGCCCCGTTCTGCCAAGTATTCTGTTGACAAGGGTTGATTTTTTACCTATAGAATAAAGCATTACCACGCCTGCCGGGCATGTACGCAGGCAGCCCATCAACAGCCTATGGAGCTCAAAATTCACGGGGCTTGTTCAGGCCTTGACATATAGCGGGTATCTGGATAATGTTCGGTTGCACGGATGTTAACACGGGTTTTTTTAACACATGAAAGGAACAGGGTTATGAGAAAATGTCTTCAGTTAGTGCTATGCCTGATCGCGGTTACAGCATGGATGGGGTGCAGTGTTAAACAGCCGGCGCCTTTTTTTGAGCAGCCGGGCCTCGCGGCCAAGGTCAAAGCGGGCGAATATATTCAGGTTGTGGATAACTTCCTGATACTGCTTGACAACTCGCACACCATGCGGGATCCGTATGAGGGTGAACAGAAATTCTACCTGGCACAGTCGGCCGCGTTAAGTCTGAACGAAACCATTGCCGGCCTGAAGCTCAACGGCGGACTGCGTACCTTTGGCGCTCTGAGCATGTCGGCTGAATCGCGCACGAATCTTGTCTGCCCCGTGCAGCCCTATGCAGCAGCATCCTTTGCCGGCTGCATTACCGGCACGAAGGCCTCCTTCGGCAGCACGCCGCTGTATGAAGCTCTGGTTGCCGCTGCAGACGACATTGCAAATGTGAAAGGTAAAACCGCTATTATAATTATAAGCGACGGCAATTTCACCGGCGGCAGCCCCGCCGACGCCGTGACTATGCTGAAGCAGAAATACGGCGACAAGGTCTGTATTTCATCGATTACGATCGGCCGGGTCGGCGCATTGAGCGCTCTGACCACTCAGTCGCGCTGCGGCGCATACAGCTTGCTTGACGATGTCAAGACCGCGGACGGCATGGTCGATTTCGCCACGAAGGTATTTCTGGAGAAAGCACCGCCCAGGCCGATTGCGCCGGCAAAAATAATCATCAATTCCGTTCTGTTTGACTTTGACAGCAGCGTAATCAAGCCCGAAGCCGCAATCGTGCTGAAGGAAGCCGCTGCAATGCTCAAGCAGAACGCAGGCAAGGCTGTCACGATCGAGGGGCACACCTGCTCAATCGGAACCGACCAGTACAATCAGGGCCTGTCCGAGCGGCGCGCGGGTTCGGTCAAAAAGTTTCTGGCTGACCAGGGTATTGACTGCGCGCGTATGAGTGCACAGGGCATCGGCAAAGCACGGCCTGTAGCTGACAACGCAACCGAAGACGGCCGCAGACGCAACCGCCGGGTTGAGTTTCATGTGAAGCAGTAAGGCCGGGGTGATTCCTATGATACATACACGGGGATTTCGGACTCGTTCCGGATCCCCGTTTTTTTCATCTACGCGGCACGACCGGCCAATGCACAGGTGCATGCTGACCGCGCACATATCTTCCAGACACGCGACGTCAGGGCTGCATGCAGGTACGTTTCACACGTGGTAACGGGCACTGATTATGCGCGAGCACGCTGCAGACAAAACATCCCGTACCCCCTGCAACCGTGTGCAGGTTCTACGGCAGGGCGACACGGCCTGCCTGCGCCTTGCGGGCGACTGGAGCATTCAGCGCGACAGTGCTGATGCTGATGCGGCACTGCAGGCTCTGCGTGCCGGCAGTGCCCGGGCTGTTGTGTTTGAAGCCTCAGAGCTTACCGGCTGGGACAGCTCCCTGATCACCTTTCTGCTGAAAACGCTTGCCCAATGCCGCGAACGAGGCCTCAGCGTTGACACGGCTGGGCTGCCGCAGGGCGTGCAGCGCCTGCTCGGCCTTGCCACCGCAATACCTGAGCGCAGCGGCGCCCGAAAAACCTTGAAGCGCGAGCCTTTCCTGTCTTCTGTCGGCAGCCAGACTCTTGCCCTGCTTGATGCGGGCCGGGACATGCTCACCTTCCTCGGCGAGGTAACCGTTGCCCTCGGACGGCTTGCAACCGGCCGGGCACGTTTTCCAAAAGCCGAATTTTTTGCCATCCTGAAAACCTGCGGGTCCGAGGCTCTGCCCATCGTCTCCCTGATCAGCCTGCTGGTCGGCCTCATACTGGCATTCGTCGGCGCGGTGCAGCTCTCGATGTTCGGCGCCCAGATCTTCGTGGCAAGTCTGGTGGCCATCGCCATGGTGCGCGTTATGGGTGCGATCATGACCGGCATTATTATGGCCGGGCGCACCGGGGCCGCCTTTGCCGCTGAGATCGGCACAATGCAGGTAAACGAGGAGATCGACGCCCTGCAGACCATGGGTGTTTCGCCCATGGAATTTCTCGTGCTGCCGCGCATGCTGGCGCTGGTCATTATGATGCCTCTGCTGTGTGTCTATGCCGACCTGATGGGCATTCTCGGCGGTTTTATCGTGGGGGTGGGCATGCTGGACCTCACGGTCACCGAGTATTATCAGGAGACCGTCAGGTCCATTTCGCTTACCAATCTCTGGATCGGGCTTTTCCACGGCGCGGTGTTCGGCGTGATCGTCGCGCTTGCCGGCTGCATGCGCGGCATGCAGTGCGGCCGCAGCGCTTCGGCCGTGGGCACGGCCACGACCTCCGCCGTTGTCACCTCGATTATCAGCATCGTGATTGCCACCGCTATCATAACCATTGTCTGCAATGTGCTGGGGATATAGCCGTGAGCCATCCTGAGCCCCATATCCGCGTTGAAGACCTGACCATGGCATACGGCAGCTACGTCCTCCAGCGCGATCTGACTTTCACGGTCAACCGCGCCGATATTTTCATCATCATGGGCGGCAGCGGCTGCGGCAAAAGCACGCTGCTGCGCCATCTCGTGGGGCTCAAGGAGCCGGCGCGCGGACGTGTTTCCTACGGTCAAACTGACTTCTGGGCCGCCCCGGCACAGGAGCGCGACCGCATTATGCGCCGCATCGGGATTCTGTATCAAAGCGGCGCGCTGTGGAGTTCGATGACACTTGCCGAAAACATCGCGCTGCCCCTGCGTGAGTATACCCGCCTGGGAGCGGGGGAGATACAGGATATCGTCGAGCTCAAGCTCGCCCTTGTCGGTCTTGCGGGCTTCGGGGACTATTATCCGTCCGGGATCAGCGGCGGGATGAAAAAACGGGCCGGTCTTGCGCGCGCCATGGCCCTTGACCCTGAAATTCTGTTTTTTGATGAACCCTCGGCCGGGCTCGATCCGGTCAGCGCGCGGCAGCTCGACGACCTGATACTGGAACTGCGCGACAGCCTGGGTTCCACCATCGTGATCGTTACCCATGAGCTTGCAAGCATTTTCGCTATCGGCAGCAATTCCGTGTTTCTCGACCCTGACACAAAAACCATGATCGCCGGCGGCAATCCCCGGCAGCTGCTGCAGGAAACCCGTGACCCGAAGGTGCGCACATTTCTGACACGCGGGGAACAATAAAGCGGCAGGAATTATTTGAAAGAAAAAGAGACGCCTGGGTTTTGTAGGGGCAGGCCCCTGTGCCTGCCGGATGCCGTTCTGACCCGACCTGCGGGCAGTGGCAAATGATTTTTTCCAGCAGTTCCATAACCAAAGGAGACACGCTGTGAGTAAACAGGTCAGTAAAACAGCCATCGGCGCCTTCGTCATCGGCGCCATCGCGCTTGTCGTCGCCATTGTGGTCATTGTCGGCTCAGGCAAGTTCTTCACAACGACCGTTCCCTGCATTTTTTATTTTGACGGATCGGTGCAGGGGCTCTCAGTCGGCTCTCCGGTTACCTTCAGGGGGGTACAGGTCGGCGAGGTCCGGCAAATCAGCCTGAGTTTTGATGCTGGCCGGGTGGAGATGGAGATCCCGGTACGTGCCGTGATTTTTCCGCATACAATACATCTTGTGCGTGGTCAGCGGGGTATCAATAACATGAAGAAGGCTATTGAAATGGGTCTTCGGGCACAGCTGCAGACGCAGAGCCTGATAACGGGTCAGCTGATGATTGCCCTTGATTTTTCTCCGGACAGGCCCGCGCGTTATAAAGGCGACGGAGAGATTCTGGAGATACCCACCGTTCCGACCGTCATTGAGCAGCTCGCGCAGGTGGTCAAGTCGATCCGCTTCGATGAAATCCTCGAAAAACTCACGCAGGCGGTTGAGGGGATCGAGAAGCTGGTCAACTCTCCTGATCTTGCAGCAAGCCTACACAGCCTTGATGCGACCCTGAAGGATGTTCAGAGCCTCGTGCGCAATCTCGACAGCAAAATTGACCCGCTTTCCGGATCGGTTATCAGCGCTGCTGACGAATACGGGCGCCTTGCGAAGAATCTCAACGAGGAACTCGACAACATATCGACTGTCGTTGAGAAAACGCTCGCGTCCGCACAGGTCACAGCGGAAAAGATGGAAAAAACACTGTCCAACAGCGCAAGCATCACCGCGAACGGCTCCCCGGTCATGCATGAGCTCACGCGTTCCCTGCGGGAGCTCTCGGATGCCGCGCGGAGTATGCGTACCCTGGCCGATTATCTCGAGCGTAATCCTGAATCGGTTATTTTTGGAAAAGGAGGTTCCCGATGATACGACATCTGTTTCTCGGCATCGCTGTTGTTCTGTGCGCATCCGCCTGCTCTTCTTCTCCGGATTCGCGCTTCTATATGCTGGCGCCCATGCAGGAGGCCGCAGTATCCGCCCCGGTTGCAGCGGACCAGACACGGGTGAGCCTGTGTGTCGGCCCGGTGCTGGTGCCGGGGTATCTTGACCGCCTGCCGGTGTGCGTGCGCGAAAGCGCGCATGAGGTGACCTTCGCGGAATTTCACCGCTGGGCCGAGTCGCTTGAAGACGGCATCGGCCGGGTTCTGCTGGGGAACCTCGCGCAGCTGCTGGACACGGCCCGCATTGACCTGTTTCCATGGAAAAGCCCGGCCCCGGCCGACTATCAGGTGCGGATCATGCTGATCAGATTTGACGGCGCCCCCGGTGAGCAGGCCGTGCTCAAGGCTCTCTGGTCAATCTCTGCCGCGGGACAGGAAAGGCCCGTATTTGAAACAATCAGCGCGATTGTCGAGCCGGTTGATTCGGGAACATATGAAGCCCTTGTTGAGGCCCAGAACAGGGCCCTTGAGCGGTTGAGCCGTGAGATTGCCGCTGCAATACAGGCGCAGCAGCCGTAGGCGGATCAAAATCGCTATCGCGATCGTCATCGCGGTCGTCATCGCTGGTTGTAGGTGCAGGCCGGACAAAGTGAAACGTGTCCGGCAGATGTGTAGTATCAAAACACTTGTATATATTCCGCGTTTGAGGGGTGCAGGTCCAATCTACATGCCAATCAGCAATGTAACGAATCGACAAAGAAAGGAGCGGCGAGCATGAAAACAAACCTGTTCATTCAACTGGTGACCGTAGCTGTATCAGCGCTGGTGCTGGCAGGGTGCGGGTCCGGCAAGGATCCTGAACATCCCGCCGCTGTTGTGGAGCCGGCGTTTGTGGAAGCCCCGGCCCTGGTGGCGGAGCACCCTGACGATGCGCAGAAAAGCGCCGCCGGCGCCGGGCAGGGCGCTGCTGCTGGGGAAAAAGCAGCGCCTGAGGCTGATAACTCAATTGAGGATGATGTGGCGACCGCACATGAAATCGCCGATATCGTGATAACCGAACGCACTGATATTGATGCGATTGTTGCGAGGGATCCCGGGAAATCCCTGACTGTTACGGGAACCGCCCAGGCCAGAGCGGTTATCGAGTCAATCAACATGGATACCCGTACCGTGATCGCGAAGACCGAAACAGGAGAGCTGAAGACGTTCGTGGCAGGCCCGGCTGTTCAACATCTGGATAAGCTTGCGGTCGGCAATCAAGTAACCGTGACCGTTGTGGAGGCCTGTGCGCTGTACCTGGGAACGCAGGCGGAAGCAACCTCGGGAACTGCCGATGCCGTTCTTCGTCCCGCGGATGATTCCCCCGGAAGCATGGTCGTCAGCGCGGGTCAGGTTACTGCAATGGTGCGAGCGCTGGATAAGGATGCGCGCACCTGTG
This sequence comes from Deltaproteobacteria bacterium, assembly GCA_016875025.1. Classification (GTDB taxonomy): domain Bacteria; phylum Desulfobacterota; class WTBG01; order CAIYCZ01; family CAIRTM01; genus CAIRTM01. The sequence continues at coordinate 13,937 of VGSH01000002.1, forward strand.
AGCTGGAAATGCCCGGAGGGGAGGTCCAGGCGCTCAGTATCCCCGAAGGTATCGATCTGAGTCAGGTAAAGATCGGCGACAGCCTTACGGTCGAGACGGTCAAAACCATTGTGATCGAGGTCAAACAGTAATCTGTCAGGCGGCCGCGTATTCCGGATGCAGACCGTCTGAGTGCCGCGGTGGTTGCAGATATGCGTTTTGTTGCGGCCAGTGTGTGCGGTGCGCACCATACAGGCTGCCGGACATTCCGCCCGGCGGAAGAGTCCGGCCTGTCATGTCTGAATAGTCCTGTCATTTCGACCGCAGTGAGGAATCCGGGTTTTACATAAGATTTCTCAGTCGCTTTTCCACCCTCCGTAGCAGGCTACTGCGGAGGACGGGTCCACCCTCCGTAGCACGGCTACTGCGGAGGACGGGTCCACCCTCCGTAGCAGGCTACTGCGGAGGACGGGCGCTCCTTCGAAATGACGATAGGGGCTGCGGCATTCGGGAAAATAGTCTCTCGAGAGCCCGACGGATTTGATCTTATCATTACCGATCAGACCATGCCGCACATGACCGGTGACCGGCTCGCGCGCAGCATTCTCGAGATCAGACCCGGCATGCCCATTATTGTATGTACGGGCTTCAGCGAGAATCTGGATGAGTCCTCCGCCAAAGCTCTGGGTATACAGGGTTTTGTCATGAAACCCGCCGGTGCCCTGGAAATGGCAGAGGCCATTCGTGCGGTGCTTGACGCGCGCGCTCCGGAGCGCCCGGATTTTTAATGTGATTTATTGCATGCGGCCGTGACGGAGCATGGCCCTCCTCCCACAATCGCTGTCGGTATCGCAATCGAAGATTTTAAAAATCCGAACCCGATCCATCCCCAATCCCGATTTCGAGAAAAAGCCGGACACATTCCGCTTGCGCGGGATGACCGTCCGGCCTGCACGAGTAGTTCGGACTGCAGGGGCAACCCCCGGTGGTTGCCCTGGGGTTCAAGGTGCAAGGCAGGGTTCACCGACTGGTCGATCAAAAAGCCGGCGATATCCTGTACAGGCATCGGCACCTCGTTATGCCGGTGTGCGGCCAAAAAAGGGCATGCATGCAGCGGTATCTGTGGTATTATTTTTCGGCGATGTCCGGCAGACACTGCCGCGGCCGCATGTCGTGGTTGTATAGTGGATATGGTGAGAGATGCAGCGAAACATTCAACATCGCATAATCAGACCTCTGTGGCGCTTCGCGCGCGCGACGAACTTTGCAGCCGTGTTCGGCCACGCACGGGCTCCGGTAGCGCTTCCAGCGGGGTTTGACTGGAAATTCTACCTTGATTTTTACCCCGACCTGCGCAAAGCGGGCCTGCGGACTGAGCAGGATGCGGCTGAGCATTACAGGTGGCACGGATTTTTTGAAAAACGTTTCACCTGTGCGCCTGATCATTACCTGATGGTCCGTCATGATGCTATCCGGCGCCGCCAGCTTCAGAATATTGCAGCTTTTAATGAACAGCACGTTCAAATTATTAAAAATGAGGCTGCTGCCGTTCAAATAGCCGTATCAGTGGTGATCAGCCTCTATAATTACGGGCAGTATATTGAAGCCTGTCTGCGCTCTGTTCTGCAAAGCAGCCTGAAGGATATTGAGATCATTATTGTTAATGACGCTTCAACCGACAATTCGCTTTCGCTCTGCCGCAGACTTCTGGACTGCCCTGTACCAGTAACCATTCTCGACAAGAGCATCAATACCGGGGTGTCGCACTGCCGGAATATGGCAATCCGTCAGGCCACAGGCGATTATGTTTTTATTCTGGATGCTGACAATGAGATATATTCCGACTGTTTTGCGGAGCATCTGGCCTGCATGCGCGCTGATGCTCAGCTCGTAGCCTGCTACGGCGTGATAGATCTTTTTGATGAGTCCGGGCGTTTCTGCGGCCAGGTTTCCGATGCTCCATTTGATGTCGGTAAACTGCTGCAGGGCAATTATATCGATGCCATGGCCATGTTCGAGCGCCGGGCACTGATCGACATCGGCATGTACGATGAAAAACTGCTTGAGCAGGGCATCGGCTATGAAGATTACGAACTCTGGCTCAGGATAGGGCGGCAGGGGAAAAAAGTCGGCTGCATCGAGCGCCCGCTGAGCAGGTATCTTCAAAAAAATGAATCGATGGTAGCCGTGTCCAACCGCTTTTATCGCAGACCTCTGGTGGCATGGATACGGCAGAAATATTCGCCGCATAGTGTGACGGGCCGCAGGACTGCCGTGCTGGTCGTCGGGATGCACCGCAGCGGCACGTCGGCCCTGGCAGGGGTGCTCAGCCTTATGGGTGCGTATCCGGGCTTGGACCTGATCGGCCCGGAACGCTCAAATGTAAAGGGACATTTCGAATCCAGAAAAATTGTCGCGCTCAACGACGCATTGCTTGATGTCCTGGGCGCACGTGCACCTGAATCCGGCGATTTGCCCGCGGACTGGCTGGGGTGCGAAGAAACGCGCCGGGCCGCGGAGAGTTTAAAAAAAATTATTTCTGATGAGTACAGCGGACGGGAAATTTTTATGATCAAGGACCCGCGGCTATGCCTGCTGCTGCCCCTGTATCACGACATTCTGAACGAGCTGGAAATCGATGTCAGGGTTGTCGCGATACGGCGGGACGTGCGCGAGGTTGTCGAGTCCCTGTATGAACGCGATCGGTTGCCGCATGAACGCGGCCGTGCATATTATGAAAAACACATCAGAGCGCTTGACCATAATCTGGCAGGGCTGCAATTCATTTCGGTCACCTTTGACCAGCTGATCGAAACTCCCGGTGCGGTTATGGAAACAATCCGGGCGTTCATTCCGTGTCTCTCGGCAGGTGACATCCCGGGCCTTGATTGCCAGATCGGGCAGTTTATCGAACCGGGTCTTCGCCACCACAGCATCCGCACGGCACAGAGCCCTGCATCAGTTTTTACCATTGTTGCGCGTACATGGGATCACCTGTGCGGCAGCGCAGGGGGGCCGGATTTCCTGATTATCGGCGCTCAGCGCGCAGGAACAACCTCGCTGTACCATTACCTGTGCGCGCACCCGCAGATACATGCGCCTGCCCGCAAGGAACTGCACTGGTTTCATGCCGGTCCGCAGGACGAGGACGGCTATCACAACGGTCACAGGTCCCGGCAGTGGTATGAACGCCAGCTTGCCGGTAACGGCAGAATCGCTTTTGACCGTCTGCTGCATCGCAGAAAGCTGACGTTTGAAGCAACCCCGGAGTATCTGTATCATCCGCTGGTGCCGCAGAAAGTGTTCCAGCTCTATCCGGCTGTCAAAATCATCGTTGTGCTGCGTGATCCGCTTGAGCGGGCCGTTTCCCAGTATTTTCATGAGAAAAACGCGGGTTTCATAGCGCCGGATCTTTCAATTGAGAAGTATTTCGACCGCGATCGAGAGATTGCTTCTGTGGAGGAGCAGAAGCTGTTGCATGACGACGGCTATTTCAGCTTCGAGTTTGAGCACTGCTGTCCGATTGCCAGAAGTAATTACGGCCGTCAGCTCGCCCGATGGCTGCGCTGCTTTTCACGTGACCGGATGCTTATTGTGCGAAGCGAGGATCTGTTTCATGATCCGGTTCCGGTTGTGGATGCCGTGTGCGGTTTTCTGGGGATAGCACGCTGTGCCGGCATTCTTCAAAAAAAGAATGTGGATTGTAACAGCAGCAACCGGCCACGGCTCAGCGACGGGCAGCGTGCACGGCTTCTATCATTTTTCCCCTATGATCTGAGCGTTGATAAATTCTGCAGCCCAACGAGTGGTGCACTACAGTCTGTGCCGTCCGGCGAACCCGGCGGTTGCTCTTGACACGGCCGTACTGTGTAACTATACTGTCGTCACCGCAGCCGACATACGGGCATGGCAGATGGCGCGGGTGCGCTCAGTATCGTTGAGCGATTCCTTCTTGAACATCAGTTTTGATAGTGAAGCTGTCGCAGGCGACGGTTAATCCGCGCAGGGATGCATACTGCGTTATATCAGCACAGGGGAGGTCGGTATGAATACGTTCAAGCAGTATGTGTTCAAAAATTTCGAGTAGATAACGGTGCTGTTTATCCTGCTGGCGGTTGTGGCGCTCAATTATTTTATTGCCGAAAAGCTCGCCCTGCTGAATTTGTTCTATCTGCCCTGCCTTGTCGCGGCTTTTGTGCTCGGCAAGCGCAAGGCGCTGCTTGTCAGTATGTTCAGCGTTGCGGCCGTGCTGTTTTACGTTGTCATGTATTATGATAATTTCACCTCGGCGCAGTCGACCCTGTCGTTGTATGTTAATATCATTTCATGGGCCAGTTTTCTTATTCTGGCATCCATTGTCGTGGGCCATTTGCATGAACAGAATGAAAACAATATCATACAGCTGAAAAGAGCCTATACGGGCATCCTTGAAATACTGTCAAAGTACATTGAGTCGGCCGACAAGTACACGCAGGGCCATTCCGTGCGTGTGTCGCATTATGCGACCGAAATCGCCACGGCCATGAAGCTGCCTGAGCGGGATATCGAGAACATAAAGGTGGCGGCGCTGCTGCACGATATCGGCAAGGTCGACATCAGCACTGATCTGATCGGCAAGGCCGCATCCCTGAGCACTGATGAGAAAACCATGATGGATACGCATACTGAGCGCGGGGCACAGATTCTGTCGTCGGTTGGGGGCGTGTTAAGCGATGCCATACCGCTGGTGCGGGCGCATCATCAATATTTCGATCATGAAGGGCAGCAGGGCTCGGCGAGTGACGAGGTACCGCTCGGGGCGCGCATTCTGGCGGTTGCCGACTCTTACGATGCCATGACCACCGACCGGCCGTACCGCTCCGGTATGCCGCCCTGGAAGGCCATGGAGGAACTGGAACGCTGCACGGGCACGCAGTTCGATCCCGACGTTGTGCACAGTTTCAAGTCCATACTCTTCCAGAATGCCGGCACGCACCGGATGCTGTCGGGACAGGAAGCCGCTGTCGAGCAGGCTTGAGAACGGGCCGGGTCAGGGCCTGTTGTATGAGTCAAGGTGCGATTTGTGGATATCTCTGTCTGGATACCCTGGTTCATTACAGCCTTGTCGGTCGGCGTTGCGTGTGTGAGCGCCGGGCATGCCCTGATCTATAAGCGCGATCCCCGCTCTGCAACGCTGTGGGTGCTGGTGATTTCGCTGCTGCCGCTTGGCGGTTCGGTGCTGTATGTGCTGTTCGGTATCAATCGCGTGCACAGGCGTGCGCGCAGGCTGCGCGGTACGGACGGGAGTGAAATTACGGTTCCTGCCGATGGGGGTGAGGTTTCCTTAACGCCAATTTCATCGCATCAGGGGCTGTCGCATCTGGTCGAGACTGTAAGCGGCCTGCCCCTGACCGCGGACAACAGCGTGCGTCCCCTGTTCGGCGGCGCGCAGGCCTATCCATGCATGCTCGATGCCATTGCCCGGGCGCGTTACAGTGTTGTGCTGTCCTCGTACATCTTCGATCGCACCGGCATCGGAAAAGATTTCATCGAGGCTCTTGATGACGCAAATCGGCGCGGCGTGCAGGTGCGCGTGCTCATTGATGATGTGCATGTGCGGCTTGTGCGCACGTCGGCCTGCGGCGCATTGAAGCTCCCGGTAGCCTCGTTCAATCCGCCGATTATTCCCGCACGGCTGTATGCAGCCAATCTGCGCAACCATCGCAAAATTCTCGTTGTGGACGGAAGCGTCGGATTCACGGGCGGCATGAACATTCATCGGCCCTGCTGGTGCCCTGATGCGCCTCACAAGGAGTGGCGCGATCTGCATTTTTGCGTGGAAGGGCCGGTGGTGGCCCATCTCGCGCAGGTTTTTGCCCGTGACTGGTTCGAGACTGTGAATGAAAATATTGAAGAAGATTTCTGGGGCGCTACGGCATCGCCCGTACCGGGTGGCACTGCGCTTGCGCGGGGCATCGAGGCCGGGCCGGATGAAACGACCGATCGTATCAGGTGGACCTTTATGGGCGCGCTCAGCGCGGCCCGTCAATCGGTGCGTATCTGGACACCGTATTTTGCTCCTGACCAGGCTATTCTGGCTGCCCTGGGAACAGCAGCCCTGCGCGGTGTCGAGGTTGATGTGCTGATTCCGGCCACGTGCAACCATGCCCTGGTGCAATGGGCCGCCCGGGCACATTACTGGCAGGTGCTGGAGCACGGCGCGCGCATTTTCGAGCGCCCCGGCCCCTTTGACCACTCCAAGCTGATGATCGTTGATGGGCAGTGGATATGCATGGGATCGGCCAACTGGGATGCGCGCAGCCTGCGGCTGAACTTTGAGCTGAATGTTGAGGTCATCGACGCTGCCCTTGCAGCCGGTCTTGAGGCCGAATTTCTGGCCGTGCGCTCCATCTCCGCACCGGTAACCGCGGAGGACATGCGCGCCCGCCCGCTGCCCCTTAAGCTGCGCGATGGCGCAGCGCGGCTTTTTACCCCCATAGTGTGAGCCGTTAGAGTGCATGCGCCGGTTCATTCCGGAGCATGCATGCAAGTTTTTTCCCTCAAGAAACGGCTGCTTATTGCCGAACTGTGCATTGTAAGTTAGCAAACAGTCTATCAGTAGCGTTCAGAAAGGAAGGTAGCGTATGTCCAAGGCGATGAATACCAAAAAAGAAGCCAAGAAAAAGCCCTCGAAAAGCATAAAAGAAAAAAGGGCCGAGAAAAAGCAGAAGAAATCGGAAAGGGCCTGAATGGTCATGTGAACTGTTTCTCAGAGACATTGCAAAGCAAAACCCGTCACCCCGGATTGCTGTTCCGCTAGAGGCGGGTTTCGGTTTATTTACGGGCGCCTTCTTCGTTATGCCGCAGTGCAGCGAACAAGCGGGTGAGTGCATGGCCGCACCCGGCACGAGCAGGTAGCTTTCGGACATGGATATGGAGATAACGGCAAACCAGGATAAGCGTATCAAGCCGCGCATAAGCGTCACCCTCAAGGCGGCGGTCAGTTTTGCAGGGCATGAAGGTGAGGAGCATCAGGCCCTGATATCAAACCTGAGCGTTACGGGCGCGCGCCTGCATTTTGAAAAAGCGGCGCCCCTGCGGGCAGGCACGGGTATTACCCTGAAAATTTATATGCCGGGCACAATTCTGCATCTTGATGTCGAGGGGGAAATTTTCTGGGTCAGGCGGCAGCGTGAATCGGTTTCACTCGGCGTCAGGTTCAACGAAGCTATCAGCGAGTTCATGCTGCAGCGGCTTATAGGAAAATGAGTACGGGAACTTCCGGTTCAGCTGTTCCGGCACTTTCTTGCGGCCTGCATGGCGCAAGCCTTTTTTTAGAAATTCTTTTTCAATTGTCCTGTTTATGTCCTGTCGTCTCGATCACCTGCAACGACATGAAAAGAAGTCTTCTCGCCATTCATGTGATGTCCCGGCGCACGTTTTTGGGAGGCGTGGATGGCGATGAGTTTTTCACAGATGTCTCTTAATTCATAGAGCGCATCACGCCCGGCGCCGTGTATGCCGTTCAGCTTTATTGTGTAGATCAGTTCCAGCATTTGCTCTATCGTACCCTGCTTGTCCATGGACTTCTCCTGTGGTGTCGTTCCGGGGCCGCAGTTGTACCGTTGTGGGCCGGATAGTATGCAATAGTTATAAACTATAAGTGCGCGGCAGGCAAGGGCCGGTCTTCATTGAGAAAAGGCTATGCCTTTTCTCAGCTTCGACCTGGTTTTAGAACATTTTCCATTTTAATACAACCGCATATGCAATGTTATCTCGACCCCTTCGGTTCCGTTCAGGGCAGGCCCCGGGAGAAATTTTGATTGTAAGATTTCTTAGTCGCTTGTTTACCCTCCGTAGCAGGCTACTGCGAAGGACGGGCGCTTCATCGAAATCATAATCCGGCTATGATATTAAGGAAAATTCTCTAGGGGCTACGCTGACCTATTACCACAAACGTTTGCGGGTGAAGGCATGGCCGGAGCATAAATCAAAGCCGTTTTTTTGCAAAGGCTCTTCCTGAAGACGTTTTAAGGTATTTTTTGGATGAAACAGCTTTGTCGTAATTGGTAAATGCAACTGCAGATTTGAGTTTCCAGGGTTTGAACTTGATGGTATGCAGGCATTTGCCGGTATTATGAGCATTTAAACGAATTTTAAGGTTCTCAGTAAAGCCGGTATAATAATGTTCGGGCTGGTTTATAGATTCAAGAATGTAGACATAGTGGAACTTTCGCTTTGTGCGCGAATCCATCCCCCGCTTCTCCGTATTTTTGTGAAGTTCTTGAGCAGTGCGTCCACCCGGCACATTCGTTGTGTGCCGGCCTGCCGGGTCTTAGCGTGCAGTTTAAATTTACAGTGTTCGCCCGGCTTCGCCCTGTGGACTTCGCCGCGGCAGTCTTCGCGTTTTGCTGTGCTGCACGCGAAGACTGGAGGCGGGGGGAGTCGAACCCCCGTCCGGGAATCTTCTACGATGACGTCTACATGCGTATCTCCCGATTTGAAGTCTCGCTCTCTGAGCCTCCCGGGAGCGGGATGCTGTATGAGGGCCAGCTCAGGTTAGGTTTCGCCGCGCATACCCTGAGCACACGTGCGCGGCTATCCTGCTTTAGTCGACGTCCTTCAGCTCCCGGCAGGAGCGTTAACTGTCGGACGCTGGCCGGGGTTAAGCGGCCAGAGCGTAGTTATAATCGTCTGCGATTATGTTTTTTCCTACCTTTTTAGCGAGCCTGTAGGAACCTCGGCATGCAGCCAGCGCTTCAACTACCCCCGTCGAACCCGTTTCGCCCCCTTTCTCTTGCTTTTGTCATGTGTTCAGTATATGTATGAAACCAGTGCAACATAATTAAACTATAGCACTATATTCCCTACAAATCAAATTGCGCGAACAGATGCGCTCAATTTGGGCAGGAGGAAATTCTCATGAAGAAAAACAGCCTTATAACCGTGCTTATTGTGATTGCCGCTGTTGTGCTGGCCTGTGCTGCCGGCTACTTTTATGCTCAAAATAAAGATCTTCGCGAGCAGGCACGTGAGCAGCTGGAGGCTGAGCGTGCGGCATCGCAGGAGCGCGCCTCCGGGCTTGAACAGAAGGTCGAAGAGCTTGAAACCCGCCTGCGCGAGGATGTTGAAGAACCGCCGCCGGCTGAAGTGTTGCGTGGGGCGATTGAAAGCGAGGAGACATCGCAGCAGTTGCCCGAGGGACCTGGCGCTGCCTCGGTGCAGATACGGGTGATGAATTTTTTTCGCTATCTTGACTCAAAAGGCTATGCGCAGCGCAGGGGATTTGATGCGGGCTCGCAGGAGCTGTTTATGACCGCGCTGCAACGGCTCGATACAGCCCGTCCGCTTATCGGCGGCGAGAACCAGGATCTGTTGGCCCTGATGAAAAACATGACATTTTTCTTCCGTACGCTGGGGAAAGACACCCTGCTGACGGCCCGGGATATCGTCAACGGAGAAAGCGCGATAATGGAGCCGGTCATGGCCCTTTTTTATGAATGGCTCAATCCCTGGCAGCCGCAGCCGGAAGCCCCGGCGGTGTCGCGCGAGATGATGTATGCCTATACCGGCTTTTTCCTGCAGAGCATGGGGGGCCGGGCGTACCTGTTCAGGCGTGAATCGGGCATTCGCATGCTGGCGCTCTATTACAGCATTCTGGTGCTGGATCAGGCCAACCGCGACGGACTTAACTCAGAGGGGATTGACATTGTTCCGCCGCTTGAGGCATTGATTGAGGAGATGCGCTACAGCCGGCGCCTGTCGGATCGGCACCGGTATCTGGAGACGCTGCGGGAGATAAGGGGCCGCTATTAGAGCATATTCTTCATTGCAAAGAGAAAACCCGTTCGTGGTGAGCGTGTCGAACCATGAACGGGCTTCGTTAAACACCACCAACCGTTCGTCCCTTCGACAGGCTCAGGGCGAACGGTTGTGTTTTTGTGATTATGGTATTTAGAAAAATGCTCTAAGAGGCGCTTGCGTATCGGTCGAATCCGTCGGATCAGACCGATAGGCCGGATACATTTCGAAGCTTGAGCGGCCGGAGGGCAGGCACAGGGGCCTGCCCCTATGGATTTGCACGATCTTGATAGGCGCTCTATCTCTGGCCGGCCAGCCGGTCGCTCCTACAGGCCTTCCAGGTGTTCCTGCGCGATTTCGCGCACGTCATCATCTTCGGCGGTCATGGCCATAATGCTCAGCTTGCTTTTGAGGCCTTCTTTTTTGTTGAGGGGCTCTTCATCCATAATGCGGACAAGCTTTTCAACTGACTGGCGGACGATCTTGACATCTTTGTAGTCAAGCAGCAGAAACAGTGTGCTCCAGTCATCAGGCAGGCCGTATTCCTTGACGTATTTTTTGACAGCCGTGTTGAACTTTTTCGTCCCCGCCCGCAGGTGAATTTCGTTAAGCGCGACGGCATGCTCGGGCGTCGCTTTTTTGCCCTTGAACAAATTCTCGATTTCTTTCAGGTACATTTTCTGGGCCCATTCTTTTTTGGGAGATTTGGGCCTCTGCGCATCGGTGTCCCTGCCGGTATGAGAGCTTTTGTCCCTCTGGCGGTCAATGTCGCGCCAGCTCGGTTTTTCGTCGTAGTCATCGTGTTCGGGTACCATGTGTGTACTCCATAGCTGCAGTGTGTACGGTTAAGTGCGCTTCTGTCTGACCGGACCCGTTATGTCCCGCTGAAATCCGGCTTGCGCTTTTCAAGAAATGCCCGCATGCCTTCACGGCGGTCGGGTGTGTCAAAAAGATCTACAAACGTGTCGATTTCAAGTCTCAGGGCCTCGTCCAGGCCGAGTTCAATGCCGCGATTGATGACCTGCTTTGCCCGGCGCAGGGCTGTCTGGCCCTGACGGCACATGCTGGCTGCCATTTCGCGGACCGTGCTCATGAGTTCGCCATCAGGCACTACACGGTTTACGAGGCCCATGCCGAGCGCTTCGGCGGCCTTGATACGGGTTCCGGTGAATATCAGTTCCTTGGTTCTGGCAGCGCCGACCAGCCGGGCAGCGCGCTGGGTTGCGCCCCATCCGGGGATAATCCCGAGTATGGTTTCCGGCAGGCCGAACTGTGCGGCCTCGGCTGCAATACGTATATCGCAGGCAAGGGCGACCTCAAGGCCGCCGCCAAGGCAGAAGCCGTTAATCGCGGCAATGACCGGCTGGGGCAGGTCCTGCAGGGTATTCATGAAGCGATGACCCAGTTCAGAGTATACCCGGGCCTGTTGGGCGTTTTTTGACTGCATTTCAGCGATGTCGGCCCCGGCGACAAAGGCGCGGCCCGCGCCGGTGAGGATCAGCACGCGCACTTCCGGATCGCTGCCGACGGTCTTCACGGCGTCAAGGGCATCGGACGCTACCGTGGTGTTAAGGGCGTTGAGCACCTCGGGGCGATTAAAGGTCAGCAGTGCGATATGTGCGTCGCGTTCAAGGGTAAGGGTCGTGTATGTTTTCATGTATTCTCCCGCTCAACGATAAGCGTTACGGCCTCGGCTCCGCCCAGACACAGCGAAGCCATGCCCCGTCGCACGTTGCGCTGCTGCATGGCATACAGCAGGGTTACCAGCACACGCGCGCCGCTGGCGCCGATCGGGTGCCCCAGTGCCACCGCTCCTCCATTGACATTGAGCCGGTCGTAGCTGATACCCAGCTCGCGGCTGATGGCAACTGTTGAGGTCGCAAACGCCTCGTTGATTTCATGCAGATCGATATCAGCCGGCGTGAGACCGGCTTTCTTGAGCACTTTGGGGATTGATTTCATGGGTGTGACCAGCACCTGCTCAAGCTCCCATCCGGCAGCTCCCTGGGCGCCCACGCGTGCAAGGGGGCGGATGCCCAGCTCGCGGGCCTTTGCGGCATCCATCACCACCAGCGCGGCAGCGCCGTCGCTGATCTTTGATGCGTTGCCCGCGGTGACCCGGCCGTCTTTTTTGAAAGCCGGCCGCAGGCGTTCAAGCGACTCCATGGTCACGGGGCGCGGTGTTTCATCTGTGTCGAACACAAGCGGGTCGCCCTTGCGCTGCGGTATGCTGACCGGGACAATTTCATCACGGAACCGGCCCTGTTTGATACTGCCGAGCGCGCGCTCATTTGACATGAACGCAAATTCATCCATGTCGCGGCGTGAAATGCTGTAGCGGTCGCTGACAAGCTCGGCCGTGTAGCCCATGTGCAGGTCATTGACCACGTCCCAGACGCCGTCGTGGATCATGGCGTCAATAACCGGGGCATTGCCCATACGGTAGCCGGTGCGCAGCTTTTCAAAATAGTACGGGGCCTGATTCATGTTTTCCATGCCGCCGGCCACAATGATATCGGCGTCTCCGCAGGAAATGGCCTGCGCGGCAAGCATGACGGCTTTTAGACCTGAACCGCATACTTTATTGATTGTCAGCGCGGCCGATTCCATGGGTATGCCGGCTTTGATCGCTGCCTGGCGGGCGGGGTTCTGTCCGAGTCCGGCCGGCAGCACATTGCCCATAATGACTTCATCGACCTGATCGGCTCTGATGCCCGCGCGCTCGACAGCTGCTTTGATGGCCGTTGCGCCGAGCGTGTCTGCGGCAATATCGCGCAGAGCGCCATTAAAATCACCGATCGGCGTTCTGACCGCGCTTGCAATAATGACTTCGCGCATTGAGTGACTCCTGTAAAAAAAATTATATCCCCCGCGCAGCGCAGCTCATAAGCCTCACCCGTGCGTACCCAGGGAGCGGGTAGCGGTTGAAGGGCGGGTTCAGGGCTGGGTTTTCAAGGGCGGCCGGCAGTGATGCCCGGCGCAGAGGGCTGCATCCTTGGTAATCACGCTTATCATAAGCAAATGGAGCTTGTCAAGGGATTTCATGGTGTTAGCAACGGGCTGGGTAGAACCTTTCGCTGGCAGGGTTTGTTTTTTATCAAATCGCTATCACTATCGGGATCGGTATCGTAATCGAAGGTTTTAAAAATCAGAACCCGAGTTCGATCCCGATCCCGATAGCGATAGTTGAACATGGGTCATTAAACACAGGGGCAGCGCTCACACTTTGCCCTTATTGCCAGCTGCGTCCTGTGCGTGCAGGGCATCGAAAACGGTGCGTGCGCGTTTGGCGCTGAGGCCGGGCACAGCACAAATCTGCGCGGGATCGGCTGAGCGCACGCGCTCAAGGCTGCCGAAATGCCTGAGCAGTGCCTGCACGGTTTTAGGGCCGATGCCGGGAATTGCGGCCAGTTCAGAGCTGAAATCCTTTGTGCGCTTGACGCGGCGGTGGAAGCTCACGGCACAGCGGTGGGCCTCATCACGGATGCGCTGCAGCAGAAACAGCGCCTGTGAGTTGTGCGGAAACGTAACCGGGTTTTTGCGGTTGGGGATAAATACCTTTTCAGTCTGGTCGCGCTTGGCCCGGTCGCGCTCAGGTCCCTTGGCCAGTGAAGCCGCGTCAATGCTTTCGCAGCCGGCTTCCTGCAGCACGCGCAGCAGAATGGCCAACTGGCCTTTGCCGCCGTCAACCATGAACAAATCGGGGGGCGTCTCGGCGCCGTGAGTATGCCCGAGGTAGCGCTGCAGCACTTCATACATCATGGCGTAATCATCCGGCTGGTGAACGTTTTTAATACGAAAGGTGCGATAGGCTTTTTTCTGAGGCAGGCCGTCTTCAAACACGACAATCGAGCCGACCGCATCGGTGCCCATGATGTTTGAAATGTCACAGCAGGCAATGCGGTGAGGATGCCGCTGCAGGTGCAGCCGTCCGCGCAGCTCTTCAAGCGCGTCGCTGCTTTCGCCCCGGTTCTTCTGCAGGGCGATTTCGGCATTTCGGGCGGCCATGGCGATCAGGTCTTTTTTGCTGCCGCGCTGTGGATAGAGCACGCGCACAGCAGTACCCGTGAGTCCCCGCAGCCAGTGTTCCAGCAGCGCGGTATCGTGTGTTTTGAACGGCAGCACTACCTCATCAGGGATGAAGGGGTGCTGCTGGTAGTACTGCGATACAAACGAGGCGAGCGCATCCTGATCATCGGCTGCGCCGCTGCGCACTATACAGTCGCGCGATCCGGTGATGCGCCCTCCGCGCACGAACAGAATTGTCACGGCCATACGGTCGGCCTCGCGGGCGCAGGCAAACACGTCGCGGTCAAGCCTGTCATGGCATACCATGACCTGTTTGGCCAGCGTTTGCTCCACAGCGCGCAAACTATCGCGCAGCTGCGCTGCGCGCTCAAAGTGCATCTGAGCCGATGCCTCCTGCATTCGAGCCTTCAGATCGGAGAGCACCTCTGCGCTGCGACCGCGCAGAAACAGCTCCACCTGGCGCACGGTTTGAGCGTACAGGGCTGGGTCAACGCCTCCGCTGCAGGGCGCCGTGCACTGGCCCAGCTGGTGGTAGACGCAGGGCCGGCCCTGCGCGAGACGGCGGCGATTGCATTTGCGCAACGGGAACAGGCGGTTAATCACCTTGAGCGTTTCGCGAACCGCGAGCGCTGAGGCAAACGGACCGAAATAGTGTGCGCCGTCTTTGCGCGGACGGCGCGCAATGGTCAGGTTGGGGTAGGGCTCTTTTATGGCCAGGCGCAGGCAGGGGTAGTCCTTGTCGTCGCGGAATACCACATTGTAGCGCGGCCGGTGCTGTTTGATCAGTGTGTTTTCGAGAATGAAAGCATCCTGCTCGGTGGGCGTGACGATTGTTTCAAAATCAATAACCCGGGAAACCATTATGCGGGTTTTGGGGCTGTCGATTGAGGACTGGAAATAGGTGCGCACGCGGTTGCGCAGGTTCTTGGCCTTGCCCACATACAAAACAGAACCCTGGCGGTCCTTCATCAGGTACACGCCAGGGTTGGTGGTCAGGCGGGATGCTTGTTCTGCGAGCTGTTTAATTGTGTCCATGGCGGACGCACATGGTAATCAGCTGAGTGCCGCGATCGCTTCCTTTACCACGTCTTCGGAGCTGAGCGAGGCGATCGAGCGCAGCATGCCCTTCTGATCATAGTAGTCGATCAGCGGGGAGGTCTGTCGGTTGTAGGTTTCGAGGCGGTTCAGGATGGCCTCTTCGGTCTCATCGCTGCGCTGAATTACGGGCTGGCCGCATTTGTCGCAGATGCCTTCAACCTTCGTCGGCATGCTCTTAACGTTGTAAATCGCCTGACAGGCCGCATTGGAGCAGGTGCGGCGCGTGGTCAGGCGGTCAAGCACCACCTGCTTGGGAATATCGAGATTGATAACCGCGTCAAGCTTTATGTCCAGCTTGGCAAGCAGCTTGTCAAGCATCTCGGCCTGAGGGATCGTGCGCGGAAAGCCGTCGAAAATAAAGCCGATCCGGCAATCGGGCTCTTTCAGGCGCTCTTCCACCATGCCCATAATCAGTGAATCGGGCACCAGATCGCCGCGGTCCATGTAGGCCTTGGCTTCTTTGCCGAGAGCGGTGCCGGCTTTGACCGCGTTGCGCAGGATATCGCCCGTTGAGATATGGGCGGCATTGTCGTGCTGTTTTAGTTTGCCGGAGACGGTTCCTTTGCCGGCGCCGGGCGGGCCTAATAGAATAATACGCATGGTTCCTCCTTGGATGTTCGGTTATTACTGCAGAAACTGATCATATCAGTTTGGTAACAAGGTGTTTACAGGATTTTCTATTATAGGGGCTGCTGTCTTGAATGCAAGATTTTTTTAGGCGCCGTGCAGTGAGGGGCAGCCGGACAGCTGCGGATGCCATCGGTATGTGCGGTGTTCAGACTACACCTGTCGGAAGAGCGCATATCAATATGCCTAAAGCGTGGGCATAAACAACCGCCCCCGGTGTACACTCCCGGCGGGGGCAGTTGTTTCCATGACGGTTAGTGCTATGATGGGTCAGGCGTTTTGTCTTCCTGGCTTCTGCCAAAGTCGTCGCCCTGCAGGTCAATGAATACAAATCCAGTGATGAAATCAAGGATTTCAAAAAAACCGATGCCGATATTCACACCTGCGATCAGGGGCTGTGCTTCCAGGCCCACCTCGAGGGGGTCGTAATATGGCGAACCTTCGCTGGCGTCGACAAGACTTACCTGCGCGCCGGCACGGTTATCAAACCCCAGCGGCCAGGGGATTTCTTTCTCACCGCGGGGGCCGCGCAGCCCGACGTAAAGACTGCTGTGTACACCAGCGTAGCCTGAAAGTAATTCTGTGGCTCGCACACCGGCGGATATGCCGGGTCCGACTCGTAAACGAAAACGAACAATATCAAGCAGGTCAAACACCCGGTTGGGGATATAACAAACAATGCTTGTGATGACGCCTGCTTCTGCACGGGCAGGACGCCCCATCTGGGCAAGGGTGCACAAAATGGTAAGTAACATGATCAAGACAATACATGGTTTTTTCATTCTGTCCGTCCTTTCTCAGGCTCGTGGTGATTGTTGGAAATACGCCCATACATGTGTTTTTTGCCGGAGCATACACCGCGTCAGGCATACGAAGCAAGCATAAAAAACGTTCAGGGAAATGCGGATAAAAAGGTTGCGAGCGATATTGTTTGCGGGTTACAATGGTATCTATTATACACCATCGGTACATTGAAGGAGTAGCGCGGATGAAAATCATGGCAGTTATCGGCAGCCCCCGCAGGGGCGGCAACACCGAATTTCTGGTTGAGCGTGTTGCGCAGGGTGCTGCAAGCTGTACGGATATTGAGCTGGACACGCTGTTTGTCGCGGAACACAATATCGGCTACTGCGCCGGGTGCCTGACCTGCACCTTTCCGCCGCCGGGCGCCAAAGCATGCCCCCTGCCGGATGACATGCCCGGCATCCTTGAGCGTATGGCCGCCTGCGAGGCTTTTATTTTCGGCACACCCAATCACATGCGCACCGTGAGCGCGCCGCTGCTGACGTTTTTCTCGCGCCTGCTGCCCCTCATGGAATTCATCCCTGACATAAATGCCGAAGGCCGTATCACCGGCGGCGGTTTCACCTCGCGGCTCAGCGGGCGCAGGGCTGCTATCGTTGTCAGCCAGGGCGACCCGGTGTTTTCATCCGCGCTGGTGCACGCCGTGCTTGAGCGCAACCTGATCGATCTGGGAATGACGCGGGTGGGTGACGTTATCAGCCGCGGCAACATGGGGCCGCAGGATGTGCGCGCCAAAGCCGATGACCTGAAGGAGGCTTTCCAGCTTGGCGTTAATCTGGTTACCATGACCGGCATGCGCTGAGTGCTGCCGGTGCAGCATGGCACATCCGCTGTGCGTTGAAGGAGGAACGAATGGATCAGCTTAAAGACACAATGCTTGCCATGATTCAGCAGCGCTATCCCCTTGAACCGACATTCGTACCGGAGGATTTGCGTTCTATCCGGCTTCCGCTCGGGTTTATGACGCTGCAGCTTGACAACTGGCGCGCTTCCAAGGTGCGCAAAGTCAATGTTATGCGCTCAAGCGTCAAGTTTCCTCGCCTTGAAATTCTGGCATTGGAGATATACCCGGCGAGCTGTTATGACATACCGCTGCTGGCGATTGACTTTTCCTGCATGAAGAAAAAGTCGTTCATCTACATGAACTTTATTCCTCTGTTTACGGACAGGCCGTACCTCCAGCGCTATGTCGAGCGGCTGCGCCCCGTGGTGAGCCGCTATGCGATCGGACCTCCTGCAAAACCCAAGGAGTGGATGCAGCCCTTTCTGACCGACTGCAGCATATACGCCATGGCAGATAACAGCCTGCTTGCAAAGGCTCATGCCTGCGCCCTTGACTGTCTGGGCTGCTACCTTGACCTGCTCGATGGGGCTGTTCCGGTTGATGAGCCCGGCTATGCGCAGCAGGTCGCCGCGGCAAGCCTGCAGTACTGCGATCAGCTGAGCGAAAAGGACGGCTCGCGCAAAATGCTCGGCAGGTTTATCGGCATGGACAGGGCAAATCGGATTTTTAATGAGGTGATACGGTAGATGTTTCGGGCGCGCGGGGTGTCGATGCTTGTCAGGATTTATGGGGAGCCGGTGCAACAGGCTCGGGAATCGTGACGCCGTAGAGGTTGTCTGCAGGCGGGGTCCCCCTGCGCTCCATTGATACAACACAGGTCTGCGCGCTGGGTCGGCCGCGCCGGTTGAGGGCCACCAGTGATTGAATGATCTCCCGGCTCAGGTAATTATTGTTCGCCAGCTCAGTGAGTTCTTCAAGGGCGGTGCGATTTTCAAATGATGCGGAGCGGTAGGGCCGGAGCGAGACAAGCGCGTCGTATATATCGCAGGCGGCGATGATTTCCACGAGCAGATCACTGAGTTTTTTCCCTGCGGGATATCCCGTTCCGTCCGGACGCTCATGGTGGTCACGGGATATGCGTGCTGCAGGGGCATTCATGTCGCCGTCGGCCCAGGCCAGCAGCGCGAAGCCGGCCGTCGTATGATGTTCAAGATGCCTGCGCTCCTCTGCGGTAAGGGCCGTGCTTTTGGAAAGAATTGACAAGGGTATACTTGTTTTCCCCAGATCGTGGCTGGGGCCGGCTGCCATGATCTCCTGTTCGAGGTCAAGGCCGGGTACGGCAAGATGGCGGGCGAGCAGAATTGACAGCGCAAATACCATAAGCGCGTGACGATAGGTGTAGATGTCTTTCCTCCGGAAATAGTCCAGCGATTCAAGCACGATGGGTTGAACCCTGCGGTTTTTCATCAGGGCCAGAACTGCATCACGATCGGCAGGATTGGCGTAGATGGCGCTGTAGGGAGGCTGGCTCATCATGTCCAGCATATCATTGAACACGGAGCCGTGCTTTAAAAGGTACGCATATTCTCCCGCAGGCTGCGGGTGCTGCTTGCGGGCTTCCTGAATGGTTTTTTCAGACAGCTCTGCCCCGGCCGCATATAACTCAGTGCCGTCCAGCGTTGTGACCGGATAGTTGAGCATCAATGTCTTCATGCGTACTCGGCGCCCTCAGCGTGCGAAGTTGACAGTGACAGGTGCAGGTGTTTTCGCTGGAACTGTTTTTTTAAACCGCAGTATAGGTAAGGCCTTAGTGTGTGTCAAGAAGTATTGCGTGAAGACAGGGACTGCCGGTGCTGTGTTGATTCCCGGCATGTAATCGTGCCGGTTGCACTCTACCAATCGCAGCCAGTGCTGATGCCGACTGTATATGCCACTTTGCTGATTATCACGGGGCTATCATCCCCGGGAACAGTGGATTCCGTTTCACCCGTGCGCTTAGCTGTGTGCGCTCACCTTGACACGCGGCGGTAACTTCTATTATATAGTGCATCATTGACAGCGCCGTATACTGTTACAGCCGTTGCCCATTGTGAGGAGCGGCGCGACGTGGCAATCCTGTCTTGTCAGGCAGTGAAAAAGCCGGAGATTCCTTCGCTCCGCCCGCAATGACTTTTTTGCTGACTTTGTACGACGCAATCAGGATTGGTGTGCGCAACGATTTTGAAACGCCCCGGCCGTCGGGTTTTTCATGCTGGCCCGGCACTGTGTCCGGGGCGGGAATGTTCAAGAATGATTTGTGTGCGGCAGGAGGATTGAATATGCACCCTGCGCCCCTTCAGTCAGGCGAGTCGCCGGAATATGCAAAGCTGTTGAAAGAAGCCCTTGTATATCTGCAGCGCCGGGAACCGAATATGGCGACTCACGTTCTGAAGCGCGCCCTCGAGGTGAAACCTCGTGATCCGCTCTGTATGTCCTACCTTGGCTTGTGCATGACAATGGTCAACCGGAATTCGCGCGAAGCGCTCGCGCTGTGCGAGGGGGCCTTGAAAATCGGCTGCTATGATGCGGTTTTTTACTGTAATCTCGGGAAAGTGCATCTGTTGCGGGGCAGCCGCCGCAATGCCTATGCCGCCTTTCGCTCAGGCCTGAAAGTTGATCCCCGCAATCGTGACATACGGCAGGAGCTGCATGCCATGGGTGTCAGGCGGCATGCTGTTTTTGCCTTCCTGCCACGCAGGCATTTTGCCAACCGCATCGGCGGGCGCATCTGGTATATGCTGCGCCGTCTGTTCGGCTGAGTTTTTTGCGCTGCGCACAGGCAGGGGCACGTACGTCCAGAGGGCCTGTTTGCATTGTTTTTGGAAAGTCCCGCAGCAAAAGATTCTATTGACTAAGTAACCCGTTCCTGACTATACTGCGGCCATCAACTGCAGCAGCCGGGCGTGTTTATGGCAGTCGTTGCGGACCAGCTGCATTGCTGCAGACATGGAAACGCAGTGGTGAAAAGCACGGGGAGGAAGGTATATGACAGGCACTGACATCCTTATTCTTGTTATTGCTGTTGTGTGCGCGCTGGGTGCGATTGGTGCCATAATTTTTTGGATAGTCTACCGGGCTCGCCAACAAAGGGCTTTTAAGCTCGGGATGGGGTGTTTCGATAACCGTCAGTTTTCTCAGGCGCTGCGTTTTTTCGGACAGGCGGAAATAGACTGGGGAATCAATATTGCGCATAAGACGCCTAAAACAATTTTAAAAGATCTTGACCGTCTGGACATGATTGTGACGAAAGTTGCCGAGGCTGCCCGTGAGTGCGGGCATATTGTAGATGCCGGCAATCTGCAGGAAATGATCCGGGCACGCAAGGAAATCTGGTCGAACAGAAAGTATTTGAAATTCGGATCCCACAGCCTGAAAGCCGCGATACTTGAGCGCGACCGGCAGATCGTGAACAGCATTGAAAAAATGCGCTCTCAGCTCCGCAGTATTTATCCGAAACAGCCTGCCGTGTGAAAATCCGCCTTGCGCGTGCCCGCCACAGCCCGCTTCAGGCAGGGATATCCTGCCCCGACGTAAAGCGGCTCCGCTTCCGGCTCAGTCTTTTATAAGCGATGTGTAGGAGAATGTGACGTATTCCGGATCGATGATGGATTCATCAAAGCGCTGGAAGGGAAACGTGATAACGTCAAAGCATCCTGCCCCCAGACGCCAGCCGAAATACACTACCCCCATCGGGATTCCTTCAAAAAATCCCCCCAAAACCGCAAATGGATTGCTGTCGTGCTCCTGCTGGTAGGCTGCCCGGTTGTACATCTGCGCAGGTAGCTCAAGCGGTGAAGTGATGATATTTGTAAGGCCCCTGCCGAAGCGCTCAAAAGGCCTGACGCTGCGATCAGGTGCTTCATCACTGCCGCACCATGCGGGCGCACACCAGAGCAGTAGGACTGCGATTACACAACCGCGCATTATTGCTTTCTGCATGCTGTGGTCTCCGTTTCTCCGGGGGCTGCGGCTGAAAAGCTTCATCATTCAGGGTTCCGCTCATATATTCGCGGAAAAAGTATATGCGCTGCATGCATGCGTGTCAATATATAATATGGCGCCGCAACGCGTCTGTGAAGTCAAGATTGTATGTGTGCTGTGATCGGGGTGTATGCCCTGTCATGGGCGGAACTGCACAGCAGTCTATCGGTGCTGTTTGTCAAACACCCGGCGAAGCGTTTCGGCAAGATCCTGTGCTTTTAACGGTTTCAGGATGAAAGCATTGATGCCGGCAGCATGCGCCTGCTGGGTCATGTCCTCCGTGCATCCGGTGCACAGGATCACCGGCAGCTCTGGGCGCCGGGTGATAATCGCCTGCGCAAGCTCCAGGCCGGTCATTTTCGGCATGGTGTAGTCTGTGATGACGGCGTCAAAGGCTTCCGGGTCTTTTTTGAACGCTTCGTATGCCTCGAAGCTGTCGGTGCACCCGGTAACGCTGTATCCAAGCGATTCAAGCAGTTTTTTGCCGATATCAATCAGCATGGGTTCATCATCCACAAACAGGATGCGTTCCGTGCCGCGGGGAAGCGGGCCCGGGGTCTGTGTCTCCGGCAGTGCTTCCGACTTGATGGCTGGAAGGTATATTTCAAATGCCGTACCCCGGCCGGGCTCGCTGTGTATGCTTATGGCACCGTCGCAGGATTGTATAATGCCGTGTACAACTGAGAGCCCCAGGCCTGTTCCCTCGCCATGCGGCTTCGTAGTGAAAAAAGGATCAAATATCCGTTCGATAATATCAGGCGATATGCCACTGCCGGTGTCGGCGACACGCAGCCGGATATGCCTGCCGGCCCTGAGCCCGGAGTACTGCTGCGCTGATTCGGCATCAAGCACAACATCGACAAGGCTGACATCCAGCACGCCGCCCCTGTCCTGCATGGCATATCCGGCGTTGGTGCACAGGTTCATCATAACCTGATGAATCTGAGTCGGGTCGGCAATGATAACGGAGTCGCTGCGGATGCTCTGCCGTATTTCGATTGTCGAGGGCAGCGATGCCCTTAGCAGTTTAAGGGCCTCCTTAATGACAATGCCGGGCATGACCGGGCGCTTTTCATGTTCGGTTTTACGGCTGAAGGTGAGAATCTGTTTCACCAGGCTGATAGCACGGTCCGTGGCCTTGAGAATGGACTGGAGATGCCTGCGGGTTGCGGGGCGGTCGCTCAACGTATCCATGGCGATCTGCGTATAGCCCAGAATCGCGGCGAGGATGTTGTTGAAATCGTGGGCGATGCCGCCTGCAAGCGCGCCGATTGCCTCCATCTTCTGGGCCTGCCGGTACTGCTGTTCAAGTTTGAGTTCCATGGTAACGTCGCGCTGCACGGTAATGAAGTTCGCGACTGTTCCGTCGGCCAGCCGCGTGCACGACAGGGTGGCCTCGGCATCATAGAGCGAGCCGTCCTTCTTTTTATTAACCACGACTCCCTTCCAAACCTCGCCGCGCGCAACGGATTGCTGCATGTGCCGGTAAAAACCCCGGTCATGTTTGCCGCTTTCAAGCATCTGAATTGCGGCGCCCAGGGCTTCATCACGGCTGTAGCCGGTCGTGCGTTCAAAGGCCGGGTTGACATACTGGATAAGGCCCTGTGTGTCGGTTATGATAATGGTTTCATCGATTGTGTTGATCGCCGCGTCAAGCCGCATGAGCGACAGCTCGGCCTGTTCGCGCCTGCTGCGGTTTTCGGCTTCGCGCAGCACACGCTCGATGGCCGGCACCAGCCGGCTGAGGTTGTCCTTGTTGACAAAATCGGCAATGCCGGCCTTGACAGCATCAACAGTTGCCTCCTCGCCGATGGTGCCCGATACGAGCAGCATCGGCAGGTGGGGGGCCATCTGCTGGCGTATTTTTAAAGCGCCGCCGGAACTGAAGGCCGGCATGCTGTGGTCGGAGAGGATGATATCCCAGCTGCCGCGCTCAAGCGCGGCCCGCATCGCTTCAGCCGTGTCAACGCGTTCATGGATCGGTTCATACCCCTGAGTGCGCAGTTCGCGGACTATCAGCAGCGCATCGTTTTCATTGTCTTCGACAAGCAGCACATTCAGGTTTTTTTGCATTGCATACTCCTGTATTTCAGCACCTTAAGTATAGCATATTTTTTTATTACGGGCGGCTTTCGGCAGGCACCGGGGTATGCGTGCAATAGCCGAGGTATACCTCTTCCATATGACGGCGGACAAATGTTCCGTAACGGCCCATGGCGTAGAGTTTGTGCAGTGCGGCTGTATAGCATGTGCGCGAAATGGCTCCGTTGTGCAGCAGCGCAAATAGTGCCATTGGCGTATTCATGAAGGGGATGCCCCGCCTGCGGCAGTAAAGGCATACCTTTTTGTCATCGGTCAGTATGCCGTCAGGTTTGAGCGTATAAAAGGCCTGGATAAGCGTCCGGTCGGCTGAGGACAGAGCGGCGCGTCCCTGCGGGACGGAATTCCCCCGGGCCGGGACTGTCAGCACGCTTCCGGCAAACAGCTGTGCATACAGCGACCGGTCCTCCGCATGTGCTGCGGCGCCGGGCGCACGGGTGATTTCATCGTAGAGGGCCTGCGTCAGGACTATCCTGTGCACGCGGGCGTAGGGTTCAAGCAGATGCAGCCTGTTTAAAAATATAAGTGAGCAGCTGTCCGCGGCGATTCTGCGGCCGGCGCTCAGCAGCAGGCGGTCAATGTTTAAAGTATGCATGTTCATATGCCCCGGAGTCATGGTGATCGTGTTGAGACTATGCCGGCCCTGAACCGGTGCCGCCGGGGTTGTTTGTACCATGAAAAATGGTGCTGCAACAAGAGGGGATTTTTATTGTGGCTGCTGTTACAATCTGTTACAAAATGTTACAGTGCTGAAAAGCATCGCAGCTGCAGGTTTGCTATACAGATTTCCCTGTGCCGGTTCTGGACCTGCGCCATGGACGCGGCGGATCATAAGTAAAAGAGGTTTCAATGAAAGACTATCGACGTGCGGCCGTGTGGTGTGCAGCCATGTGTGCAGCTGTCATGTGGTGTGTCACCGGGGCTGATGCGCTGGTGCTGCGCGGTCAGTTTCCGGTTCATAACGGCATGTACTGGAATTTCAGTGATAACGCAACACAGCAGCAGATGACCTGGGCGGTACTTGGAGGGTTCGCGCGTTCCGACGCCGGAGAGCTTATCGTGTTTGCGCGCCAGGGGAATGGCTTCCTTGCGCTCAGGCAGGAGTGGGACGGTCTGTACATGTGCGGTGAATACCGCATCGACGGCTTCAGCATACCTGAAACGCCGGTCATGTTCATGCCGTTTGATATTGATTTCGACAAACCCGTCCAGAGTTCCACCCGCATGAGGACGTATACCGCCGGTGAGAATCCACGGCAGACCGCTGAATACGACTACAGTGTAACGGTTGAACTGCAGGCGCTTGAGGATATGTTCATCGAGGGGCGGGAAATACGCAATTGCGCCGTGCTGGTGAGGAAAGTCAGGTCGCAGGGCGCTGAGAGCGTCGAAACCTTCTGGCTGGCCCCGACCGTCGGTCCGGTCAGGATGCGCTTTGAGAGTCCGGGTGTGGTGAATACGTATAACATGCAGACCTACAGCACTGAACGGGGCGGGCCGGCGAGGGAGTTTTCCCTGAAACGATATTTCCCGCTTGTTCCGGGCAGGGCATACGATTACCGCGATCAGGCCGGCACTACAGTTACGGCAGCATTCGGCGGGCGCCTGGAACGGCTTGGCCGCCTGACGGTTCCCTATACCGACCCTGACGGCGATGTGTATTATTTGAGGTGGGATGACAGCGGGTTGACGCTTCCGCTCAAGTACCGTGCTTCGATGGGCTTCGGTTTTGCCAGCCTGCCCCCGGACGGACCGCCGGTGCTGCTGCCGGCACGCTCAGCACCCGGCCGCCTGAACCATTCACTGACGTACCTGCGCACGGTACAGTGGCCTTCGCTGCAGCCCATGTTTGATTTTTATCCGGAAAACGAGATGGCGTCGGTCATCGTCGGCGTTGAAGACGTCAGTGTGCCGGCCGGAACCTACCGGGACTGTATAAAGCTCTGCGTCAGTTCGATAAACCGCTCGTACGAGATGCAGCGCGAAAAAATCCGTATCGGATTTATATGGCTTGCGCCCGGCGTCGGCCAAGTGAAAAGCGAGGGTGTGAGCCTTGCCAACAACTATCTGAAGGAAACGCCGGATTACATTTTCCAGAATGCGCGACTCGAGCTTGCTGCCATCAGAAAAGGCGAACCCACAAAAGCGGGGAAAACTGCCCCGCAAGCCGAACGGCCGGCGTCCGGCAACCGTGTCCCGGAGGAGAAACTCGTCTGGCAGGACAACAGCCAGGCCATGTTTGACGCTACGGTTGATGCGGCGCCGTTTTTTGTGCGTCGTATGGTCAGGAGAAATCTGCTGGATGCGGTTATTGAGCGCGCCGGCGCCGGCGGTGAGGTACCCGAGGAGGCGGTCATAGCGGCGGTGCAGGCGACTACGCCGGAAAAGATGCGCGCTCAAATCGTGCGTGAGCTTGAACAGATGAAAACACGCTGATACCGGAGGGATGCACCATGGGCGAGGACATGAAATGGCTGGAGATCGGGTTCACGTTTGTGTACCTGACCGTGATATGGTCGATCGTCATTGTGGAGTCGATCAAGATGAACGGGCTGCCCGACCGCGAGCGCAGCATCGCATCCCTGTTCAGGACAGCGTTTCTGTTTCTGATAGCGGGTGACTCGGTCCTGCTGCTGACGCGCGTCATTGCCTTCAATATGGGCAGCCTTGAGTACAGTCCGTTTTTCCTGGGCGGCGATGTGCATCTGGCCGGTATCGGCAATCTGGCGACCGGAATCACGATGACCATCTTTTATCTCTATGTGCTGGAGGCCTGGCGCCGCAGGTATGGACGCGGCATCGGACCGGTGTACTGGGGGGTCATCGCGGTTACGATTGCGCGTTTCATTTTTATGACATTCCCGCAGAATCAGTGGGGCAACCATGAGCCGCCGCTGGACTGGTCGATGTACAGGAATATATTTATAACCGTGTCCGGTCTTGCGGTGGCAACGCTTATCCTGATCGACTCAGCCAGGCAGAGCGACAGGGCTTTCAAATATATCGCCTATATGATTTTCGTCTCTTACATAAGCATGTGGATATTCGTTGCGAATTATCCGGCAGTGCCCTGGATCGGCATTATGATGATCGTGAAGACACTGGCCTATATGGCCGTGGCCGTGATCAGCTACCGGGCGTTTTTTGTGAAAAAGGCGGGGTAGGTTGGTGCGCATGGGCACTACTGCTGAAACAAACCCGCCGTGCGGGCGCGCTCCATCAGGCACTCAATCGCCGCGCGGCCCTCATCACCGTAGTCTTCGGTAAAAGAATTCACATACAGCTCAATATGGCGCGCGATAACCTGTTCGTCCAGCTCCTGAGCGTGTGACCGGATATACCCGCGTGCGTCGTCGGGGCGGGTGCGCGCGTGCAGCAGGCTTGCTCGGATGGTGTGCTCAACGCGTTCGATCAAGTCCGGTGCAAGGCTGCGGCGGGCCACAATAGCGCCGAGCGGTACGGGGTGTCCGGTT
This sequence comes from Deltaproteobacteria bacterium, assembly GCA_016875025.1. Taxonomy (GTDB): domain Bacteria; phylum Desulfobacterota; class WTBG01; order CAIYCZ01; family CAIRTM01; genus CAIRTM01. Next base: position 40,631 of record VGSH01000002.1, read on the forward strand.
TCGCTTTCCCACCATGCGCCCAGGTCAGCCAGCACGTGCAGGCCGCAGGCCTGGTAGGTGAACCGGCCTTCGTGAATAATAACGCCGGCGTCAAACTCACCCCGGCTGACAGCCGGCATGATGCGGTCAAAGGGGAGCGAATAAGCCGGTTGCAGGTCGGGCGCATATAGGCGCAGCAGCAGGTGGCCCGTGGTCAAATCACCGGGCACCGCAACACGCAAGCGGCCTGCTGCCAGATCATGCCGTGACAGGTTACGGCTGCGGCTGACCAGCAGGGGTCCGCAGCCCCGGCCCAGTGCGCCTCCGGCCTGCAGCAATTGGTAGCGGCCGTGCAGCTTTCCGTAGGCATAAAAAGATACCTTGGCCACATCAAGGACGCCCTGCAGGGCCATGCGATTGAGAGTGTCGATGTCTTCAAGACGGGTCGCAACCGCGGGCGCATCCGGTCCCAGGCGGCCGTTGATCCAGGCTTCAAAAATAAAGGTGTCGTTGGGGCAGGGCGATATGCCCAGTGTCAGCACAGGATTCATGGCGGGCCCGGTCACAGGCATTTGAGAAGTTCTTTTTGTGCGTTACGGGCGGCTTCGGAGAGCTGCCAGTTTGCGTAGTCGCGGTCGCCGCATACATTCGAGACGGCGCGCACAACGCTGCAGGCAATACCTGCCTTACAGGCCATCAGGGCCACGGCGGCTGATTCCATGTCCTCGCACAGGAGCTCCTGGCGGTCGAACTTGAAACGCCCGCTCACGCGCTCAGCGCGCTGCAGGCTGCCTGAGCACGCTGACACGGTCAGGAATACCGCGCGTTTGAGTTTGCGGCTGCCGCGGGCTTCCTGCAGGTCGATGGTATTGAACACGCGCTCGCCGGAAGCGGGTTTTGCCAGCGGCAGGTCTATGGCCTGCATGGTCAGGAACTCAGCCCCGGTGTCAACGCCCGCATCGGCAAACACAGCCCGGGTGCCGGTTACGGTCCGGCCGAGTGCATCCATGCCCGCATTATAGACGCCGCAGACACCCACGTTGAAAATACGCTCAGGTGTATAGAGCGCTATGCCCAGCGCAGCGGCCGCAGCGGCATTGGCTATCCCTGCGCCGCTGCGTATCAGTATTGGGCCGTCGCCGCCCGCTCTGTATACCGTAAAATCAAGCACATGGGCCTGCTGTCGGCACTGCAGGCTCTCCACCAGCAGGGCCAGTTCGAATTCGGTTGCGGCGATAATCAGCGTTGACATGCATAACTCCTGAATTGCGGCGGCTGTGCGCTACCTTTGTAGTAAAACTCACCCTGTAAAGCAAGTTTTATAATTTGCATGTTTCATGCCCGTCCAGAACACACTGCTGGACCGGCATGGAAAGCCCGCCGGAGGAAATTGTTCGGCTGGTGACCGCGCCAGTTCTGTTGACTTACACAGTCATGCGGAATATAATACATTTTTTTGCCGCCCGGGGCGCAGCGCGTATTCACGCACCACAGCTACGCATATGCGGGCCCGGGAGAGCCCGTTGAGGAGACTGATCATGAGTTACGAACCGTTACATGAAATTCCGCTGCCTGAGGAAATCCGCGCCGCCATCCCTCTGGACGATGATCTGTCCGCGATCAAGAAGGAGCGCGACCGGATTATCAGGGATATTTTCGAGCGCCGTGATGACCGTTTCCTGATCATCATAGGCCCCTGCTCGGCGGATAACGAGGATGCCGTGTGCGAGTATATCACGCGCCTGGCGCGCCTGCAGGAGCAGGTGCGCGACCGCCTTGTGCTGATTCCCCGCATTTATACCAACAAGCCGCGCACGACCGGCACCGGCTACAAGGGCATGATGCATCAGCCGGACCCGCACAAGGAGCCCAATATTGCCGCAGGCATCACGGCCATCCGCTCCATGCATATCCGAGCCCTGCGTGAAACCGGCCTCTCCGCCGCCGATGAGATGCTCTATCCCGGCAATTCCCCGTATCTTGAAGACCTGCTCAGCTACAACGCCGTCGGAGCCCGCTCGGTCGAGAATCAACAGCACCGCCTGACCGCCAGCGCTCTTGATGTGCCCGTGGGCATGAAAAATCCGACCAGCGGCGATCTGCCGGTCATGTTCAATGCCATTTACGCGGCGCAGCACTCGCATGTGTTCGTGCATAACCGCTGGGAGGTCAGAACCACCGGCAACCCCTGGGCGCATGCGATTCTGCGCGGCGCGGTTGATCCGTACGGCAACTGCATCCCCAATTATCACTTTGAGGACCTGATGCGCACCGCTGTCGAGTATCAGAAGCGCGGGCTTGCCAACCCGGTCATTATCGTTGATACGAATCACGCCAATTCCAACAAGCATTTTCTCCAGCAGCCGCGCATCGCCATGGAGGTCATGCAGAGCCGCGCCGGTGACAGCCTGCTGAAGGATTATGTTCGCGGCCTGATGATTGAAAGCTACCTTGTCGAGGGCACGCAAAGTCTGAACGAGAATGTCTTCGGCAAATCCATTACCGATCCCTGCCTGGGCTGGCAGGACACGGAACGCTGCCTGCTGCAGCTGGCCGAGGTCGCCTGAGGATGACCCGCTGTCGGGGGTTCAGTTTTTTTGCGGGGCGGTTCTCACGATGATGCGCCCGTCGGGTGCGAGCACGAGCCGGGGCTGCGCAGCAAGCCGCTGGATGATGATATCTCGCACGGCAGCGCCGCTCGAATGCTCGATGCGGGCTGTGCTGAATTCAGCGTAGCCGTTGCCGCCGCGCGCAAGGAATGAATTGGTTGCAACGCGGTAGCGCCGTTGCGGGTCGAGCGGACGATAGCCGCCGCCGGATTCCAGCACCGCAATCCCCGTGACGCGCTGCCCCGGCCCGGCGTGCGGATCAACATGCACCCTCAGGCCGCTTACCTGCAGAAAACCTCCCCATAGCTGCGGCAGGCGGGCGACACTGCGCTCGAGCGCTTCTTTGAGCGTGGCGCCGTTCATGCTGATAATGACGGAGTTGTTGTCAAAGGGCAGCATGGTTTCAATATCCAGCCTGGTCAGCGGACCCGCCGGCAGGATACCGTCGCCTCGGATGCCTCCGCCGTTATAGAGCGCAGCATCGGTGCCGCAATGTTCGCGCAAACTGTCGGCGATGAAATTGCCGATCGGGGCTTCGCGGCTGCGCACAGTTGCTGCCCGGCAGTCAATCTCCGCGTCTGTGAAGGTGAGCGTTTGATTCGGCGGCAGCTGCGCGCGGTAGCGGGCGATAAACTTCTGCATGTGCGGGCTCTGTCCTGATGCGGCGTCTATTGCCTGCGGCAGCCAGGCATACTCCGGCAATGATCCTGCGGCAGTGCGTATGCGCAGCACGCCCAGCGCAGCCCCGCCATAGCCGGCCTGCACAATGACGGTTTGCCGTCCGTCCGCGTGCCTGACTCTGAGTTCCCTGCCCGCCGGCAGCAGATCATGTGAGTGCCCTCCGCAGATGACATCGAGTTCGGGTATCTGCCGGGCAAGGCGGTGGTCTTGTTCAAGGCCCAGGTGCGTCAGCGCGATAACCAGGTCGGGTGCGTGCTGTTTAATTGACGCTGTGATTCGTTGCCGCATGTGCGGGGATGCGGGGTCCAGCACCCTGATGTCAGGTCCCGGACTTGAGATATCCGCGATTTCCGGTGTTATGAATCCCGCTATTAGCAGGCGCCTGCCTCCGCGTTCAAGCACGATCATCGGCTCTATCATGCCTGCAAGCGCATGCCCCGCCGGTATGTCCATGTTTGTTGCCACCATCGGAAACGGGCAGTGCGCAAGGGCTCTCGCCAGTTCCTGCGGCCCGCGGTCAAATTCATGATTGCCCGGAACCGCAGCCTCAATGCCCATCAGGCCAAGGCCGCCGAACAGGGCCTCGCCGCCGAAATGGATGAAATACGGTCCGCTCAGCGTGTCGCCGCTGTTGAAGCGCAGGACGACGCCGTCTGTCTGCTGCGCAATTGAATCCATGCGTGCGGCCAGACCGGCGAATCCGCCGGCTGATTGCGTGCCCCTGTCCGTCTGTACCGTGAACGGTTCAAGCCGGCCGTGCAGGTCGTTGCTTGTCAGAAGGATGATGTCTGCGGCCGGGCTGACATCTGCGCTGCGGTCGTGCGGCCTCTGACGGCAGCCCGCTGTGCACAGCATGCACGCCAGAACAGCTGCGGCTGTGTACAGCGTGAGGTGCCGGGGAAATGTGCGCATGGCCGCGGACGCTGGTCAGGAAGGCAGACGTTCCGCGATTGTTTTCAGGGTTTCCTCAAGGCTGCCCAGGCGTTTTTCCACCAGGCGGATGCGCTCCAGTATCTGGTTCTGGTAATGCAGGTAACTGTCGCCGTGCGTTACCAGCAGGTCCTTGATCTGCTTGATCTCGTCCTGCTCCTGCGCTGCGGCCGTTGCGTCTTCGCGCTCAAGGTAGGCTTTGCGGTTAATGCGCTGATCGCGCTTGAAGGTGTCAAGATATTTGATTTCGCCGCTTTCAAAATATTCACGCGCGATGCCCTCGCGCATGTCATTGGCGTAGTTCCACTCGCCTTTCATGACGCCGTTTTCATAGTATTCGCGCAGCAGCCCCTCGCGCTTGCCGTTGATATAGTTGCCGCGCGATTTGAGCTGTCCGTTGTCATAAAATTCTCGCACAATACCCTCGGGCCTGCCGTTGACGTTTTCCAGCTCGCTTTTGAGCTGCCCGTTCTCATAGTATTCCCGGCTCATTCCCTCTGGTTTGCCGCTGCTGGCCTCCCATTCGAGCTTCAGGGAGCCGTTTTCGTAATACTCGCGGCTGATGCCCTCAAGCGTGCCGTTGTGAAATCCGGTCTCCTTGAACAGGACACCGCCCGGATAGTACTCGCGCGTGGTGCCCTGCGCCCGGTCGTTATGAAACTGTATTTCAAGCCACAGGGATCCGTTCTCACGGAACAGGGTGGTCAGACCGTGGCGCATATTTTTTGCATACACCGCTTCGGCAAGCAGCTTGCCGCTGTCGTAATACTGGCGGACTATGCCGTCGGGGATAGTTCCCTCACGCTGGATAACATCATAGTTTTTGTCGACAACCGTGCGGGCGACTTCCTTCTCGCCGGTGTAAAAAACCAGCGTTATCGTCCCGTCGGCATTGTCAATTTTTTTACGGATTATGTCTGAGCTGTTCATGGATACTTCCCCGTGCGGTTATCATGGCAGCGCCGTGGAGCGTGAACGGTGGGCTACCGGATATCGGCATGTGCAACCGTATCAGCAGGCCTGCCGTGCTGTACAACTGTACACAAAAAACGCAAAAACAGCCAATAAAAAAAATTGAAATTATACTTGATGTTTTTTTGCGGAAATAATATTGTTTTTTTACAAATCCAGACACGTGCGGCAAAATATTGATATATTTGATACGGGGTTGTATTTGTGTGTTTTGTGACGTGACGTGACGTGCCGGTGAATTTTGTGAACGGGACATACGGGGGAGCTGGGATGCCAAAGATATTGATCATTGATGATGATGCCCGCCTGGTTGAAAACGTGGCCAAGTATATGCATGATTTCGGCTTTGCGATCGACAGCGCCCTGAACGGTATCGAAGGCCTGGAAAAAGTTGCAACGTTTGCCCCTGACCTCATCGTGCTCGACCTGATGATGCCGGGCCTTGACGGTGTTGAGGTGTGTCGAGAAATACGTAAGACAAGCACGCTTCCCGTGATCATGCTCACGGCGCGGGCAGATGAGACCGATGTCGTCGCCGGTCTTGAAGTCGGCGCCGACGACTACATCACCAAGCCGTTCAGCCTGCGCGAGCTTGTCGCCCGCATCAAGGCGCGTCTGCGCCACGACCGGACCGAGAGCATGTCGCAGGCGCATAAAGATGTTATTACCCACGGTATTCTGACGCTTGATTCAGTCAGGCGCGAAGTCTCTAAACAGGACGTGCACGATCCGCAGGTTCAGCAGAAAATAACCCTGACCGGCACCGAATTTAATCTGTTGTGGCTGCTCGCATCCAACCCTGGCGTCGTGTTTAGCCGCGAGAAGCTGCTCGAAGACCTGCGCAGCCGCGAGCTGGAAGCCTTTGACCGCTCAATCGACGCCCATATCAGTCATCTGCGTAAAAAAATCGAGGACAATCCCAAAACCCCGCGCTATATTGTCACGGTCTGGGGGGCCGGTTATAAGTTTCAGGGTCGCTGATCCATGGCCGGTTTCAGGATTGGACTTTTCTGGAAGCTGTGTCTGTCGATTCTTGCCAGCATGGCCTGCAGCCTTGTTATTATAACGGTTTTGTACCTGGGATTAACTCCCCACACACCGCTTCGTCCGCACATCAAGACCGCCCTTTTGCATGAAACACAGCGTATCGCGCGTCTGATCGAGGAGGGCCTCGCTGCGGGCGACAGCCCCGTCGCTGTTCTTGAACGCCTGCATGCAGACGACAGCGCCAGCATCACGCTCTACGGAGCAGACGGCTGCGTAATTGCACGCAGCCTTGATTACGGAATTACCGTGCCTGACTGCATTCCGGCTGAGGTGATTGATACTGTTGCGCAGCAGGGCTGGTTTCTTGAAGTCACCTATCCCCGAAGGGTGCTTTCCCCTGTGGTTTTTGTGCCTGCCCGGCGTGACGGCGGCCGGCATTGTATCGTGCGCTGCGATTATCCGGTTACCAAGCGGTTCCTGCGTATTCTGCCTCCCTGGATGATTGAAGGCGTGGTGCTTCTGTCGCTTTTGATCTGCGTCCTGCTGCTGTCGCGCTATCTGACCCGGCCCCTGCGCCATCTCACCCGGGCGGCCCGGGAAATGGGACAGGGCAATTTCGGGCGTACGATAACCGTTGCATCTCATGATGAAGTCGGCGAGCTGGCCCAGGCCATGTCGAGCATGTCGCAGCGCATAGCGAACGACTATGCCGCGCGCAGGGAGCTGTTTGCCGATATCTCCCACGAACTGCGCTCGCCGCTGGCGCGCATGCTGACCGATGCCGAGATACTGCTTGAACGCCCGATGGGCCCGGCCGATCAGGAGCAGCACCTGCGCGCGATCTGTACTGAAATCGAAAATCTCAATCAGCTGATCGGCGATCTGACCATCCTTGCCAAAGCAGAACTGGATGAGTTTGATGTTGCCCCCGCACCGCATCCCCTGCAGGATGTCGTGCTGCAGTCCGTGGCACTGTTTCTGCCCCAGATTGAGGAAAAGCGCATCAGGCTTCTTCAAACAATTCCGCAGGACCCCGGCTATGTCATGCTCGATCCAAAGCGCATCGGCCAGGTCGTGTCCAATCTGGTTGCCAATGCCCTGCGCTACACGCCCGAGGGCGGAACACTCGAGATCGGCATCAATGTCAGGAACGGCGTGGCTGAAGTCTGGCTGCGCGACAACGGCCCCGGTATTCCTGAAGACAAACTGCCTTTTATTTTTGAGCGTTTTTTCCGGGTTGACAAGTCGCGCTCCCGCACAACCGGCGGCTCAGGGTTGGGCCTGGCGATCGTGAAGAAATTTGTCGAGGTGCACGGCGGGCAGGTGCAGGTCGAAAGTACGCCGGGAAAGGGAACGTGCGTCAGCTTTACGCTGCCCCGGTCGTTGTAGCAGGGGAAATCGGGTGGCCGGGAAGGAGTTGCAGGTGCTTCAGGCGGCCAGCCGCATGCGCATTTCGGCAATGGTTGCGGCGTAGTCGGGTGTGCCCAGGATGCCCGAGCCCGAAACGAACACGTCCGCGCCGGCGTCGCTCACCTGGCGGATATTGTCCACCACGATGCCGCCGTCAACCTCGACCGGAATATTCTTTCCGGCCGCAGTCAGCATGGCCTTGAGGAGGCGCAGCTTGTCCAGCATGGCCGGGATGAATTTCTGCCCGCCGAATCCCGGGTTGACTGTCATGATCAGGATCATGTCAAGATCATCCAGCACATGATCCAGCACGCACAGGGGCGTGGCGGGATTGAGCGCGGCCGCGGCCTTGGCCCCGCGGCCGCGGATGGCCTGCAGGGTGCGCTGCAAATGCGGGCAGGCTTCGGGGTGCACGGAAATAAGCGCACTGCCCGCGTCGGCAAAGGCGTCGATGTAGCGGTCTGCATCGGCAATCATCAGATGCACGTCAAGCGGCAGGCCGGTCACCCTTCGAGCGGCCGCCACAACCATGGGGCCGATCGTAATGTTGGGAACAAAATGCCCGTCCATAACGTCAAGGTGGATATAGTCGGCCCCGGCTGCCTCAAGCGCGCGGATTTCATCACCCAGCCGTGAAAAATCAGCTGAAAGCACCGAGGGCGATATTTTTTTGTCCATGAACGGTTCTCTCCTGTGATCTTTGCTGTGCGCTTCAGGAAACGTGTGCAGCACCTGATGCGCTGTGAGTGCGGGGCGCTTGGTACATTTTTGTGCGGTCCTTGATTACATGGGCATGATTGCCGCTGTCTCAGGCCTTGGGGTTCGAACCAGATGAGCGCAGCAGCACTTCGTCAATCTTTTTTTTATCAAAGCGCCAGGAATTGCCGACGCGAAATCCCGGAATAGTTCCCTGCTTCGCATGTTTATACACCGTCAAAACAGACATTTTCAGGTACTGGGCAACTTCCTTGGGGGTCATGATTTCAGGCATTGGTTCTCCTTTGTGTCGTGGCGTGCCTGCTGACAGCGCTGATGCAGCACCGGGATCAGGCAGCAGTTGTTTCGCGGCGCGGTACCGGCCGGGCCTTTTTCATTGAGCACGTCCGGAAACTAATTCTGATAGAGCCTTTCAGATGATGAACAGGCTTTGTAAAAATGCAATCTATTAAAAACAGCATTATTATATGCTAAATATTGCATTGTTTGTCAATAAAAAATAAATATTTAGATTTTTTTGTTTTAGAAACACAGCCTTCAGTGCCGCTGAGACATACAGGAAAGACGGTTGATACTGAAGTATCCGGTTTGCCGAGTATGGGCGTGCCTGAGCGGCTGAGATGCTGTAACTGCAGCTTCCGAAAGGCGCAACCTATTCAGAGTTTTCGGGCGGAGTGTCGGCTTGCTCGTTCTGCCGGTCGCGAAATGCTTTCAGGTTTTCCTCGATTTCGCTGAATTTCTGCTCACAATCGGCAAACTGTTTATCAAAGGTTGTAAACAGTTCTTCGAGTTCGTTGTCTTTTTCTTCTTCTTCACTCATTGCAGCCGCCTCGTTGCGTGATTCACCGATTGAAGGAGTATAGCAGATACCAGCGCTTAAAGCCAAAAAAACTTCGCGCGCGATTGAGCCGGTTTGTTCTTTTATACAGGCCGCGGTCGTTTTCCGGGCGGATACCTCCTGCGGATTATTTTTTGTGAAATATCGGGTTGCGCAGCGCAGAAGCATGTGGTATATTCATTATAGTTGGGAACCCAACCAATGCTGTGCATTGCATTGGCCGGGTATGTGAGCAGCCGGATGCCTGCGGCAGTCCGGTAAAAACCGGTATAGACACAGGGAGGTTCAGTATCCATGGCGCGTGAGAACAAAAAAACGGATTTTATACTTGACGAAGAGAAGTGTATCGGATGCGGCATCTGCATTGATGCCTGCCCGCTTAAAATTCTCGAGATTGTGAACGGGCTCTGCATCATGACCGATGCGACCAAATGCCTGGAGTGCGGAACCTGTATCCGTGAATGTCCGCAGGATGCCATTACAATACCGGGGGTAAAGGTTTCATCGAAAACCGGCTCTGATGCTCCGCGAGCAGCCTCCGCGCCCGTCGTTAAGGGCGATGAAAAGTTCACCCCCATTCTGCAGCATCTTACCGATATGCTGATGCAGGAGCTCGCTTCGGAGCAGATTTTTGAGCATGCCGGGACGGACATCCGCAGTCTGGAGGAGTTTGATGTTGAGGGCCACAGTTGTTTTTACCGTGCCTACAAAGCACCCAAGCTTGAGAAAATCGGCTTGTCGAGGATGAATTTTTACGGCACAATGGTGGCTGACGTGGTGGTTGTAACGCCGGCTGCCAACTATGATATTCCCTATTATATCATGGACTGGGATGAGTCCGATGAGCACATTTTCTTCATCTGCGACCTCATGTCGGGCGATGACGTCGGCCGCAACCAGCAGATGCTGCAGAAATATTATTATGAGCCGCTTGAGGACCTCTATCAGGAATTCGCAGCCATGCCGGGCATGCGGCCGAGCGTGTTTCACTGGGTGCGGGCGCTGCATTCGCCCTATATTATCACCGGCACGGTTGAGAAAAACCCTGAAAGCGTGGCCGGTATTTTCAAGTGCGCGGTTGACTATTTCAACGCCTGGCTGAATATTTACAAAGCAGCGCAGCCCCGCGACCCGCAGTCGCCGGAAATGCGGCTTATCAATGAGCGCCGCCGTCAGATCCGGGCGGTCTACAAGGAAAATGATCCGGGAGTCGGCTCGCTCAACAAGTTCCTGGGAGACAAGATGGCCGACATAGCCCTGTCGATTATCGAGCCATAATGTCCGGACGTGTGAGCGCAGTTGCATGATTCGTGATTGAGTCGGCTGAAAAACGTACGGAAGGGTTATGCTATGCATACCACTGCACAGGCCTCGGGCTGGGCCGGCACTATCGCGCATGTTGATCTAACGCAGCGGTCGGTACAAACTATCGAAACCGCTCGCTACAGCCGCGACTATATCGGCGGGCTGGGCATGAGCCTGCGCCTGTACCGGGATATGGCCCGGCCTGATGCGGATGCGTTTCATCCCGACAGCCCGCTGCTGTTCATGACCGGTCCGCTGGCAGCCACGCCGGCGCCGAGTGCCTCGCGCCTTGTGGTGTGCGGCAAGTCGCCCTGCGTATTTCCTGAGCACTTCGTTTCGGCAAATCTGGGCGGTTTCATTGCCGCTGAGCTCAAAAAGGCCGGCTATGACGGCCTGGTCGTGACCGGCCGGGCCGACAGCCCGGTATACCTGCATATTCAGGACGGCACCATCGAGATCCGATGCGCCCGGCACCTGTGGGGGCAGGGCAACTATGCCACCCGGGAGCGCCTGCTGCGCGATCACGGCAGCCGCTCCCGCATGCTCTCGATCGGCCCGGCCGGAGAAAACCGGACCCGCATCGGCATTGTGTTCTCTGATGCCGGCAGCTGCGCCTCAATGGGGTTCGGTTCGGTCATGGGTTCCAAACATCTCAAGGCCGTGGTCGTGCAGGGCAGCGGCAGCATCGGGGTTGCCGATCCTGATGCTATCAAACATATCCGGCAGACCTATCGTGCCATGACCGGCCAGGGGTATTTTCACCTGTTCAACAAGCCGATCGTGCTGCCCGGGGCAACGGTGCAGAAGAAGGTGCACTGCCACGGCTGCCCGCAGGGCTGCTGGAGGTCACTGCACCGCAGCCCGGAAGGCCGCGAGGATGTGCGCAAATGCCAGATCGGCAATTTCTACATGCTGTGGGACAAACAGCTGCACGGCACGTTTACCGAGGCAAGCTTTGAAGCTCCCACCATGGCCAATGATTACGGCGTGTGTGCCATGGACATGGTGTTCATCCTGCTGTGGCTTGACCGCTGCCGCTCGCAGGGCCTTGTAACGCAGGCTTCCACAGGCCTTGCATTTGATCAGATGGGCAGCCGGGAGTTTCTCGATGATGTGCTCAAAAAAACTTCGCTGCGACAGGGCTTTGGCGATCAGCTGGCTGAAGGCCTGCTGCGGCTCTCCCGCTCAGTTGGAGGAGAGGCTCAGACCATTGCCGAAAACATGCTGACTGAGAGCGGTCGGGCGATCGCCTACGGGCCGAAAGTATTCGCCATGGCAGCGCCCATTTACGCGACCGAGCCGCGGCCGTGCATCACTGAGCTGCATGAAATCTGCGAACCACTGACCAAGTGGGCTCGCTGGCATCTGTCCGGCGGCACCGAGGGCTATATGTCGACCGATGTGCTGCGGCGTATTGCGCAAGCTTTCTGGGGCAGTTGCGAGGCCGTGGATTTCAGCACGCATGCGGGCAAGGCCCTGGCAGCCGTCAAGGTGCAAAACCGCCAGTTTATAAAGGAGTCGCTCAACCTGTGCGATTTCGCCTGGCCGGTGTATGATGCCGCTAATACGCCCGATCATGTCGGTGATCCCGATCTGGAGCGCACGCTGTTCACGGCCGTGACCGGCATTGATGCGACGCGCGATGATTTTGACCGCATCGCCGGGCGGCTCGTGACCCTGTACCGCTGTATTCTGCTGGGAGAAGGCCGCAGCGACGACACCCTGCCCGAATTCATGTTCATCGAGCGGCCCGAGATGATCGCTGATGTGTTCGGCATGTATAATCCGGAGCTGTATCTTCCCGGCAGCGGTGCGGAGATCATCTCGCGCAAGGGCAGGGCGCTCGACCGGGAGCAGTTTGCGGCCATGATGGATGAGTACTACGAGCTGCGTGGATGGGATGTGCAGACCGGTCTGCCGAAGCCTGAGACCCTGCAGCGGCTCGGCTTGAGCGCGCAGCCGCAGAACTGCTCCTGATATGGCCGCGGCCTTTTTTTGCCTGCCGCACGTTTTTTTCCTTGAAAACACCCCCGCTAAGCTATTTAATACTCTCACAGCAGGTTAGTGGCCGGCTTTCGGACGCCCTGCCGGTCGTATGCTTTTGCGCAGGAAGGTGTATGTGATGCAGCAGACACACACGCTCATACTCGGGGCCGGTCTTGCAGGACTGTCGGCGGCGTATCATCTGGACGGGCATGAGTATCTGGTGATTGAAAAGAACAGCTCTCTCGGCGGCCTGTGCACAAGCGAGGAAAAGCAGGGTTTTGTGTTTGATCAGACCGGGCACTGGCTGCACATGCGCGATGAGAACATGCAGCGGCTTGCTGCCGCGCTGCCGGGTCTGGACCGGGTCACAATTGAGCGCCGGGCCCATGTTTTTTCGCACAACACCATTACCTGCTACCCGTTTCAGTCGCACACCTTCGGCCTGCCCCCGCAGGTCATCAGAGAATGCGTGCTGGGCTTTATCCGCGCGCGATATGAAAGCGACCGCTCGCGGCCGCCGGCAAACTTTTACGAGTGGTGCATGGCCAACCTCGGCGAGGGCATTTCCCGCCATTTCATGATTCCCTACAATTCAAAGCTCTATACCGTGCATCCGCGGGAGTTCGCCTGCCACTGGTGCGATACCTATATACCGGTGCCGACCATCGAACAGGTCGTGGACGGCGCGCTTACCGATCCTGAGCATGACAGCGCAGGCTATAATGCGACCTTCAGCTACCCGCGCAGCGGCGGCATCGGAGCGCTGCCGGAGGCTCTTTTCAGCCTGTGCCAGCCGGAGCGTTTTTTGTTTAATGTGCATCCTGTTGCCATCGATATGCAGCGCAGGATTGCGCGCCTTGCGAGCGGCGATGAGATCGCTTTCAAGACGCTGATCAGTACCATTCCCCTGCGGGATTTTCTGCAGCTTGTGCGCTGTGGCGGGTCCGACCGGCTGCATGAGGCTGCCGGCCGCATGAAAATAGCATCGGTCAGCTATTATAATGCCGCTTTTAAAACAGCGCCCGCGCATCCGGGTCACTGGTTCTACATTCCCGAAGAGCGCTTCATGCCCTGCAGGGTCGGTTTCTACAGCAATGTGCATGAGGGCATGGTCCCTCCGGGGTGCTCGTCGGCCTATATAGAATACACGCATCAGGGCCCCCTTGCCGATGAGGGCGCCTTCAGGAGCGCAAGCGTGGAGCTGCTGCTGCAGATGGGCCTTTTTGCAAGCGCCGATGATATATTGTTCATGGACTACCGCCTGATTGAAAACGGTTACGTCATCTTCCACCGGGAGTATCCCGAGGATATGCAGATGATCGAGCGTTGGTGCCGGGAAAGCGGTGTTGTGCTTGCCGGCCGCTACGGCCGCTGGGTTTATTCTGCCATGGAGGATGCCGTGCTGGACGGCATGCGCGCGGCTGAAACGGTGCGGGGCTGAGAGCGCATGCCAGCGCTGCTTTGCTCAGGAACCGGGGTTGTTTTTTACAGGATTGACGTATGCGTCGTTCGTATCTTGTGCTGACAGCGCTGGTAGCGCTTTATTGCCTGTCGCGGCTGGCTGTTGTTTATTACGGCTATTCGCACATATCCCATCCGTATTTTGACGAGCCCGTATCAGGCACCCTGACCTATGACCTGCTGCAGGGAGGCCTGCGCGCTCCGCTCATGGCCTATCAGTATGAGCAGCGCTCGGGCGACATGATGATCGAGGCCCTGCTGATGTATCCGCTGGCCGCCCTTTTCGGTCACTCCATGTTCACGATCAAGCTGTTTGCCCTGCTGTGCTCGCTTGCGTGCATGCTTGGCTGGGTGTACCTCATCAACCGCTATTTCGGCATGACGGCCGCGCTCCTGTTTGCCGCCCTGTTTGCCCTGCCTCCGCCCATGTTCGTCCGCCTGGGCCTGGTCGGAACGTTCAGCTCGCATCATATGATCAATCAGATTCTGATCGTGCAGCTGATATGCCTGTTTCGCATGCTTGAAAAAAATGACAGGCCTGTCCCGCTCCTGCTGTGGCTGGTCTTCGGCCTGTGCGCGGGTTTGGGAACGTATGCGTTTTACAGCTACATCATATTCAACGCGTTCTGCGCGCTGTTTGTGCTGTGCTGCATGCCGCGGATGATTTCTCTGCGGGGGCTCTGCGCTCTGTGCGCCGGAGGCCTTATCGGCTTTGCGCCCTGGCTGTGGCGTACGCTCTTTTACTCAAGCGGCGGAGGGAGCTTTCTTGCAGGGCTCTTTAAAAACATTTCTCTGTCGCCCTGGTCGTTTGTTCAGACTTTTTTCCATACGGTTCCGTACACACTCGGATACGGCTATCCCGGACGCGATATCGGCTTGGCCGGGGTCATCATTGCGCTTCTGTTGCTTGTCGCGATTGCCGGGAGCATACGCGCAGCGGTGCGTTCTCCCGGGGCGGTTAATGCCCTTTCATTGCATGGGCGATTTGAAGACACAGTGCAGCCGCTGCGATTGTGCCTGTTTGTGACCCTGTTCCCTGTTTTTTTTCTTGTATGCCTGATGCTTTCGCCCATGCAGCTCAATCCGCTTGAGTACTGGCCCACGATCGGCATATTCGCCAGTTTCGCGCCTGCCGATGTCATTCGCTGCCGCTGGGTAACGATCCTGTTTCCGTTTTATTTCGCTGTCGCGGCCCTTTGCCTGCGCTTGCTCTTCGGGCACGGGCGCTGGGCCGTGCGGGTCTGCACCGTGGCAGTCTGCCTTGCCGTCCTGACCCTCAATGGTGTGCATCTGACGGGCATGCTGTCCCGCGAGGACGCCGGGAAAATTTTTCTGTACCAGGGCTATAATTTCGATCAGTATGCCAGCCGCCTGCTCCTGCCTTCAAGGTCATCCTCCCGTCTGACTACCGCTGAACGGATCGTCGCCGGCTATCCTGTTGAAAACAGCGAGGAGGCATGGCGGGCGCTCGGCACCAGGCTTTTTTTCGAGGCAGTCGCGCGCTCTGATGCCGAAGAGTACATCACGGGCTACGTTGAAGCGGCCCCCGGGCATCGGCGCGGCCCCCTTGGCTACGGCCTGCTCCGGGTTCTGCACGGCATGCCGGAAAAGGCGGATGCGCCGTGGGTACGCGCGCTCGCCGAACGGTATCCGGACATTTTTTACAAAAACTGGGGCTGCCAGTTCCTCGGATACACCTACTATGGATTCATGCTGAATCGCGTCCGTCTGCTCGAATCACTAGCGGCTTCCGAACGCTTTTTTTTCAAGTCCTTTCTGGAAGAGTTACGGACCGGCCGTCGTGACGAATCCAACCGGCAGTTCGTCGACCGTGTGAGTGACCATGACGATCAAACGGTCGAGCGCCTTTTTATGCAGGATATTGCAGCTGTTCCTGAACGCTACCGGGGCCGTGCCGTGCAGGGCATCGGCCGGCTTGTGGGTGCGGAGATGCTTTTTGATACGCTGCATGTGCCGAACTACCCCCTCGACAGCAGCGTGGGTGAAAAATTTGATGATGATTTGAAGGCGTATTTTTATCGTGGGGTCGGCAACGGTTTCGCCGAAACGCTGTGCCGCTACTGGCGCAGGCTCATGCCGCCCGACAGCCTCAGCTGCGACAGGTATGCACGCGGGCTTGAGATTGAATGGCAGCGCTGCTTAAGCCTGATGCAGCAGATGCCCGCTGAACGCTCCGACCTGATATGGGAAGGTTTCCTTGAGGAGCTCGAAGAGCGCGATCTGAACGAATCCATCCGGGCGTTTATCACCCGCAGACTTTCGATGCGGTAGTTTTTATCGCTTGCGAAATCGGGATTGCCAGCGGGGTCGTCCGTGTGCGGTCAGGGATTCGATTTCGATACCGATAACGATCCCGATCCCGTTTTTGTGAACCTTTAACCTTGCCACATTCGTAAAAAGTCCCAGCTGTCAACCTGAGCGAAGAGAAGAGTCTCCTAATATATTGGAAATACGAGATTCTTCGCTTTGCTCAGAATGACAAAAAAGGCGGATTCAGACTTTTTACGACTTCATCAGCCTTGAACCCTAACCGAACTCCCAACTCATAGATCAGGCTCTGAAGCGGATGCGGATTGTTTGCAGAAATGATTTCAAGGCTGCCTTGAAAAGCTTCCATTTTTTTATCGATACTTCGCCGGTCTGACGGTTGCTGTGGGGCACGGCGATGTTTTTTACCGGGTGCCGGTTGAGAACAAATAAACCTGCTATGGCCACATTGGGCGCAAACGTATCGGGCGGGATGCGCTGCAGCAGCTGTGTGAGAATATCGCTGCGCATAAGCCGGAAGGGGCAGTTGACGTCCTGCACACCGCGGCCGTAGCACAGGCTGACGGCCATCCTTGAAATAAAGCTGACAATGCGTCTGGGCAGGGCCTGCTCACGGGCTGACCTGATGCCGAACACGGCTGCGCAGCCGCTGCGCTCCTGCCAGAGTTTTTGAAAATGTTCGGCCCGCATTTCATTGTCGCTGTCGACCTGAAAGACCCACTCTGCGTTGGCCGCCGCCAGATGGTAGCCGGTCAGGATGGTAGGGCCGTGGCCCGAATTTTCCTTGTTAATGACGGTGACGGCCGGATCACCCTCATAGGCCGCAAGACGGTTCGCGGTTTTGTCGCGCGATCCGTCATTGAGAATCAGCAGATCGTAGGTAATCTGCAGATTGCCAAGGGCTGCTTTCCAGTCGTCGATAACGTCGCTGATGCAGGCTTCCTCATTATAAACCGGCATGACTACCGTGACATCTTTCATGGTGTATCCTTGCGTTAATATTTGCAGAAGGGCATGTTTGCGTGTCCTCAGCCTAACCGCTGACAACAATACGACGCTTCGTTCGCGGTGTCAAATGTTCAGCGCTGCAGGCACGGCGATTATGAAATCGAAACCGATCCCGACCCCGAGTACAGTTTTTGAACCTTGAACTCTTGAACTCTTGAACGGGCGAAAGTTTTTTCGCCTGCGCTCCGAACTCCAGTCTCCCAACTCCGAACTAACCGTCTGCCTGCAGGCTTTTCAGGAACTCCGGCAGCAGTTCCCTCAGGGCGGCTGCGGCCCGGCCGCGGTGGCTGAGGCTGTTTTTCTCTTTGGCCGGGAGCTCGGCGAACGTGCGGCCCGAGGGTTCATGCAGAAATACGGGGTCATAGCCGAACCCGCCGCTGCCGACAGGCGCTTCGGTAATGCGGCCCCGGCACAGGCCCTGGACAACGAGTTCCCGGCCTCCCGGCGCGACAACTGCGATCACGCAGCGAAACTGCGCTCCGCGTTGCTCCGGCGGCGCACCGTGCAGACGCTCCAGCAGCAGCGCGATATTGCGCCCGTCGCTGCGCGGCTCACCCGCAAAGCGCGCTGAATAAATGCCGGGCGCCCCATTGAGCGCATCCACTTCAAGACCCGAGTCATCGGCCATGGCAACGCAGCCGGTATGCGAACAGATTGCGCGGGCTTTTTTCAGGGCGTTTTCCTCGAAGCTGTCCCCGTCTTCGACAACGTCAGGGCAGCCCGGAAATGCGCTCAGCGGAACGATCGAAAAATTGTCAGCTGCGAGTATCTGCTGAAACTCTTTCAGCTTATGGGGGTTGGCGGTGGCGAGAACTATGTTCATGGTCGCAGGCTCGGTCAATGGTTAATGAGCGTTGTATCCCTGGTGCGCAGGCCCCGGAATTATAGGGCCGGGTGGTGGCAGTGTCAAGAATAGTTCGGAGTCCGGAGATGGGAGTTGGGAGAAGAATGGCCGGTCCAACTGGTCCACGGCGTCCACAGTATCCACCCTTTTTTACCCTAAATTTGTCACGCGCGGTGACGTTTTGCGCCGGTAAGTGCTGCACCATGCCTCTTTTTTGGAATATAATCACAGGTAAACCCCCGGCTTTGCCGGGGGACTCACAGAGTTTGACATTTGCGGGAATATAAGAAAACCTCCTGATTCGGTGA
>VGSH01000003.1 GCA_016875025.1 Deltaproteobacteria bacterium
TGCCGACCGCAGGGTGTTCCCGGCCATCGACATCAACCGGTCCGGCACCCGCAAGGAGGAGCTGCTGATGCGCGACGACGTGCTCAAGCGCATCTGGCTGCTGCGCAAAGTGCTGCAGCCGCTCAACACGGTCGATGCCATGGAATTTTTGCTGGAAAAAATGAACGATACCAAGGATAATGAAGATTTTCTAAGCTCAATGAACAGGTAATTTTTTAAGGAGTACGCGCAATGAAAGAGGGCATTCACCCGAAATACGCAACTGCAACGGTACGCTGCGCCTGCGGCAACACGTTTGAAACCCGTTCGACCCGCCCGGAAATAAAGGTAGAGATATGCTCCGGCTGCCATGGTTTTTTCACCGGCAAGCAGAAGCTGGTCGACTCGGCCGGCCGCGTTGAAAAGTTCCAGAGAAAATACGCCGCTGCTAAAAAGTAATTTTTTTCAGCCCGTCCGCACTCCCGTTCCGCGCCCGGCCTGCATGGCCGGAGGGGCATGCACTCCCGTGGGCCGGCGCGCCCGGCCTCATCCGGCAAAAAGGTCTGATTGGATAATCGGCCCGTGTGCCGCAAAAGATCAAACGCGTCAGGCATGTTCCATCGGTTTTTACATTCAGCAGTGCGCCCGGGCCGTTTCATTGCTTGCATGTATACACCATGCCGTCGCAACGGCAGTGCATGGTCTGCCCGATGAGACCGGGCACACCGGCCCACGGGCCTTCTTATACATTGTTGGGGATACCAGTGGCCTGATCTATGTTTGAGAAGCTGGAAGAAGTAGTTAAACGCTACCGGGAGCTTGATCTGCGGCTGAGCGATCCGCTTGTTTTCAACGACCGGCAGGCCTATCAGGGCCTGACCTCGGAGCGCGCGAAACTGGAGCCGATCGTGGAGGGCTACCAGCGCTACTGCAAGGTCCGGCAGAATCTGCAGGACAATCTCAGCCTGCTGCATGACAGCGACTCTGATATCCGCGACATGGCCCAGGCTGAAATCGGCCAGCTGGAAGCGGCGCTCGAGCGTCTTGAGCAGGAGCTGCACGTGATGCTTCTTCCCCGGGACCCCCGCGATGAAAAAAACGTGATCCTTGAGATCCGGGGCGGCACCGGAGGAGAGGAAGCCGCCCTGTTTGCCTATGATCTGTTCCGCATGTACTGCAAATATGCCGAGAGCCGCAACTGGAAGGTTGAAATCCTGAGTCAGAATCAGACCGGGCTCAAGGGCCTCAAGGAGGTCATCGCGCTCATCAGCGGGCGGGGCGCCTACAGCCAGCTCAGGTATGAAAGCGGGGTGCACCGGGTGCAGCGCGTGCCTGAAACCGAAACCCAGGGCCGCGTGCACACCTCGGCTGTCACGGTTGCGGTGCTGCCCGAGGCCGATGACGTTGATATTGACATCAATCCGGCGGACCTCAAGTTCGATGTTTACCGCTCGTCCGGCCCCGGCGGCCAGAGCGTCAACACTACGGATTCGGCCGTGCGCGTAACCCACATCCCCACCGGCATGGTGGTCAGCAATCAGGATGAAAAATCGCAGCACAAGAACAAGGCCAAGGCGCTTAAAATTTTGAAGTCACGCCTGCTGGACATTGCCGTTCAGAACCAGCAGGATGAGATATCGCGCCAGCGCAAAAGTATGGTCGGCAGCGGCGACCGCAGCGAGCGCATCCGCACCTATAATTTCCCGCAGGGGCGCGTCAGCGACCATCGCATCAATTTGACGCTGTACAGGATCGACAGCATCATGCTGGGCGATCTGCAGGAAATCATCGATCAGCTTACTACCCATTATCAGGCCGAGGCGCTGCATTCCGCGGGTATGTAGGCCGCAGGAACTCTCGCCCGGACTTTTGCTCCGGTTATCCCATTGACACTGCTTGAACTGCTTACCGACGCCCAGCAATGCCTGCGCGACAAGGGTATCGAATCAGCGCGCCTTGACGCCGAGCTGCTGCTGGGTCACAGCCTCGGTCTTGACCGGGTTGCGCTGTATTGCGCCCCTGAGCGTCCGGTTTCCGGGGATGAAGAGCAGGCTTTTTTTGAACTGATCCGGCGCAGAGCCGCGGGCGAGCCGGTTGCCTACCTCACAGGCCGGCGTGATTTCTGGACGCTTACACTCGCAGTCGGGCCGGGCATTTTGATTCCCCGCCCTGAAACCGAAGTGCTGGTCGAGCACGCACTCGCGTTTTTAGTATCGCTGGATATTGCGCGGCCGCGTGTGCTTGATATCGGTACGGGCAGCGGCGCGATCGCACTGGCCCTGGCAGCTGAAATGCCGCAGCTGGATATTGTCGCGCTGGATGCAAGCGCGCAGGCAGTGGCCTGCGCGCGCGGGAATGCGGAAAACCTGGGGCTGGCGGACCGTGTGAGGGTAGAGCAGGGCCGTTTTCCGGAAGTCTGCATTCGCGATGCCGGTTGTTTTGACCTGATTGTTTCAAATCCTCCCTATATTTCGGCTGCTGATATAGAAACCCTTGCATCTGATATACGCGATTTTGAGCCGCGCGAAGCCCTTGACGGCGGGCCGGACGGTCTTGACGTGTACCGCTGCTGGATTCCCCAGTGCGCTCCTTTGCTGGCCGCAAACGGCTGCCTCATGTTTGAGATCGGCCATGATCAGGCCGCTGCCGTCACCGGGCTGCTTGCGGCTGCCGGATGCTATCGCGGCATTGAGGTTGTGCGCGACTACGCCGGATGCGACCGGGTTGTCCTGTGCCGCAGGGTATAGGTAATTCAGATTTCAATCACAATCGGTACCGATAGTACTGGCACGGGAAAACAGAAGGGTACAACGTATCGATTTCGATCCCGATAAAAGAACAGCCCCTGCATGCACAGGGGCTGTTTGCTGAACGCATATGCTTGTATGTGCGCGGATTAATAATAGCCGTCATCCAGCCAGTATTCCGGCCCGGACTTAATGTTGAAGGCCGGGTTAACGTCGACTTCGAGGATTTCGCCCGTGCTCTTCTGGACATACACCTTGCCGCCGGTCTGGCGCCCGCTGTGAATGCTCAGGCTGGATGCAATGCCGTCGCCAAGGCTTATCACATCCATGATCGCTCCTTCGCCCGAGTCTTCCTTGAATACCTTGCGGAAAAACGCGGTGCCGGTTTCATAATAGACCGCAAACAGCCGGCTCGATCCACCGGCACGGCACGGGTCGATATCAGGCATAAAGGTCGGCATCAGCATAATGCCGCCAAGCACGGCGCCCTTGTTGACCACGCGCTCGGAAGGAACGCCGATTTCATACTGAAGTGTCCGGTACCAGCCCTGGTATACGTTGCGGCGCGCTTCCAGCACCATATCATCAAAAGTGATCTCCCCGTCCGGGCCTTCAACAACTGAGCGGCTGAACACCTCGTAGGCACCCGCGTCAAACAGATCGTTCATCGGATCAGCGACCGTACCCAGCCTGTTGATCTCGCATTCAACCGCCGGGTATGAGTAGTTGCAGGCAGTCAGATCAGGGTTGAAGAAGGGGTCCTTGACGCCCATGATGTAGTTCTGGGTGGTGTTGGTTTTGTCAGAGAGCGTTATGAAGCGGCCGGTTCCCAGGTACAGCCAGGCATTGTCCTTGCGGTCAACGCTGAGTGTTCCGGATGCTGTGATCGGGCGCGGGGATTTGACCATTTTTGTGATCGTCCAGGCTGGGTCAGCCGGATTATCGACATATTCAGGGTATCCGCCGTCGGGATCGAAGGCCTTGAATTCCGTATTGTTTTTCTGCGGAATAGTCAGGCGGAACACCTGGCTGCTTCCGGTATTGTAGTTGGCTGCGACATACACGGCGTCCACGTTGTAGTTCATGCTCTTGTCAAAGGCGACCGGCTCATTGGCAAAGGCGTTGCCGCCCGGCAGAGTGAATATTTTTTTCAGACCGCCTCTGGCGGTATCGCCGCCTGTTTTCAGGTCAACCACAATCAGGCTGGCAGGGTGAGAGCTGTTGGCGTCCATGCTGTTCGGACCCGAGCCTATGGCCAGCATCCAGTTGTCGCCGACTTTCACCAGGTTGGGGTAGTTGGCGGACATGCCCATATTGGGAAAGCTGCGCTCCCACAGAAAAACCGGGTCGCGCGGTTCGGTAATATCTATGGCAAAAAACGACGGCTGAATGGTGATACGTTTTGCGGGATCCGGATGGTTGGGGTTGCAGGGTATCTGCATGCCGCCGGCAAAGCCGAGTCCGCATACCAGCACCGTGCCCCAGCCATTGGGATTACGCGCTGAAGGCGTAAAGATTTTCGCGTCGAACACGCGCGGCCGCAAATCAATGTAGTTTACATGCGTGTAGTCCGGATCGGCCAGCCATTTCAGGTGCGGCAGCAGACTTTGGGGGATAAAGGCCCACAGCTCCGAGCCGATCTCGACATTGCCCGCGGTGGTATCAGTGTGCGATGTAAAGTAGCCCGGCACGTCATAGGGATTTACGAACCGGTCATTGTTGTAGACCCAGCCGGTAAAGCAGTGCAGCATGCCGGCATTGGAGCCGACATACACCGCGGTTTCGCGGCTGCGGTTTTTCATGTAATACGTATAGTATGAAGCATCATTGTACAGCAGGTCATAGTCGGCCAGAGGCTGGGCCACTGAAGTCGGCGTGGAGTGAATGATGTCGCCCAGCTTCCACAGCCGTCCGTCATCCATGGTGCGCCGGCGCAGATTGACCCCTCCGACATATGTGGGGAAACCCTGTATCCAGCGCATCAGGTTTACGGTCCGTTGTATCTCGTCGGCGCCAAGGTAACCCCATGGTTTATTATCTAGATCGTTGGGAGCATTAACACCCAGGTAGTCTATGATGTCCATCTGGTTCCAGAAGTTATTGGAGAGCTCTATAAAATTTACATGCGGATCGGCCTCAGTGCCGGGGCCGCTGTAGGTGTAGATTTTTCGGAAGATCGGGTCAAGATCAGCCAGCTTGTCGCCGGCTGACCAGATCGAGCGCATGGCGTCCAGCGGTTCAGCAGCTCCCTGTTCGCCGTCGTTTGAGTATGTCCAGAAAACCACGCCCTTGTCAACGCAGTCCCCCTCGTCATCGCACTCCTGGTCTTTGCCGAATACAATGCGCTTGTCTTCGTTTGTATTGAGTTTATAGTCTCCGACGCTGTCTTCGCGGATATGGCCCTCGTTGTCAACCCAGAGCGAGTGCAGCTGGCCCAGCCAGGTGACATCGCCGGAGTTGGTTACTTTTGAAGGCTCGAAAATCGCCTGCACCAGCGTGCCCTCGCCTTCGCCCTTGGTCGCCAGAACGGACACGGCCGTGCCTGATCCGGCCGACTTCACCATCGCCAGGATGGCATCCAGCAGGGCTTTCTCAAGCTCGGCGCCGTCCTTGGCCTCATAGTAATTGTCGGCTAGGTTGTCGTTGTTTTTGTCCCATTCACCCCTCAGGTTGGGTGTTTTGCTGTCGTCGCTGTCTTTAAAGCCGCCGTATTTGGCCGTATCTTTCAGCAGATCGCGCGCTTTTTCGTCTGCTCCGAAGGCGTAGACAACGTATACGCGAACATTCTGATAGCCCGGCAGGATGTTTTTACCGATGGTTTTTCCGCGCAGGTCCTGCGAGTTCATATAGAAGCCGACATCGCGGGCATAGCTGCTGCCGTTTGAGGGAAGGGCCTCCATCGGCGGCAGTCCGGCATAGTTTTTAAGATAGGTCGGTATCTGCTGGTCATTGGTTGACATACCGTCGGTCACGAGCAGGCAGAAGCCCTGCGCGCAAGCCTCCTGCACGGTTCCGTCTGTGCTGAAATAGGGGTCGCGAATGTTGGTGAACGGACTACCCGAGGCAGTGGAAGTAAACCCGGTGATTTCAGGGTTTTGCTGCTTGAAATACTGCGTGACTACATAGAGCAGTTCGGACAGCGGGGTCGAGGTTTCGAATGCCTTGCTCCTGATCGTGGGGATTATGGTGCTGATGGGCGTTTTCATCGGTTTGTCGATGCTGGCATTGCCGTCGCCGGACGACAAGAACCACGCAGTGCCCCAGGCGGCCCGGTCGCCGACTTTTTGCATGACCCCGCCCGGAAGATTGTCAGGCCCGAAGTCCGACGCCGAATCGCGTGCCGGGTCTGCCGGGTAGAGGTTGGGGCTTATTTTTTCAACCACGATATTGAACTGGCCGAGCGTGGCCGCCGCCCAGTCGCTGCTTGCGCGCACATCGATCCTGCCGCTGTCCATGAAATACCAGGCATCAGCCCAGGGCGAGACCCCCGTGCCGGTGTGGCGCCTGCGGAAGCGGGCGTTTCCTCCCGCGGTCGCGCTTATGCCTTTCAGGCCCAGGTTGGTGGTTCCGGCAATGGCTGTGGTCTCGCCGCCGACAACGACTTTTTTCACGATATCGCCGCGCCGCATGCACAGAAAGTTCAGGAAGTTGCCGTCCCAGACGCCGGCCGGGTCGGGCTTGAAGCGGTTGCCCGTATAGGTATAGCGGCCGTCCGGATTGAAATAGCCGTAATAGCGGTTGATTTCGCAGGGCTCATATACAATGACCAGGCGCGGTGCCAGGCTGGCGTTGCTGTCGAAGGCATTTGCCACGCGGCCGCCGGCACCGCTTACCCAGTCGATTTTAAACAGCATGGCCTGGCCGGAATTCCAGCCGGGCCGGCTGACCAGTTCCTGCACGATGGTCTTGAGTTCCGGACTTTGATATACCGTGCCGGTCGTCCATGCCCCGGTGAGATTCCATGTGACCGATGCGGCCGTATCAGGCCGGCTGGAGATATCGTTGACCGCCGTGGTCAATGTTGACGGATTGTCGGCCGCCTGGGCGGTTATTTTCAGGTTCAGCGCCGCGCTTTTGAACGCGTTGTTCGGGCCGTTGTTGGTGCGCGCGGTAAACTCGATATAGGCGCTTTCTATCTTGGCCGGGACGCCGGCAACCTCGCGCGGTATCGGGATATTGGTGAAGCGCAGGGCTGAGAGCATCGTCTGACGGGTACAGGCGCTGTTGGGGTTGGGATAGGAATCATCGTCCGTTCCCAGATCGAAGTCGAGCATGGTCAGCGTATTATAGGTATTGCACAGTATGATCTGGCCGTTGCTTTTGCGCTGCATGCCGTCGTCGGAGGTGCTGTTCACCCGGCCGGAAAACGTAGAGCAGATGCGGCCGTCATACACCTTGGCCAGCGTTGCCGCGTTGGGCCAGTCCTCGACTTCGTTGCCGTAGGCCGGAAAGTTCATGCTGCCGGAATTATCCAGCGCAAGCATGATGCGCGGCATGACCTTTTCGGTTTTGAAGATCGGATAATGCGTGTATTCGGCCATGTCGGGCTCGCTTGCGGCGTGCAGCGGCAGGGCCGCACACAGGACCAGGAGCGCACAGGCGCAGTGCAGAAAGTGCTTCATGACGGCAGTCCTCTCGTGTACAAGGTGAATACCCTCGGCGCGCTCATTGCGGCGGCAGCGGTTCTATTTCCGGCAGGCTCCAGACTGTTTCGGTTTCCCGGCCCTCAATATAGCTCTCAATGTTTATGCTGATTGCCTCTGAGGCCCCGTCTGATGCCCGCTTTCTGTACAGTATCCGGGCCTCGCAGGGAACCTTGAGCTCAGCCAGAGAGATCGGCTCGCCGGCTTCATTGTAGATGCGTGTCAGGCCCGAGACCAGCATGTAGCGATCCCTGAAAGCGCTAAATCCGTTGGCTTCAAACCGCAGCGCATTAGGCCCTTTTTCCCCGATAATGGCGATGCCTTCTTCACGAAACTCGGCCTGCGCGGCTGGGGGCAGCCATGCAATGATAAATGCGATAATCAGCAGGGAATACATTTTTTTCATGGTGTTCCTCCCGCAATGTACGCGGCCCGGGCCGCAATCATTCAGGCTATTTCACCACCCGCATGCCGAGTGCCTGGCGTGAGGGGCTGCGGTTAAAATCGCCGTTTGACAGACGCGCGCGCGCGTCAATATTATAGTTTAAAACAGCCATGTTCGATCCCGGGCCAAGATCCTTGGATGCGAATTCGGCGCCGCCGCCCGCTATGGTGCGGCTGTGGATCTTGTCAATATCGATATCGGCAAGCACGATCTGCTGGCCGTTCTGCATGCCTACGAGCCGCACATCGGTCCACAGGTCAAAGTCGGTGAAGCCCGGCTTGCTGATGTCTGTGTCAAGCTCTTTACATGCGCTTGCGCTCAGCTCGGGCGGGCAGGGCAGCTCGTCGACTGCCTGCTGGTCGACCTGCCAGATACGGATCATGCGCCCGCCGGCAATGGTTGCACTCACGCTGTCAAAGTCTTCCAGCAGCAGGTCGGGGTCAAGCAGGCGGAATGCAAAGGCATAGTCGTCAATGGCACCAAAATCGACCCGGTTGCCGTCAGGATCGATGGTTTCAAAGCCTTCGAGTCCGCGGTCCCACATCGCCGCAAGCAGCAGTTCGCCCGCAATCGTGTGCGAGGCCTGAGCGCGGTAGAAGGTTTCGACATACTGGCGCTCGCCCGTGGCGATTTCAATGTCGGTCGTGCTTGTCATCATCGAGGCAATACCGATCATGGACAGCAGGGCCAGCATGAACATGGCCAGCACCAAAATCATGCCGTTCTGGTTGGTGTACAGGCGTACTGGCATAGGATAGTCTCCGGTTTTTTTCAGTTCCAGCGCAGGGAGCGCACGTATGCGGTGCTAACGGCGCGGCGCTGGGCGGTCTCGTCGTTAACACCCCGCGGCGCAGCCTCAATCTCGACCATGACGAGATTGGGCAGGGGATAGCCCCGCGTGATCCTCTGGCGCACCGAGTGGGGTTTTTTGTCATTGTACACAATGTAACCCCAGTCGCAGGTTTCTCCGTACTCGCAGGCAGTGTCTTCGCTGAACATGGTGCTGGCGGTTACAGCAAACGAAGAGCCTTCGTCAATGCCCACGGTTTCATCCCTGACGGGCAGCCGCGAAAGGGTTTCGGCCCAGTGCGTAACAATGTTTGCCCGCATGGTCATCTGATCGCTGAAGGTTGCCTGCTCAATCGAGCGGGTCTGCATGCCTGCGATCGCAAGCAGGCCTACGCCGAACACCACGACCGCGACCAGCACTTCAACAATCGTAAAGCCGGCCTGACGGCAGTGTATACAGGGCATGCCGCAGTGCTTTGCCCGCGGCCCGGGTATGCTGCTGCAGCCTGGGCCGGGAGCGGCTGCCGAGAATGCGTTTGCATTCGTTTTTTCAGGTCTGCTCATGGGGTGCTCCCTGCGGCGCGCACCGTTGTCGGCTGATACCGCGTCAGCCGTGCAGCGTCGCGCGCGGTTAAAAATCCATGTACGGGTTCATGCTCATATTGCGGGCCTTTACCTCAAATATGACCAGCTTGCGGCGATACGGATCATTGAACGGTCCCCACGCGTCGGGGCGGTCGCCGATAAAAATCGGGGTTAGCTCTTCATTGGCTGAGGCCGGGATGTATACGTTTGTATTTTCGTGGCCCCGCGAAAGATATGATTGGCGCATCAGCAGGGAAACGATCACCGAGGTTATCCGGCCGCGCTCAAACTCGGTGGGCGCTGTTGTAGCGCGCAGGTTGCCGATGATGTAGCAGAATTCGATGGCTTCAACGCCTTCGGCAAGCGGCTGCATGCCGCCGCAGTCGGCTGCGTTAGCGCACCATTCACGGCTCAGGCGGCAGTCCATATTGGTCGGGCACAGGCCGTCTTCGTAGGTGCCGGTGTTCGAGGTGAGCGCAAAACGGCTGATTTCCACGCCGGCGGGATTGCCGTCGCCGGCGATGTCCATTGAAAAGCTCAGGGCTCCGGCTTCGGCCTGATCAAATCCGGTCCGGGCAAACGTGGTAGGGTCGTAGCCGGCCATTTTAATATCACGCGCCAGGAAAAACTGAGCGGCCCGGGCCTCCTGCACCATGTTTACCTTAGACTCGGTCTGCATGTAGGCTTCCTGCTGGAAGTTGAATGTCTGATAAATGGCGGTAATGACGATGACGAAGAGCATGAGCGCCACCATCAGCTCAACAAGAGTCAGGCCGCGCTGACTGGCGGGTCCTGGTGGTGCGTTTCGTACTGCGCCGGTACCTATCGTGTCCATCCGCTGCCCCTCCATCGCATAAGCGTCACGGCGCCGGCCGCGTTGACAGCAACCGCGTAGGCGTCGCCGCGATTATTGGTGAAATAGACCGCTCCGGCCGCGGTGCCCGCGCCGAAATCCGCCAGCCCTCTGGGCGTGAAAGTAAAACTGCCGTCATTCAGCTCGATACCGTCATCCGGCATGCTTCCACCGTTAACGCTGGCTGTGGCGCTGCCGCTGCCGAGCCCTACGCCGCTGCCGTACTGATTATCAAGTGAGCCTTTGCCCGGAAATCGGCGGCCGTCCACCTCAAAAAACTGGCTGTCGGCGTCAAAGGTAACGGTCACGTTGCGTTTGTCTTTGATTGCGAGCTGGCGCGCATTGCGCAACTGCGATGTGCAGTCTCGCACCGCCGCTTTTATACGGTAGGAAGGCAGTCCGGAGACAAGACTGGGCGCGGTTATAAGGGCCATAATGGCGATGATCGCAATCACCACCATCAGTTCCGTAAGTGAAAATCCATGTGAGCTTTTAATCATACACGCGTCTCCAGTTACCAGAAATTTGCATTAACCATGCCGACACGCACGATCGATCTATTGTTTTGAAATAACTTTGTTTTTTATTTTTACGACTTACGGCAGTCGCGTTATATATAAAATAATTTAATATTTATGTAAAGATATTTTATATTTAGTGTGTGCCTGAGCTGTGCAGGGCTAGAGTATATGCCGCGGAGTTTTCACAGAACAGACTGCATCTCGAACGGGTAGTATTTGACAATGGGCACGAATGTTGATATAATTTTATATGTTTTTATTATCAGTTTTTACTGGTGTACGAAAAAAATATACACGGGCCGACGGTCCTTTCTTGCTGTTTCGGCAGTTTTCTAACAGGCATGATCAGTTATTAACTCAATTGATGGAGCTTCAGGTATGTCGGTCATTAAAGTCAGCTGTAAGTATTTTACCACTGTTCTGGGTGCAACCAAAAAAGATGGCGAGATTGTTGAATTTCAGCCCGGGAAAACCGTGCAGGAATTCCTTGATTTCATGAGCGCAAAGTACGGCGACGGGTTTTCCAGGAATATCTATGCGGAAGGAACGATGCGGGGCGAGAAATTCCGCACGCCCAATATTTATCTCAACAAGCGGCGCATACAGTGGGTGCAGGATTTTCCCAAAGGGGTGCAGACCATCGTGGGTGACGGCGATGAGTTCTGGTTCGGGCTGATTGTGGGCGGCGGCAGCTTTTGAGCCGCCTGCCGGCAGATTATTTTTCCATGGCAAGGCGCTGCTCGGTGGCCGTGTCGTAGACCACCACGGTGCTTGATCGGCGCAGCTGCTTCACAAAATCATTGATCATTTCAACCGAGTGCATCTCATAGATGCTTTTCTTGAGGTTTTCCACGATATCCTCAAACGGCCAGATATGGCCTTCGGCAAGCACGGATTTGACATACAGCACGTTCAAGTTTGCCTCGGTTCTGACAACGCGCGATACCTGGCCGGAGCTCATGCGAAACGCTACTGAATCAAGCAGCGGGTGATACTGGCCGCGGGTCATAAAGCCCAGATCGCGGCAGGTCATGCCTTCGGCCGTTTTTTTTGATTCAAAGACTTCCATAAAGGCCTCCGGACCGCGCGTGCAGGGCTCAATCTTTGCCTGTGCTGCCTTGATCTCGGCGGGTTCAGCGTAGCGGTCAAGCGCGATCTCAACGAGCAGGATATGGCGCATTTCCGGCCCCTGCATCCGGCTGCGGTTTTCCTCATAGTAGGCGCGGGCATCCGCATCGGTTACCTCGCGTCGGCGGCCCTCAATCACGGAGGCAGCCACCGTGTTGGTGATAAGATCGCGCCTGAGCTGTTCCTGGTAGTCTTCAAGGGTCTGACCCTGCAGGGCCAGCACCGCGGCGAAATGCTCTTCGGACTGAAATTCCTGCATGGAGACCTTCAGGGCGTTTTCAAACTCCGCATCGCTGATGTGCGTTCCGCGGCGTTTGCCTTCCTGATAGAGCAGCTCGCGGGTTATCAGGCGGTCAATGACCGCCTGGCGCAGCTCGTACTGCTCATTCTGCATGAGCCGCACCTTGCCCTTGGTGTCGCGGTGAGGCTCATAGGCCAGCTCCAGACCGCAGGAGACGTCAAACTCGGTAATCCGGGCATCGTTGATGCGCGCGATAATGACATTTTTCAACTTGGGGTCGACGGGCGGCATAATAGTATCCTGTAAAAGTTTTTCGGGAGGCTATGAGGAGCGGGTGCTGAACACATCGATCAGCACCCGCGAATACGGCAGAAAATCATGCACAGGCAGTCGCGGCCGGGTCGGCAGCGTAGCTGTTCACCACCGGCAGCACCTTTGCGTTCGGCCGGCGGACGAATTCCTCCCACGGGGTCTTGCCCACAATCGCGCCGCGGATAATGCCGGCGCCGTCAA
The DNA here is from genome assembly GCA_016875025.1 of Deltaproteobacteria bacterium. Lineage (GTDB taxonomy): Bacteria > Desulfobacterota > WTBG01 > CAIYCZ01 > CAIRTM01 > CAIRTM01. The sequence goes on from VGSH01000003.1 coordinate 12,445, forward strand.
CATTGCCGATTGACATGAAGGCAAAAGGCACGCCGCCACGCAGCTTGACCTTCTGATAGATGGCCGGGGTCTTGAAGGTGATTTCCTCGACATCCGGGCCCTCGTCCTGCACGTTGCCGATGGCGGTGATCCAGAGCTCGTAGAAATCAACGCTGTTCATCGGGATGTTGCCCTCATAGGTCAGCTTTTCGCCGGACATGTTGGCCGCGGCAATGCGCGCGCCTGCGGCGGCAACCGGCCAGATGGCATTGTAAATCCACTCGCCCGTCACGATGTGGCGTGAGCGGCACACGTCCCCGGCGGCATAGATGCCGTCAACCGAGGTCTGCTGGCGGTCATCGACCAGCACGATGCGGTCAATGTCTACGCCGGAGTCTTTCAGGAAGTCCGTGCAGGCGCGCACGCCGACCGAGGCCACGATAAAGTCGCAGGCCTCCTCAGTGCCGTCCTGATAGGTCACGACGTAGCCGTCGCCGCGCTTGCGGGTGGCGATCACGGAGTTGTTCAGCTCGATTTCAAGCAGTTCATGGCGCGTCAGGCGCGCTTTCACGCGGGCGCTGGCCTCAAGATCGGTCATGCGGCCGAGCACGGTGGGCAGCAGCTCGACCACCTTGACCTGCACGCCCTGCTTCACCAGGCCGTAGGCGCTCTTCAGCCCGACAAACCCGGCACCGATAATAACGGCCTTCTTTCCTTTTTTGGCCCAGCTTTTGAGCCGGACGGAGTCGGCATAATTGCGCATGCCGATAATGCCGTCCGGGTCATACGGGAAAGCCGGCAGAAAAATCGGGGTCGAGCCGGTTGCAACCAGCAGCGTATCGTAGGAGACTGTTTTGTTTTTGCCGTTCTGCCGTACCATAACCTGGCGGTTTTTCACGTCAAGGCCTTCGGCCCGGCTCGAGAGCATCAGCTCGACATTGCGCTCAGCATACCACTGCGCGTCGTGGGACAGCAGATGCTTGCGCGTAATCATGTCGCCCAGAAAATAGGTTATCAGGCAGCGCGAATAGGAGGGAACATCCTCTTCGCCGATAATAACGATTGAATCCTGCGGGTTCATCTTGCGCAGGGTTTCTGCGGCTGATACGGCGGCAATGCAGTTGCCGACAATCACATGCTGCCGGCCGGTGGTGGAAGCGGTTTTGATTTTCTTCATTTCTTCGGATACCCCCTCAGTTTGGCGCGACGTTTTTCATTGTTCTGTGCCCTGAGATCGTCAAAAAACAGAGCACCGCGGTCACAGGCGAACACGCAGGTGGGCTTTTCCTCCTTGCCGCACATCAGCGTGCATTTGAAGGCTTTTTCCTGGCTCATGATGGTTTTCATGGCTCCGTGCGGGCAGACCATGTTGCACATGAAGCAGCCGATGCAGCGGTCTTCGTCCTGAATAATCAGGCCGTTGGGTCCGCGCTGCAGCGACTCGCCGATACAGGCGTCAACACAGGGCGCGTCCTCGCAGTGCTTGCACAGGCGCATAAACGGGCCTTCAGGGCTCTGCATGACCCGGATATGGGGCACATAGGCCCCGGACTGCTTTTTTGAACTGCCGCACACCTGGGCGCAGGCCTCTTCGCACTTGCGGCACAGGTCGCAGTTTTCAGCGATAAACCGAAACGCTTTCATGGGATCATCCTTTTCCGATAGTGGTAGTAAAGATTTTCAGGTTGCTTTCAGCAGGGACTCATTATACGCTGATACAGTCAGGCGGACACCTTACCACGCGCTGCCGGATATGTCAATTTCGTTTTGCTTGAACCGGGTTGTGCGCCTATGAAAACAGCCTGCATTCCTGCCGGAGTGCGTGATGCCATGATCAGCCACAGCCGCTCGGAACTGCCCAATGAGTGCTGCGGGTTGCTGCTGGGGCGCTCCCGTATCGAGCGGGCCGTGCCCATGCGCTCTGATCCGCCCGCACCGGATGCCTATTACATGGATCCCGAGCAGCAGATCGCTGTTTTTACCGGCATGGAGGCCAGCGGAGAGCAGCTGCTGGGTATTTATCACTCGCATCCCGCCGGCCCGCTTGAGCCCTCCGGCATGGACCTGCAGCTTGCCTTTCACCCGGATGCACTGTATGTTATTATTTCACTGGCAGACGCACAGCATCCGGAGATCGGCGCTTACCGGCTGGAGGAGGGGCAGTTTAGCGAGGTTACCATCTGTTATATATAAATGCTTCCACCGGTGCCCACAGTTCCGTACAGTATGTACTGGGCCCGAGGCAGAGTGCGTTTTATGCGGTCATTTCGAATCCGCCTCAGGCGGTGAGAAATCTTAACTCATTGCTAGCAGGTCATACGTAAAGATTTCTCCCTTCGGTCGAAATGATACAACAAGCATGTTTTGACTTTTTGCGACGGCATCACAACCAGGGGACACGCAATTTCATCACAGGAGCTGATATGAAAAGAACTATCGAACGCAGTCGTACAAGCAGCGCAGTTGTGTGTATATGCCTGCTTGCAGCAGGTATGATGTTTCTGCTTGCCGGGTCCGTGCCGCTGTATGCCGCGGATGCCGTCTCACAAGGGAGAGGAACAGCCATGCAGCCGTCTGAAAATCCAAATATCGGGAAAAAATTTCCTGTGGTGAGCGCTGAAACGCTTGAGGGCAAAAAAGCCACCGTGCCGGATGATGCGGCCGGGAAGGTGACGCTCGTGGTTGTGGCGTTTTTGCGTGAAAGCCAGTCGCAGCTGGACTCGTGGCTGAACCCGTTCTATGAAAAATTCGGCACCCGGGAGGGGATCATGTTTTACGAGGTGCCCATGATTACAGGCGGGTACCGGTTTATGAAGCCGATTATCGACGGGGGCATGCGCGGCGGTTTGCCGAAATTCAAGCATAAGCACGTGGTTAGCATGTACGGAGATGTGCAGTCGTACCTGCAGGCCCTGGCGCTTGATCCGCGCAACGGCTATGCGTTTCTGCTCGACCGCGACGGCATTATCCGCTGGCAGGAACAGGGCTTTTCAAATGCCGCAACGCTGGCAAGCCTGTTTGAGGCCACTGAAGCCCTTCTGCAGCGGTAGACAGATGCCGGCAGGCCGGTTCAGCTGTTCGGAGTGTCGTTTGTGTGCCGGCTGGAGGCGAATTGCGGGTAGTGCGTGCGCATGCAGTCCGGGCACAGGCTGTGGCTGAGCATGGCCTCGGTATGTTCGGCGATATATTCTTCCAGACGCTGCCAGATTTCACGGTCATCACGGATTTTATGACAGTGCATGCAGATGGGCAGGATGCCCTGCAGGCGCCGTATGTGCTTGAGGGCCTGCTCCAGTTCATTGATGCGGCCGGCAAGTGCCTGCCGCAGCTCAATCATGCGCTCGCCGACCCGGATGCGCGCGCGCAGTTCCTCTGTGTTGATGCGCTTGGCGATAAAGTCATCGGCCCCGGCCTCAAAGCCGGCCACGATATCCTCCTGCGCCTTCCGTGAGGTGAGGATAATGATATGGGTCAGGCTGCCGCCGGGAAGCTGCCGTATGCGCCGGCACAGTTCAACCCCGTCAAGCCCCGGCATCATCCAGTCCAGGACTGCCATGTGCGGCGCGTCGGGCTTTTGCAGGATGTACCAGGCCTGGCTGCCATCCATGGCCACCAGCACGTCATAGCCCCATTTGACAAGATGGGTTTCAAGCATGCGCCGGGAAATCTGCTCATCATCGGCTATTAAAATCTGCATATGTCGGTGCCCCCAGAGTGTGAATGGCGTTGCTGTATGGATGCCATAGCATAGTTGTGCGGCAGCGGCAAGCCGCTCAGTCCTGTGCCCCCAGATGTATGCCGCTGATCAGGCCTGTGATGCGTTCAACAGCCAGCGGCGCCCGGGATGCGATCAGCACGCGTATGATCAGGGCGCGGTCGGGCGTGCGAAGCATGATTTCGGCAACCTGGTCGGGCATGTGCTCCAGAGCGTTTTCACCCGGCCGGGCCTGTTCCCCCCGCAGCATAACCCCGCTGAGCGCCCCTGCCCGAAGGCAGTATGTCTGAACCGTGTCTGCGTCGTAGCGTTTGAGCAGCGCGGCCTTAATCATGGCGGGCATGAGGCCGAAACGGCTATGCACGGCAAGCAGCGCGGCGTCATGGACATTGCCGAACCCGAGCAGGCCGGCGAGAGCCTGCAGCAGTGCATTGTGGGCCACTGTCCGGCGGTCCGGACCGGCCTCGATTGCAATACGTGTATCGCCTGCCGGGCTGTGGACTATGAGAGCGTCCGGCTGCCTGTCGATCAGGCGGTAGCCGCGGGGCAGCATGAGCGCAACCGGTCCCAGATGATAGATTTCTTTGCCGGCCCTGTCCTGGGCCGGCTCCACGCTGAGCTGCTGCGGCGGCAGGGCCAGGCCGGGTCCGCGCCTGAACATGTCGATGCTGACATAGAGCAGCATGGCTGCCAGCAGCGGCATAATCAGCAGCGGGATCAATTCGGCCGTACTTTTTCTGAAGGGATTCCTGGAAATCCGAACGGTTAAGCCGCGTCCGGTGAGCGCGTCCACAATGTCCTGCACAGGCCCGGGCCGGGATACGCACGCAACCTGCTGTCTTCGGCGAAGAGCACCGGTCATGGCATGCAGGCAGGCGCGGTCGCGGTAGAGAATCAGGCGCAAAGAAGCGACTGCCTTCAACGGTATCGGGCGGCTGCCGTGCACTCGCAGCGACTGTGCGCCATCGTCAATGGTGAAGCCGGTGCCCGTGCGCCTGCCGGAGCGCAGGCGCAGACACACGTAGAGCACAAGCGTGCATGCTGCAGTAAATACAAGGCAGGCTACAAGCCTGCGTTCGCCGAAAAGCGCGACGCAGGCGCACGCAAGGCTTACGAAAAAAACCAGCAGGGCTGTGCCTTCGACTGATTCCGGCGGCAGTCCCTGCCATGAAGGCGATTGTTCCATGGCGAGCGCATCCCCTGCAGCCTGTGCCGCGTGGCGCGGACAGCTGCATTTCAGACAGCCGTGCAGCAGCTCAGGAGCGTTAGTGGGCTTCTACAAAAAGTTTTCCCGGCTTTCTGGACTGATGAATTTTGCATTTCGGGCATTGCTCGGGCGGGGTGTCGCCCGTGTGGATGTAGCCGCATGCTGTACAGCGCCATTTTTTCATCGTGTGCCTCCGGTCAAATCAGTCAGTATGGGTGCTCGAGAGCTCGTGGTTCTTACGGAAATCCATTGTGCTTGTTAATCGTTTTTTGTCAAGCATAATTGACATCAACACGGCATTCCTCGCCGTAAAAACATCCCTGACGGCCGCCAATCCAATGGCTCTATTGTGGACAGCAGTGCCTGTATATTGATTGATCAAAGGCTGCGCCCCTCCTTTTTTTGATTCTCTTGACATAACAGTCCGCCCTCTGCAATCTGAAAATGCTTGTTTTTCAGACTGCATCAAAATCAGCTGTGCATGCGTCAGCCTGATGGCGCGGTGATTTCCTGCCAGGCCTGCAGCAGCACAGGGCGCATAGTAGCACTGAGCGCCTGATAGGCGGACGGCCGCAGATGCAGGCCGTCTTCCTGATACAAGCCGGGGCGCGGCTGGCCGCAGCCGTCACACAGGGCTGCATTGACGTCAATGTAGCCAAGCGCAGGACTGCCGGCGCACAGGCGGAAAATCAGGCTGTTGACGGCCTCAATCGCATCCCAGCGCGCGCGTTTCTGCGGAGCCAGGTTGATGGAGACAAAAAATACGCGGCTGCGGGGCAGTTCCCGCAGTACCCGCCCGCAGAATGCCTCAAACCGCGCGGCAATCGTGGCGGGCTCTTCCCCGCATTCAATATCGTTGCTGCCGCAATAGTAGGCGATCATGCAGGGCCGGCAGGGCGCAATGATGCGGTCGAAGAAATGCAGCACCTCCCATGTGCGGGCCCCGCCGAAGGCGCGGTTGAGCACGGGCAGAGGCGCCATATCGCGCGCAAGCGTTGACCAGAACCGGAAAATGCTGCTGCCGGTGAATACGACGGCATTGCACGGCACGGGCTCTGTGCGGTTAAGGTCCTGCAGGAGCCGGATTTCATTCTCGTAGCGGATGTCCTGGCCCGGGGGCGGCGTACAGGGGCCTGCTGTGTGGTCGTGCGGCATGGTCGCGCTCATGGAAAGGGCGTTTTTTATTCTGTTTTAACGTACATTGAATGGCCCGCATATTTGAAGCCCAAAGGCAGCTCGATCGGCATCGGCTCGCACAGGCCCATGACCAGCAGGCCGCCGGGCCTCAGAACCCGGTGCATGCCGGTGAAAATTTCATTGCGCAGGCTCTGGCCGAAGTACATGAACACGTTGCGGCAGAAGATAACATCAAGCGCACGGCTGAAGGGCAGGGGTTGGGTCAGGTTGAAGTGTTTAAATCGCACCATGGTTTTAATGTGGGGCTTGATGCTGAAGCAATCACCGCCGTCCTGCTCGAGATAGCGCATCAGGAACGCCTTGTAATCGGCCGGGGTGCGCTCGATGTTGCAGCGGTGGTAGACGCCTTCAACTGCGCGCCTGAGCACGCTGCGATCGATGTCCGAGCCGGTTATTCTGACCATGTGGAGCGGAATCTCCCGTTTCGCGGACCATGCATGTACGGTCATCGCAATGCTGTAGGCTTCCTCGCCGCTTGAGCTGGCCGCGCTCCAAATTCTGAACGTTCGGGTGGGATTGAGATGCCTGTCCAGATAGTTCTCAAGGGCGCCCAGGTGAATGCCGTCCCTGAAAAAGAAGGTTTCATTGGTGGTGACCGCCTCAATGGCATGCGCTGTTTCGCCGGGCTGTTTCCTGATCAGGGAAATGTACTGGCCATAATCAGCAAGGCCCAGGGCGCGCAGGCGCCGGCTGAGCTTTGTAGACAGGTGCGTGCGGCCCCTGAAGCGGATTCCGGTCCTGTCCGTCAGCAGCTGCTGCAGCACTGAAAACTGCCGATCATCCATTTCATATGTGCCGTCAGTCATGATTAATGCAGGATCAAGGTTCAGCGGCAGTGTGCCGGCGCACAGGGCATCTGCCTTCTTTATCGAAGGCGTTCCCTTACCGGACGGCAGTCCGGTCATTGCAAATATCTGCATTAGTATAACGAAAAAAAATCCGCTGTGCCACCGGCCGTGCCTGCAGGCCCAGAATCGCGGCTCAGCAGGACTTTTTTTCAGGCGTTTTCCGGTTCTGCTTGCCTTCAGCGGTTTTTTTTAGTAGACTGCCTGAATACGCCTGCCCGGGTTTTGAAACCCGCATGCGCAGCGCTTCACCACGGAGGATGCACCCCATGATTGAGTCCCTTACACGCATTAAACAGTCCGAACAGGCGGCAGATGAGCGCATGCGGGCTTCCGAGAAAAAAGCCCTTGCGCTTGTGGACCAGGCTGCCGTTGATGCCAGGGCCCTGATCGCGCAGGCTGAAACGTCCGCGGCAGCACAAGCCGGCACTATGATGGAGCAAGCCTGTACGGACGCCCGGAGCGAAGCTGAAAAAATTATCCAGGCCGGCCGGGCTGATGCCGGCCGTATTGCCGCACAGGGGCAGGGCAGGCTCGGCGCTGCCGCCAGCCTGATTGTTGCGCATATCATAGGAGAAGCCTGAGATGTTTTTTCCCGAGCGCATGAAGCGCATCCGGCTGCTGGCGCATGCATCCTGCAGGCAGGCTGCGGTCAAGAAACTGCACGAACTCGGCGCTGTCCAGATAACCGATTTTCGCACCACACTGACCCGTTCCGAATGGAAGGACCTTCTGCAGGCCCATCCCGCATCTTCTGACGTGCGCCGGATCACCACGCAGCTCATGGGTCTTAACCGGCTGCTGGATGTTTTTGCCACGATCGCGCCTGAGCTGCAGGAAGGTTTTTTTAAAACCCTGTTCGCTCCGGCTCCGCCTGAGAAAATCAGGGTTGAGGATCTGTCCGGGGAGGCACTTTTCCAGGAGGTGCAGGCTTTGCTCGGCACGGCTGACGCAGCGGTTGCCCAACCCCTTGAGATGCTTGAAAAGGCAGCTGCCGAACGGGCTGAGCTTGCGGCCCAGCGCGCTGCCTTTGCCCAGATCGCCTCGCTTGGGGTGCGTCTGGCCGATATCGGCCAGGGTTCGTTCGTGCATAGTTTTCTGGGGCTGGGCCCCGCACGGGAGTACACGCAGCTCGCAGCCGACATAGAGGCGCTTGCGGGCGGTTTGAGCGTTTGTGAGGCCAGAAGTGTTGCGGACGAAAAAACATGCCTGCTGGTGATCTGCCCGGCCGCATGCGCTGATGAGGTATACCAGCTGCTCAGAAAAAACGATGTCGAGCGCATTGCCGCCGGTCGCTTTGCGGGCACGCCTGCTGAAGCGCTTCGCGACATTGACAGCCGAATGCGTGAGCTTGATGAGAATCAGAGCGCAAGCCGTGCCGCGATTATGGATGCGGCCGGCAGCCATCGCAGCCGCCTCAAGGCCCTGCGTGAGCTTCTGCTCATTGAGCGCGAGCGCTGCGACGCCTGCGCCGGCTTTGCGCGCACCGGTCAGGTGGTTGCCATTGAAGGCTGGATAATCGCCAAACAGGCCGAGGCGGTCGCACGTGAGCTTGAGTCGGCCCTGGGCGGGCTGGCGGCCGTGTTTATAACCGAGCCGGATGAGCCTGAGGAAAAGCTGCCTGTGGCGCTCAACAACCCCGGCATCCTGAAGCATTTCGAGCTGCTGGTCAAGCTCTACGCCCCGCCGAAATATAATGAGATCGACCCCACCGTGCTGATTGTGCCCACGTTTTTGTTTTTCTTCGGGTTAATGATCACCGATGCCGTGTACGGTTTGATGACGCTTCTGCTGGGAATTTTTATTCTGCGCGGCGGCGGCAAATACTATCCGCTGTATAAGAGCTGCGGCATTATGCTGGCCCTGGGAGGAGCCTCCACAATCGTACTGGGCGCACTGACCGGCGGATGGCTCGGCAATCTTTTTGTTGACTATCTCGGCCTTACATTTTTTAACAGCATGGTCGTTATCAATCCCATGGTCGACGTTTCCGACTTTCTCGTGTTTGCCATCGCCGTGGGCGTGCTGCATCTGAATGTCGGCGCGGTCGTGGGCATCATAAAGGACGTTCGCTGCGCGAACGTCCCCTCAGCCCTGAAGAACGTGTGGATCTTTTTCATGGAAATCAGCCTTATCTGCTATTATTACAAGGCGCAGGCGCCTGCCCTCGTGTTCGGCGTGCTTGCGCTTGTGTTTCTGCTTTACAGCGCCAAGGGCATGGCCCTGTTCGGCCTGACAGGTTTTCTGGGCGATTCGCTGTCCTATGCTCGCCTGATGGCCCTTGGCCTCGTGAGCTTCGGTCTGGCCGTGGCGATCAATGCGTTGGCGAAAATGGTGTGGGGTATTGACTATGTCGGCTGGCTCATTGCCCTGCTGATTTTGATCGGCGGGCATCTGTTCAGCTTCGTGCTGAATTTGATGGGTGCGTTCGCGCACGGTATCCGGCTGCATTTTGTCGAGTTCTTCGGGAAGTTTTACGAGGGTGGCGGCGAGGATTTTACCCCCTTTAGCATCAAGCGTCGCATAACGGAGCTGTAACGGTTTCCGGGCGTCTGCCGCAGGCAGGCCCGGGATAGAACATAGAACGAGAACAGAAGCGTTGTTTTTTATTTAATCAGATGGAGGTAGAGGCATGCAGGAAGTACAATTCACCTTAGGCTTGGGACTGGCGGCCCTCGGCGCAGGGCTTGCCATGGGTGTTGCGGCGATCGGTTCCGGTATCGGCGTCGGTATTGCCGGCGCGGCCGGTGCGGGCGTTATTGCCGAGGACACCAAGAAATTCGGCTCTGTCCTGATACTGCAGGCTTTTCCGCAGACCCAGGGTATTTACGGCTTTGTCACGGCCGTTTTGATCCTGATGGGTGTCGGCCTGCTGGGTGGTACGCCCAAGCCGATTTCAATGGAACTGGGCCTGATCTGTCTGGGCGCGGGCCTTTCCTCGGCTCTGGGCGGCATTACCGCTATCGGTCAGGGCATTACCGCAGGTGCCGGTATGGGCTCGGTTGCCAAGAATCCGGCTTCGCTCGGCCAGAACATGGTGCTGGCGGTCATGTCTGAAACATTTGCCGTGTTTTCGCTGCTGATCGCCATTTTGATCATGGTCGGCGCCGGCATTATGTAGCATGCACCTGAGCTGTGGCGGGGCGCACCTGACAGGGGCGCCTTCACCCGTCTATGAAAGGATCTGTTGATGGCAGGCGGAGTAGATAAAATAATAGCGCAGATCGAAAAAACCGCTGAGGAAAAAGTGGCCGATATTCTGGCCGAAGCCCGCAGCAGGGCCGATGCGCTGCTGGCTGAAGCGCGCACGCAGGCCTCCGAACAGGAACGCGCAGCGCTTGCACGCGGTGAGCAGGAGGCCCGTCGGGAAACACAGCGTATTCTGGCCGAGGCGCGCATACAGGCCCGGCGCGCGCGCGTGCAGGCTCAGGAGGACAGTGTCCGCCAGGCCTTTGATCAGGCGCGCCAGATGCTTCAGGCCCTGGCTGACAAAGGGGACGCCGGCGGTTTTTCCTATACGGAAATCTTAAAGCGGCTCATTGTTGAATCAGTCGCGGCAACCGACACTGCCGAGCTGGAGGTGCTGGTGCGTCAGGCCGACCGGGCGCTGCTGACCGCCGAACTGCTCAGCGCTGTTGCGGCCGAGGCCGGCCGCGCAACCGGCCGCAATATCGTTTTGACGCTGAGCCCTGAAGCGCTTGCATGCGCGGGCGGCGCAGTGGTGCGCAGCCGTGACGGCCGGGTAAGGGTTGACAACACATTCGAGGCCCGCACCGCCCGGTTCATGGACGCGATCCGTACCCGGGTTGCCAGGGAACTTTTCGCCGGGGAGTAATGCATGGAAAGTAATTTTTTACTGGTTCTCGGGCTGATCGTGCTGGGCCTGGCGCTGCCGCTGCTTGTTTTCCTCATGCGACTGCTCAGCTCTATCCTGCCCTACCTGTATGCCACGGCGCGCATCCGTGCCAAAGAGGCGCGGCTTCTCAAGCCCGAAACCCTGGAGGAAATGATCAATACCGGCTCGGTGGCTGAGATCGCCTCGCTGCTTGAAAATACGGAATACGCCCTGGCCATGCAGGGCCTGGTGCTTGAGAGTGCCGAATCGATCGAACAGCTGCTTGAGCGGCAGACCGCGGACATCTACAGCGAAGTCGCGGCGCTGGTGCCCGCAAAGGTGCAGGGAGCTTTTTCTTTTCTGCGCCGGCAGTGGGATGTGCGTAATGTGAAAACCGTGCTGCGCGGCGTGCGCGCAGGTCTTGCTGCTGAAAAAATAATGGCCTCTGTTCTGCCGTTCGGCACCCTGGACACCGAGCTTTTGAAAAAAATGGCCGAGGGCTCCGGTATTGATGATGTGCTGCCCCTGCTTGAGGCAACACCCTACGGAGCGCTGGCCCAGATGCTGCCGGCCTATGAACAGGAGGCAAGCCTGCTGCCGCTTGAGGCTACGCTTGACAAAGTGCTGCTCGAGGGCATGTGGCGAGAGGTTGAAGCGCGAGGGCCCCTGCAGGTGCTGCAGCCTTTCTGTGCCGCGCGTATTGACGCTTTGAATATACAGATACTGCTGCGCGCCAAGCGCGATCATCTGCTGCTGGCCGATGTCGAGCCGTACCTGATCAGCGGCGCTCAGGCCTCGCAGTGTCTTATCAGGGCCTTTGACGAGGTTGATGATGTCAGCGCGCTCGTAAGCGAACTGGAAGGCACGCTCTACTATAAGCCGGTCATGGATGCGCTGGCCGATTATGACCGCAACGGGTCCCTGTTCGCTCTTGAAAAGGCGCTGGATGAAACTGCGTTGGCTGTGGGCCGCGATACGGCCGTTAAGCAGCCCTACGGAATTGCTCCGGTTGCAGGGTTTCTGGCGCGCAAGGATGTGGAGGTGCGCACGATCAGGGCGATTGCACGCGCCAAGGAAGCCGGCCTTGCGCCCGAATATATCCGTGAGCTGGTGGTAAACGTATAAATCAGCGGACTGCCGGGGGCGTATGAGCCCCGGGCGCCGGGTTTTGTTTGATGGAGTATATGCGATGGAACTGGTTGTGATGGCCGATGAACATTCCGCAACGGCGTTCCGGCTTGCCGGGGTCAGGCGGGTCTATGACGGCGGCGCCGGCGAGGAGCAGCTGCACAGCCTGCTTGCCGATGACAAGGTCGGCATGCTGATTGTAACCGAGCGCGTTGCCGATACGCATCGCCGCATGATTGATGATCACAAGGCGTCAAAACGCATTACACCGATCGTGGTCGAGGTTCCGGATGTGAACGGGCCTGTAGAGCGCGAGATTGATCCGATCCGCGAGCTTATCCGGCGCGCGATAGGGGCGGATGTGACCGCCAAGGCATAACACGTCTGTGTATGGAAGGTTTACGGGCGCCGCGGGTTATCTGCACTGCAGATCCGGCCGGTGCGTCCGGGAAATGAATTTTTAACAGGGAGGGTCCCAATTTGCCCGAATTCAAAGATGGAACTATTAAAAGCATAGCCGGTCCGCTTGTGATCGCCAAGGGATTGGCGGGCTGTCGGATGTATGAGGTTGTCCGGGTCGGCGAAGAGAGCCTCATGGGTGAAACCATTCGGCTGGACGGCGAAGAGGCCTATATTCAGGTTTATGAAGACACCTCCGGCCTGAAACCGGGAGCGCCCGTGATGCGCACCGGCGAGCCCCTCTCTGTTGAGCTGGGCCCCGGCATCATGAAGAATTTCTACGACGGCATTCAGCGGCCCCTGCTCGATATAAAGAAACAGGCCGGTGACTATATCACGCGCGGCATCGTGGCCCCGGGTCTTGACCCGCAGAGGAAATGGGATTTTACCCCGGTGGCCGCAGTCGGCGCGCAGCTTGAAGAAGGTGACGTGCTCGGTACGGTTCCTGAAACACAGGTTATCACGCACAAAATCATGGTGCCGCCGGGTATGCGCGGCAAACTGCTTGAAATCAAGCCGGGAGCATTTACGGTTGATGAAACCGTGGCCGTGCTTGAGCATGACGGCAAGCGTATAAATATGACCATGAAACAGAAATGGCCGGTGCGCATCAATCGCCCCAATAAGCGCAAGCTTGATCCCAGTGTGCCGCTTCTGACAGGTCAGCGCATCTATGACACGTTTTTCCCCATGGCCAAGGGCGGTACGGCTGCCCTTCCCGGAGGGTTCGGAACCGGCAAAACCGTCAGCCAGCACCAGGTTGCCCGCTGGGCCGATGCCCAGGTCGTGGTGTACGTGGGCTGCGGTGAGCGCGGCAATGAGATGACCGAAGTGCTCGAGACGTTTCCGGAAATCGATGATCCCAAGACCGGCTATAAGCTGATGGAGCGCTCGACCCTGATCGCCAACACGTCCAACATGCCGGTTGCGGCCCGCGAGGCCTCGATCTACACGGGCGTGACCATTGCCGAATATTACCGCGACATGGGCTACGATGTGGCCATTATGGCCGATTCGACCTCGCGCTGGGCCGAGGCCCTGCGCGAAATCTCGGGCCGTCTTGAGGAAATGCCCGGTGAAGAGGGCTACCCGGCCTACCTGGCAACGCGTATCGCGAGCTTCTACGAGCGCGCAGGCCGCGTCGTAACCCTGGGCAGCGATGAGCGCTTCGGTTCGGTTTCGATTATCGGCGCGGTGTCGCCTCCGGGCGGTGATCTCTCAGAGCCGGTTGCGCAGAACACGCTGCGCGTGGTGAGCGCGTTCTGGGCGCTTGACTCGACCCTGGCTGACCGCCGGCACTTTCCGGCCATCAACTGGCTCCGGAGCTATTCGCTGTACCTTGATTTTACCAGGGCCTGGTATGATGAGAACGCAACCGCGGCGTTTCGGCAGTTTCGCACCCGAACCATGATCATTTTGCAGGAGGAGTCCGAGCTGTCTGAAATCGTGCAGCTGATCGGTCCGGATGCGCTGCCTGAGCGCGAGCGTCTCACTCTTGAAATCGCCCGCATGGTGCGCGAGGACTACCTGCAGCAGCACGCGTTTCACAAGGAGGACACATTCTGCCCTCTTGAAAAACAGCTCAAAATGCTCGCGACCATCATGACCTTTGAGGAGCTGGCGCTGCGCGCCCTGGAAAAGGGCGCAGGCATTGAAGCCATCAGCAAGCTGCCTGTCCGGGATGAAATTTCGCGCATGAAGTACATTACCAATGCATCCTTTAAAGAAGAACATGCAGCGCTCGAGACACGGATGCAGGAACAATTCAAAGCACTGGGAGATGCGTAATGAATGCCGATATCAAGACCAGGGAGTACAGAACAGTTAAGGAAGTAGCCGGCCCTCTGATGGTCATTGAAGGGGTGGAAGGCGTAGCCTACGGTGAGGTCGTCCGCATTCGTACCGGTTCCGGCGAGGAGCGCACCGGCCAGGTGCTCGAGTCCCGCGAGGGGCTTTCGATTGTACAGGTTTTCGAAGGCACGGCCGGTATCGACACACGGGACACCACCGTGCGTTTTACCGGCGATACCATGAAACTGGCGGTTTCAAAGGACATGGTCGGCCGCTTTTTCGACGGCCTGGGACGTCCGATCGACGACGGCCCCGAAATTATTTCCGATGTGCGCCTTGACATCAACGGCGCTTCGATCAACCCGGCTGCGCGCGCGTTTCCGGATGAATTCATCCAGACCGGCATTTCCACCATCGACGGCATGAATACGCTGGTTCGCGGCCAGAAGCTGCCTATTTTCTCCGGGGCCGGCATGACGCACAACGAGCTTGCCGCGCAGATCGCCCGCCAGGCCAAGGTGCTCAGCTCGACCGAGCCGTTTTCGGTCGTGTTTGCGGCCATGGGCATCACCAGTGAAGAGGCCAACTTCTTCATGCGCGATTTTGAGCGCACCGGCGCCATGGAGCAGATCGTGGCCTTTATCAACCTGGCCGATGATCCGGCCATTGAGCGCATCATCACCCCGCGCATGGCCCTGACAACGGCTGAATATCTTGCATTTGAGTGCGACATGCACGTGCTGGTCATTTTGACCGACATGACCAATTACTGCGAGGCCCTGCGGGAAATCGCCGCAGCGCGCGAAGAGGTTCCGGGACGGCGCGGATATCCCGGTTACATGTATACTGATCTGGCCTCGAGCTATGAACGGGCGGGGCGTATTCGCGGGCGCAAGGGCTCGATTACGCAGATGCCGATTCTGTCAATGCCCGATGACGACATCACGCACCCGATTCCCGACCTGACCGGCTACATCACCGAAGGGCAGTTCGTGCTCTCGCGCGACCTGCACCGCCGCGGCATTTACCCGCCGGTTGACGTGCTGCCCAGCCTTTCGCGCCTCATGAACCAGGGTATCGGTCCGAAGCGCACCCGCGAGGACCATTCCGGCGTGTCGGACCAGTGCTACGCGGCTTACGCAGAAGGCCGCGACGTGCGCAACCTGGTGGCGGTCGTAGGCGAAGAGGCCCTGACCGAGCGCGACCGGCGGTTCCTGAAATTTGCCGATGCCTTTGAAAAGGAATTCGTCATCCAGGGTCGCGATGAAAACCGCTCGATCGAGGAAACGCTCGATCTTGGCTGGCGCCTGCTCACGATCCTGTCCGAAGGCGAGCTCAAGCGCATCGACGCCGAGCATATTAAAAAATACCATCCCAATTACAAGAAGTAGCCTTGCGGGGAGCATGAACCATGGCTGATATTATTGAGGGAACCAAACCGACCCGCATGGAGCTGCTGCAGCTGCGCAAGCGCGCGGTGCTGGCCGAGCGCGGGCACCGGCTCCTCAAGGAAAAGCGCGACGCACTGATATCAGAGTTTTTGAGTATTGCCGGCAATGTGCGCGCCATTCGCGAGGCTGCCCAGCAGCAGCTCGCCGCGGCTTACGCTGACATGCTGCAGGCTCAGGCCGTTATGGGGGTCGGGGTTGTGCGCGAAGTTTCCTGGAACACCGGCCAGGACCTGCAGGTGCGCATGAAATCCCGCAACATCATGGGCGTGACCGTGCCGATCATTGAATCCGACAAGGCCGAGCGCAGCCTGATCCGCCGCGGCTACGGCTTTGCCGGCACAAGCGCCAAGCTGGACGAGGCCGCGAAGAAAATGGAGCAGGCCATCGAGGCTATTGTCCGCCTGGCCGAGGTTGAGGAAACCGTGCGCCGGCTTGCGCTCGAGGTTGAAAAAACCAAGCGGCGCGTGAACGCGCTTGAATACATTGTTGTTCCGCGGCTGCGGGCCACGGTCAAATATATCCGCATGCGCCTTGATGAAATCGAGCGTGAAAGCTTTACGCGCCTGAAAAAAATAAAAGCCGTGCTGGATAGCCGCGAGAAGCAGGCCGGGGCATGACCGGCGGGCTGCTGTATGAGCATCACCGGGAGCGCAGCCGTCGCGAGGAAAAGCGCCGGTTTGCCCTGTTCCTGGCGGCTCAGTTCCTGCACTACGGTGCGCTGCTGTTGCTGCTGCTGGGGGGGCTTTTTTTCATAGTGCTGGGCGTGCGGGTGCTGCTCTGAGCGCCGCAGCATGATCTGTACCGTCCGTCTTCTGGTAGTGTGTGCTATACTATAATCAGGAAGGAGGGCTGCCATCATGTCAATGCCGATATCCCATATTATGCTGACAAAAGTGGTGATGTGCGAGGAGGTTACTTCGCTCCGGAAGACCGCCGAGCTGCTTCGTGCTGAACATGTCGGCTCAGTGCTGGTGGCCCATGGCGAGGAGATTGCCGGAATTATCACGGTCAATGATGTGCTGGCAGCGCTGCTGGCGGGCCGCGACCCTGACACAACCTGCGCCAGAGATATCATGTCCCGTCCGGTTCAGAGCATTGCCCAGGATATGAGCATTGAGGATGCGCTGCGCGCATTTGAACGCACCGGCTGCGCACGGCTGGTGGTCATGAGCGGCAGCAGAGTCGCAGGCATGCTGAAAAAATCGGTTGCCGAGCGTTTCAAGGGTCTGACGGGCCTGTATACGTTCACGCCCGCGTCCCGGTCCCTGCCGTTTCGCCGCGGCAGCGGCAGTACGGCCACGTGACATCCGTTCGCCGCATTTTTAAGCTGCGCAACGGGATATTCTTGACAGCCGGGAATGCCGTGCATAGTTTATAGGTATGCGGCATTCTTTTTTTTTGATATGAAGCTCTGCATGCTGAACCGGCTGCGATGTGCTCAAGGGTTGCTTCTGTGATTGTTCTGAAAAGTGATGCTGAACTGAATAAGCTCTATGCCGCCAACCAGATCGTGGCCCGGACCCTGCGGCTGCTGAGCGAAAAAATCGAGCCCGGTATGACGACCGCCGCGCTTGACGCTCTGGCCGAGCAGACCATACGCGCCGAAGGAGCTGAGCCGGCCTTCAAGGGCTATCACGGTTTTCCGTCAGCCCTGTGCATTTCGATCAATGAGCAGGTCGTGCACGGCATACCCGGAAAGCGGCGTATCAAAAACGGTGACGTGGTCAGCCTCGATGTCGGCGTGCTGCTGGATGGATTTTACGGCGATGCGGCCCTGACGGTTCCGGTCGGCGACATTGCGCCTGCGGCCCGCAAGCTGCTGCGCGTCACCGAGGAGTCGCTGTATAAGGGGATTGAAAAAGCCGTGCCCGGCGGGCGGCTTGCGGATATTTCCGCGGCCGTGCAGCAACATGTAGAGGATCACGGGTTCAGCGTAGTGCGCGATTTTGTGGGCCACGGCATCGGCCGCAGCCTGCATGAGGATCCGCAGATACCCAATTTTTATTCCCCGGCCGCGTTCAACCCGCGTTTGAAGGCCGGTATGGTATTGGCGCTGGAGCCGATGGTGAACCAGGGCACGCACAAGGTACGCGTGCTGCATGACGGCTGGACCGCGGTCACGCAGGACGGCAAACTCTCAGCCCATTATGAGCATACCGTTGCCGTCACCGCAGAGGGCCCCTGGATTCTCAGCCGTCTTGACGGAAGGTGAGAGGCCCGGATGGCGGTATGCACAGGAGCAGCTATGGCAAAGCTTGAAGTTCTTCGCTACCCCAACTCAGTGCTTCGCAAAAAATGCGAACCGATTGAGACTATTGATGATGCGGTTGTGCAGCTTGCGCGCGACATGCTGGAGACCATGTACGAAGATAAAGGCGTCGGTCTGGCCGCGCCCCAGGTCGGTGTAAGCCGCCGGTTGATCGTGCTTGATGTTGGCGACGGCCCGCTGGCGCTGATCAATCCTGAAATCACTTCTGCCGAAGGCACCGACACCATGGAAGAGGGCTGTTTGTGCCTGCCCGGTATCAATGTCGAGGTCGAGCGCAGCGCCCGCGTGCGTGTTGTCGGCCTTGACACCTCCGGCAAACCGCTCGACATCGACGCCGACGACCTGCTTGCCCGGGCCCTGCAGCATGAGATCGACCACTTGTCCGGCACGCTGATTATCGACAAGGTCTCAAAGCTCAAGCGCGACCTGCTGATCAAAAAATACAAAAAAAATCAGCAGCCCTAGAGCATTTTCTAAATAGTGTAGCCTGAGATAGAACACCGTTCGTTCGCCCTGAGCCTGTCGAAGGGTTGAACGGACAGCTGACGCTGACCCCCCGTTCATGGTTCGACAAGCTCACCACGAACGGCTTTGCTCTTTTAAAGGACTACAGTAAAAAGAAAAATGCTCTAAAGTTTCCGCCCTGCCCACCTTGCTTTTTTTATCTCCAGTAGGGCGGACTAAGCGCAGCATGTCCGCCAACCCAGTTCAACCCTGCCTGCCCTCTGCGGCTCCTCTTTTGATTCCGCTTCTCGCGGAATGAATGTTAAATACAGCACAGATTGTTTTTGAAAAGCCTTTGTTTGCAAAACGGGGGCTTTTGTTATATAACAAGCGTAACATTTTAAATTTGTATATGTGTTTAAATAGCCGCACAGCACAATATAGTGTGGTTCTATCATGACCTGTGCCACAATATATCTTTAATGCTTCAATCACTGAAAAAAGTTCTTGACAAATAAATTTAAATGCTATAGCATACCTGACATATGGAGGAACTAAGCATGCTCGATATACGCGATATAAGCACGGTTGTGAAGGAATTGAGAAGCAGGCTGAATTTAAGTCAGGAGGAACTGGCAGCAAAGCTCGGGGTTTCGTTTGCCACGGTCAACCGCTGGGAAAACGAGCGGATCGTGCCGCGCGGCAAGGCCCGCGCCGCGATTCAGAAGCTGATTGAAGAGAGCGGCCTTGATGAGAGCGATTCCGGTGAGGCTGACACCTCCGCGAGTCCGATCAAAAAGCGAAGGCGCTCAAAATCAAAGGACGACGTGTTGAGCAACAGATCAATGGAGCAGATGCTGTGGAGTGCGGCCTGCTCTATTCGCGGTGAAAAGGACGCGCCCAAGTTCAAGGACTATATCCTGCCGCTTGTTTTTATCAAGCGGCTTTCAGACGTGTTCGAGGATGAAGTGCAGCGACTTTCTGAAACCTACGGCGATACGGATACGGCCTTGTCCATAATTGAGGCTGATCACGGGCTGGTGCGTTTTTTTATTCCGCCTGAGGCGCGTTGGCCGGTTGTGAGCAGGCGCGAGCAGTTTAACTGGCCTGATGACCGCAAGCCGAAGACCTTGGGTGAGCAGCTGACCATCACGGTTCGCTCTATCGTGAAACAAAACCCGAGCCTGAGCGGCGTGATCGACACGGTTGATTACAATGAAACCCGCAACGGCGAGCGCGAGATCAGCGACACGGCCCTCTCCGGTGTGATTGAAACGCTGACTGATCCGCGCTACCGCCTCGGCCTCTATGATGTCGAGCCTGACTTTCTCGGCCGGGCCTATGAATACCTGCTGCGCAAATTTGCCGAAGGCCAGGGCCAGAGCGCGGGTGAGTTTTTTACTCCCACCGAGGTCGGCTGGCTTATGGGCTATATTGTGCGGCCGAGTCAGGGTGAAGAGGTCTATGATTTTGCCTGCGGCTCGGCCGGGTTGCTTATTAAGTGCGAGCTTGCCCTGCAGGAGCGCGAGCTGAAAGTGAAGCGCCCGCTCAAACTCTACGGTCAGGAGCTGACCGGCTCCAGCTACGCCATCGCCCGCATGAACATGGTTATTCACGACATGGAAGGCGAAATCGTGCGCGGCAATTCCATGACCAATCCCAAGTTCAGGGAGTCGGATTCGGGCCTCAGAAAATTCGACATCGTTGTCGCCAATCCCATGTGGAACCAGCCCTTTGATACGGCCGTGTATGACAACGACCCCTACGATCGTTTCGAACCCCGGGGCGGCATCACCACCGGCAAGGCCGACTGGGCCTGGATGCAGCACACCGCCGCCTCGCTCAAAGATCACGGACGCGCTGCCGTGGTTATCGATACCGGCGCGGTCACACGCGGCAGCGGGAGTAAAAGCGAAGACCGCGAAAAGAAAATCCGCAAGTGGTTTGTTGATAATGATCTCGTTGAAGGCGTGATCCTGCTGCCGGACAACCTGTTTTACAACACCACCGCAGCCGGAATCATCATTGTATTTAACAAGCACAAGCCCCCTGTTCGCAAAGGCAAAATCGTGCTGGTGAACGCAAGCCAGGAATGCAAGAAAGGCAGGCCGAAAAACTACATCCCTGATGAAAGCATCCACCGGATCGCCGATGCTTTTATTCAGGCTAAGGATATAGAGCGGTTTGTGAAGGTCATTACAAACGAAAAAGCAGCGGAGGAGGATTATAACCTCTCGCCGTCAAGGTATGTAGATACAGCGGCCAAGGAGATATATAGACACATCCCGGAAATATTGCTGGAATTGAAGCAGGTCGAACAGCAGGCACAGTCGATAGACACAGAACTGGACGCTATCTTCAAAAAATTGAAACTGGAGTAGATATGGCCACACCAGTATGGGCAGAAAGCTCATTGAGCAGTTTGTGCTCTCTTGTTAAAGACACATGCAATCCATCGTCTTGTGGTGTGGATGCATATATAGGGTTAGAGCATATTGAGTCAGGCAGGTTTAACTTAAAAAACTATGGCTCCCCTCACCACGTACGGAGTTCTAAAAATAAATTTAAGAAAAATGATGTGTTGTATGGAAAGTTGCGGCCTTACCTTGATAAGGCAGTGGTAGCGGATCGTGAAGGAATTTGTTCTACGGATATACTGGTTTTCAGACCAAAGGGTGGCACACCACCACACTTTTTAGCGGGCGTTTTGCACAGGGATGAATTTATTCAATATGCAAACAAGACTACTCATGGGCTTAATCATCCGCGCACGTCCTGGGCTTCATTAAGGGAATTCTCTTTGAGGGTTCCTTCTGTAGATGAGCAGAAAAAAATCGCTGCCGTTCTTTTTAAAATTCAAACAGCGATCGAATTACAGGAGCGCATCATTGAAACAACCCGCGAGTTGAAAAAATCAACCATGCAGCATGTTTTTACCTGCGGCCTGCGGGGCGAGAAAACAAAGGAAACCGAGCTTGGCCGGATACCGGAAAGCTGGGATGTCGTTGAAATATCTAAATGTTGCAATATCCGGAGTGCAACCATTGCTTTTGAAGAGTTTAAAAAGTTTTATGAGAATGAAGATGGGTGTGAATGTTGCGCAATAAAAGTTTCTGACATGAATTTACCTGGGAATGAAAAATGGATTAATGAAGCTAACATAAATTTTAAATATCCGTTTGAGCGTATTGCCCAAAAGGCTATTCCAGCGAATTCAATAATTTTCCCCAAAAGGGGTGCGGCGATAGCAACAAACAAAAAAAGGCTAACCACAAAATGGACTTTTTTGGATCCGAACTTAATTGCCTTAATCCCACAGAAAAAAATCAGTTATGAATTTTTATACTATTGGTTTTTAACGTTTGATTTGACAAAAATTCAGGATTTGGGTCCAACGCCTCAGTTAAATAAAAAAGATATTTCTCCATTGTTGATACCGTGTCCTCGTGAACGTGAGCAAAATGAAATCGTGAATGTTTTACAGTCTGTTGATAAAAAAATTGAGCTCCAAAGCGCAAAAAAAACTGAATTACAAGATTTGTTCAAAGCAATGTTGAACAAGTTGATGACGGGTGAGATACGGGTTAAGGATTTAGATGTTGATTGTGGTGATGTGCAGTTTTTTGGCAAGGAGTTATGATGCAGAACATACCGGCATTAGAGAGCCTTCAGCACAAGTTGAGCAACATACAAAATTTAGAATTTATTAAGGGCGGAGGTTTCAAGGCCGTTTACAAGGGATTTGTCGGTGGCAAAACTGAGGCAATAAAGCTTATTTATATACCATCTGATATTGAAAATGAAGGCTTGCGTGATGAGATCATCGGACGGACATTGAGGGAAATTGATTCAATAAAAGCCTGCGATTGTGATTACATTGTGCGCCTCGGTTCACTATCACCGGAATTGATAACCCTAAACGGCAATGAATATATTGTGTATAGCGAGGAATTCCTTGATGGGGTTGATTTGCGTGAGCGGATAATACAAGGCCATACGCCGGATATAAAGACCTTGCAGTGTTTGGCATTTACTCTTTTTGAGGCGATTAGTTTTTTCAAAAAGAATGATTTGATTCACAGGGATATCAAACCTGACAATGTAATAGCATTACAGTGTGCGGAAAGGCCATTCGTCATCCTTGATCTTGGTATTGCGTTCAAATTACATGGAACAGCTTTGACGCGTCTGTCAGAGTTTCGTCCAGGGACACTACCGTATATGGCCCCGGAGATGTTTAACGCACGTTTTCGTGAGACACTTGATTACAGGAGTGACTTGTATTCTGCTGGGGTAACGCTATATGAATATGCGTCGGGGAAACACCCTATAACAAGAAGACGAGACGATGAATACACAACGATGTATCGAATTATTAATTCAGCACCTATCCCCCTCGCAAGCCATCGACCGGATTTGCCCATAGAATTTTGTAAGGTTATAGATCAGTTGATTAAAAAATTACCAGCTTTGCGCCCATCGTCAATAGAGATGCTATTGAAAAAGATAAAGGAGCAACCATGAAACTCTTTGCACAACATGGATACGGGCCGGGGGATAAAATTCTTAATGGTATACAGGAAGGTTCTATCAGTGGTGTGATTCTAAGCGCACGCTATCAAAAAAAAGAGAAACTTAATAGTGATATTGAAAATATTATAAACATATCGAATAATGCTGAAATTTTAATGGATCCAGAGATATATGCATGTATATGTGCAAACATGCCCGATTCACAACTTGGCCAGTTGGTTGATTGGGATTTCTTTCGACCCCATCGGAGGGCTCAGCTAGAAGATACATCAAACATAGACGGGGTCTTGGGTGCTACATTCACGACAATGGCTGGTTTCCCTCTTACATCGATCATAGCCCCAAACATTTTTATTCCAAGGTCTTTTAACTCTATCGAAGCAGTTATTGCAAAAAATTTTATACGACGAACTATGCCGGTATTTGCCCAAACAGGAGACACTCGGCATGTTTTTGCCACCTTGGCAATCGGGCACCATGCACTTTTGGACCGAGATGAATTCGGGGCATTTTTAAATGACATCACCGCATTAGATAATCCGCCAGACGGATTTTATGTTTTAATCGGTGGGGGCATGGCAGACGAAAGGACGGACATTACCCGCTCCGAAATAATGCATGCTGATGTTATTGCAGGATGGATGCTTTTGAATTTTACGCTGAAGATGAATGGCTTTAAGGTGATTAATGGTTGTTCTGATATTTTGACCCCTTTGTTGGGGGGGGTGGGCGGATATGCTGGTGCTACTGGTTGGTGGACAAATCTGAGGATGTTTTCCATGAATAAATACATAAGAACAGCCAGCGGGGGCAGGCAGCCTGTGGTTCGTTATCTAAGTAACATCATTTTGAATAGAATTAAATTTTCAGAAAGGGAGGCAATAGCCGCCTTGATTCCCGAAATCAACAACGGCCTTGCTCATGACAGTGATTATGAATCTGGCGAGCCTGAGCGACGGGTGGAAGTTTTGCAAACATGGGAATCTATTAAGAACCTCAATGAGCATTTAATAGGTTCCAATGTTGAGGAGAGTATACGGCGTTTGGAAAATGCTATTAAACGAGCAGATGCTACCTACACAAGGCTATCTGGGTTTGGGTTGCCATTGGATATCGAGACAAATCGTGAGTATATAACCTCTTTACGGGAAGGGCTAAAAACGTTTAAGCAGATAGCTGAAATTTAGAGGCCTTTGCAACTAGTTGTATTGCACGGGGAATATATTTAGGCTCCAAAGGGGTAGATGGTCTCGGTGTGTATAGTTGTTTAATGCTGCCGCTACCTTGCGAAAAACCCCAGAGGCCGACTTTAATCGTTTTAAATGTCTCAATAAATCGAGATGCTGTGTGAAGAGCTTCGTCAGGAAGCACAACAATACTGACATTGGCAAAATATCTGTATCTATGAGCCTGCATTAGTGCTTTTCTCCAATTTGATATTTTTAGTTCGAAGGCTCTAAGAATAGGCTTTGCTACTTTAATGAAATCTATAACATTCTGGGGCTGATCATGTGCAGGTAAGTTGTCTGGGTTAAAATACAGCGCAACAAAATCGGCTATGCCGTAACCGTTTATAGGTATTTCACGAGAAAAATAGACCTCTGTCCGAGCTGATCCATAATGCAGCGAGGCAAACTGTGAGATATAAGACCTTGCAAAACTGATGGTAAAATCTCTTTCTGTATTCTTTCTGGAGACTTTAGCAGACAGATTCCGTCTGGGTTCTCGGAAGCTGTATTTTGGTATGAAGATGTTTGATTGTTTTTGCATGTCTAAATTATAGCTTTTAACGGATGTATTACAATCGTTTTTTCGGAAAAATACAGACAATTATTAGCAAATAATATAATAAAATAGCATTAAAGGAAATAAAGGCGAAATTGTTGTTTGTCAGTCAAGTGGCAGTAGCTTGAAGGTCAATTCAGCTGTTGCAAAAATTGCAATAGTTGAAAGCGGAGTGGCGTGTGAACTATCCGGGAAAACCGGTTAGTTTATGATTGCGATATGCGGTATATGGGCATTGAATTATGAAGTTGAGAGAGTCGGAAATAATTGAGCTGAAAGCTTCTACTGCCCAGTTGAGCAGGGCGCTGGAATCGTTGTGCGCGTTTGCAAACACGAATCTTGGCACTGTGTTTTTCGGCATAGATGACAGTGGGCATGCTGTCGGCCAGGATGTGAGTGACCGGACGGTTCGCAACATTACCACGGATATCTTGTCGCAGATAGAGCCGCGGCTGTTTCCGAACATATGGGTGGAGGAGCTGCAGGGCAAAACCGTCCTGAAAGTTGAATTGAAGGCAGCTCCTGAAAAGCCGTACTTTTATAAGGGCAAAGCCTATAAGCGGGTAGGCACCAGTAACGTGTATCTGTCGCGCTATGAAATTGAAAAATATCTGTATGAACGCGACAACCCGGCCTATCACTATGATAAAACTATTGCCGCCGGCTATGCCGGTGGAATTAACCGCGACAGGCTGGTGTGGTTTCTCGGCAAAGCCAGTGAAGGGCGCAATCTGCCGGTTGATGATTCCGCGCCGCAGGACTCTACCCTTGAAAAGCTCGGCCTGTTCACGGACGGTCGGCTTAATTTCTCAGGGGTTCTGGCATTCGGCTTTGATATTCCGCTGACGCTGCCGCATGCATATGTGAAGTGCGCTTCGTTTGAGGGAACTGACAAGACCGGCAAGATTCTGGATCATGCCGACATTAAGGAGGATGTGTTTCGGCAGATTGATCTGGCGGAAGCGTTTATACTGCGCAATATCCGCAAATCTGCGGAAGTTGATTCTGAGACCATGCGGCGTGAAACCCGGTATGAGGTCCCGCACCGGGCCATTCGTGAAGCTGTTGCCAATGCCGTGGCCCACCGTGATTATCGAATTGCAAGCACGGTAGATGTTGCCCTGTTTGATGACCGGATTGAAATTTGGTCGCCGGGCAGTTTGCCGAACGGCATGACGCTGGAGCTGTTGCGAAAAGACCACGCCTCTGTGCTGCGCAATGCCGCCCTTGCTGAAATGCTGTATCTGGCCGGCTATATTGAGCATTGGGGAACCGGTATCAGGAATATGCAGACGTGGATGCGGGAATACGGCCTGCCTGAGCCGGAATACCGTGAGGATGGAATCAGCTTTGTAACTGTTTTAAAACGCGAACAGGCGGTGGCCCACCCCGCAAGTACCCCGCAAGTACCCCGCAAGTACCCCGCAAGTACCCCGCAAGTTGAGGCGGTGCTTGCTTTTTGTATTTCACCTCAAAAACGTGAGGATATACAGGCACATTTGGGATTGCTGGACCGAGAACACTTCAGAAAGACAATATTGAATCCAATGGTTGCGGAGGAATTGCTGGCTTTGACTATTCCGGACAAACTAAAGAGTTCGAAACAGCAGTATGTGACGACAGAGAAGGGTAAGCAAGTATTAAAGACAAGCGTGGGAGGTTCGTAAATCGATACTTATATCGGAGCAGATGTTGCAAGTTTTGCAACATCTGGTTCTCGGGCCGCAGGGAGTTGTCCGGAAGTACCGGACAACTCATTCAGCATTAAAGGTGACTATTAGGTATGTGCATTATGTGCACATGCTGGCGAAATAACACAATGCAGGAAGGACATCATGTAATGCCTGTAAACCTTGGAACGGAAGCAGCAGCCGTTCAAAATCCTTTAATTGCCTATGCCGCCGCGATCGGCTGGGAAGCTGTTTCGCGCGATGAAGCGCTTTCGCTCAGAAAAGGTGAAAGCGGGCTGTTTTTTTACCGCGTGCTGGAGCAGCAGCTTGTGAAGCTGAACCGGGGCATTGCCACAAACGAAAAAGCAGCTGAGATTATCCGCAGTCTTGAGGCGGTTCGCAACAATATTGAGGGCAACGCCGAAGTGCTGTCGTGGCTGCGCGGCGAGCAGAGCGTCTACGTTGAAAAGGAGAACCGGCGCCGGAATGTGATGGTGGTTGATTTTGAAAATCCGAAACGCAATGTCTTTCAGGTAACCGATGAATGGCAGTATACCAACGGGCGTGAGACCAACCGGGCGGATATCATGTTTTTGATCAACGGTATTCCGGTTGCTGTTGTGGAGGCCAAAAGCGCCCGCAAGATTAATGCTGTTGAAGAGGGCCTGATGCAAATTCGGGAGTATCACCGCGAGACGCCTGAAATGCTGACCTGCCCGCAGGTGTTCGACATAACGCACCTGATTGATTTTTACTACGGTTCTACCTGGAACCTTGACCGCAAGGATATTTTTAACTGGAAGGATGATGAGCCGGGAAGTTTTGAGAAAAAGGTTAAGCGGTTTTTCGACCAGCAGCGTTTTTTAAAAATGCTCAAGGAGTGGATTGTTTTCTATGTTAAGGACGATGAGTTGCGCAAGACCATTCTGCGCCAGCACCAGACCCGCGCCATAGACAAGGTGCTTGAGCGCTGCGCCGATGCTGAAAAAAAGACCGGGCTGGTATGGCATACGCAGGGATCGGGCAAAACATTCACCATGATTACCGCTGCCCGGCAGATTCTTGAAAACAGGGATGTGTTCGGCAAGGCAACGGTAATTCTCATGATCGACCGCAATGAGCTTGAGGGGCAGCTCTCCGGTTGGGTTGAGCGTATTTTGGGGGAGATGAAAAATTTTGATATCAGTATCGAGTCGGCTACAAGCAAGCTGCGGCTCCGCGAGCTTCTGGCATCTGATTTCCGGGGCCTGATTATCTCCATGATCCATAAGTTTGACGGTATCCCCAAAGATATCTGCACGCGCGAAAACGTGTTTGTTATGGCGGATGAAGCGCATCGCTCGTTCGGCCGGGATCTGGGCAACTATCTGGTGGGTGCGCTGCCGAAAGCAACCCTGATCGGGTTCACCGGCACACCGATTGATAAAACCGCCTACGGCAAGGGCACCTTCAAGGTGTTCGGCCGGGAGGATGAAAAAGGGTATCTGGACAAGTATTCCATTGCCGAGTCGATCGGGGACGGCACCACGTTGCCGCTGAACTATACCCTGGCCCCCAATGAAATCCGGGTGCCACGCGAGCAGCTGGAACAGGAATTCCTTGATATGGTTGAAGCCGAGGGGGTGAGCGATGTTGAGGATTTGAATAAAATTCTTGATCAGGCCGTCAACCTCAAAGCATTTTTAAAGTCGGATGACCGGGTAAAGAAGGTCGCCGCGTTTGTTGCCGAGCATTTTAAACAGTGCATTGAACCGTTGGGGTATAAGGCCTTTCTGGTGGCGGTGGATCGTGAGGCCTGTGCTTTGTATAAGGACGCGCTCGATCGGCTGCTGCCGCCTGAATATTCGACCCCGGTCTATACAGCGGCTCAGCATGACAGTGAACGCTACCCGCTGGTGTACAAACATCAGATCCCCGAGCTGGAAGAAAAAAAAGCGCGCAAACTGTTTATCAAACCGCAGAGCCTGCCCAAAATATTTATCGTAACGGACAAGCTGCTGACCGGTTTTGATGCCCCGATTCTGTACTGCATGTATCTTGATAAACCCATGCGCGACCATGTGCTGCTGCAGGCCATTGCGCGGGTGAACCGGCCCTATGAGGAAGACGGCGACATCAAGAAACCCTGCGGGCTGGTTATTGACTTTGTCGGCATATTTGAAAAACTCGAGAAAGCGCTTGCTTTTGATTCGGATGTGGTCAGCGGGATGATCAATAACCTTGAGGTTTTGAAGGCCCGATTTTACGAGGTGATGAGCGGTCAGGCAAGGCAGTATCTGGATTTGACCGCAGGGGAAATAAACGACAAGGCAGTTGAGCGGGCCATTGATATGTTTGTTGATTTGGCCAGCCGTGAGGATTTCTACAAATGCTTTAAAGAGATAGAAATGATGTATGAAATTCTCTCACCTTCACCTGATCTGCGCGATTATGTCGATGATTTTGGACGACTCTCGGTGCTGTATCAGATTGTGCGCAATGCGTTCAGGAAGAAAACAGTACTGTACGGCGATGTTGCAAGGAAGACCGAGCTTTTGGTTCGGGAAAAAGTTGCGACATACGGGCTGCAAACCACCATGCCGGTGGTGAAAATAGATGAGCATACCCTGAAGGCAGTCAAGGAGAGCAGGTCAACCGACAGCACAAAAGTCATTAACCTGATCAACAGCATCAACACAACGGTCTTCAGCGAGGGGGAGGAAAATCCCTACCTGAAGTCCATCGGCGACCGGGTTGAAAATATACAGCAGGCCTTCGATGACCGGCAGATTACTTCTCAGGATGCCTTGAAAAAAATTGAGCAGCTGCTGCAGGAAATAGTTGAGGCCCGCAAACAGCAGAAAGAGACCGGTTTTGACATTAATACCTTTACCATTTACTGGACACTGAAGAAGGAGGGTATCGGCGAGCCGGAAAAACATGCCCCGGCTCTCAATGGGGCATTTGAGCGGTTTCCGAATTACAATCACAGCGGGGCCGAGCTTCGGGAACTCAAGGCGGAATTATATAAACTTGTGCTGCCGGTTATCGGGAAAGACCGGATGGTTGGCCTTGTTGATACCCTTTTGAAGCTGAAAAGAAAATGACCAAATTGTCCCGAAACGGCCTGCGGACCGTTGAACAGTTTAAGGAGGCGGTTGTGCAGTGGGCTGCTCGGATAAAGGTAGAGCCGACTCAAGTGCGCCTGCAGAAGATGACGCGGAAATGGGCCTCGTGTTCTACTAGCGGCTGGATTTGTTTCAGCATGGATTTGTTGCGGGAAAAACCTGATTTTCAGGAATACGCAATTGTGCACGAACTGCTGCATCTGCAGGTTCCCAATCACGGCAGGCTGTTTAAAAGCCTGCTGCGAGCCTATCTGCCTGAGTGGGAAGAGATTGTGGAACGGCGCGGAAGCGCTCTTGAGCGGGAAATCTAAACTGCTTCATAGTCGGCACTGAAAAATACATCACTGTTTAGCATACAAGGGAGCCTTATTAAAGCGCGTGACCGGGCCGTTACCGCAGGTCGGTGAATGTCTCGCCCGGGTGCGGGATCAGGAATCGGGTGTCTCCCATGTCGGCCGCGCGCAGGGCGTCGAGCAGCGCGGTTTCCGGCTCGTACTGGCCGTCATCGCCCAGCGGGAATGTGCCGAAATGCGAGGCAATGCTGGTGCGGGCCTTCAGGACGGCGTGGGCGCGCACGGCATCGGCAGGCGAGAGGTGATGGGGACCCATAAACCATTCCGGCAGGAAGGCGCCGATGGGCAGCAGGGCACAGCTGATGTCCGGGAAGCGGGCCGCGATCTGCTCGAAATGCGGGCCAAACCCGGTGTCAGCGGCGAAGTACACGGCGCCGGGTCCGCCCTCAATCACGAATCCGCACCAGAGGCTTTTGCGTTGATCCCGCATACCGCGGGCTGAGAAATGCCGGGCTGGAACACAGACCAGGTTGAGGCAATCACCCAGCGGCAGTTCCTCCCACCAGTCCATTTCAACCACATCGCGCATGCCGTGGCGCGCAAGCGTGCGGGCGTTGCCAAGGGGCGTGTAGATGCGCGGCGCACATTTTTTCTGCAGGCGCTTCAGCGTGGGTATGTCCATGTGATCGTAGTGATTGTGCGAGATCAGCACAATGTCGATGCGCGGCAGGTCTTCAAAGCGAATGCCGGGCGCATGCACGCGTTTTGGACCGGTAAATGACACCGGGCTGCAGCGATCTGACCAGACCGGGTCAACCAGGATATTGAGACCCTTGAGCTGTATGAGAAAGGTGCTGTGGTTGATAAAGGTTATGTGCAGCTCATCGCCGCCAACGCAGGCTGCCGGGGCCGCCCCCGGTGTGATGTCAACCCAGTCCTGCCACGGTCCGCGCTGGCGGTTGCGAACCCAGGTGAGGAATTCTTTGAAGCCCTGTTTCTCAACCTCTCCGGGATTAAAAAATCTTTTGCCGTCAAAGTGGTCACTGGCAGGATAGGACCCGGCAAGCGACATGCGCGCACAGCCCAGCGCCAATCCTGCGCCGGCTGCCGCTGCCAGCAGGATAATGGCCGTTCGCACTGATCCGGGCATGTGTCGGGCCGGACGGAGCATGGTCGGTTCTCCCGCGGGGGTGTATACCGGCTGCAGACAAGAAAGGCCTTGAACACTCAAGGCCTGCCATAGTATGATGCGCTGTTTTTATGCGGTAATGGCGGAGGGAGTAGGATTCGAACCCACGGACCCGTTCCCACGGGCCAACGGTTTTCAAGACCGCCGCCTTCGACCACTCGGCCATCCCTCCCGTTACACTACAGGCGGGGACTGTAGCATTTTCAAGGGTCTTTCGTCAAGTTTTTAGCTTCGCGCGCAGGGTTGTGCATGCGCGTACCCTGCAGGGAACAAACATGGATGCGGTGCAACAGCGTGCAAAACGCACAAGCCTTGCCGGTCTGCACATTGCCAGCATCCTGCTGGCCGGCACCGGTCTGTTCGCCAAGCTGATTGCCCTGCCGGCAGTCGATATCATCTCGCGGCGCTGCATGCTGGCGGCCTTTTTTCTGCTGCTGATCGGCATTGCGCTCAAGCGCGGCTTTGTGCTCGATCGCGGCCGCGACTGGCTGCTTATGCTGCTGTGCGGGCTTTTGATGTGCGTGCACTGGGTGACCTATTTTCATGCCATGCAGGTCTCAACCGTGGCAATCGGCATGATCGCCCTGTACACCTATCCGGTTATGTCCGTGCTGCTTGAGCCGCTGTGGCAGGGTAGTCGGCCCCGCCGTGTTGACCTGCTGTGCGCCCTGGCTGTACTGGCGGGAGTGTATCTGCTGGTGCCTGATTTTTCTTTCGGCACGGGAGCGGCCCTCGGGGTGCTGTGGGGGCTTGTGTCCGCTGCCGCCTTTACCCTGCGCAATATCGTGCAGCGCAATTACCTGAGTGCTTACCGTGGCGATACGGCCATGTTCTACCAGTGCCTGATCGCAGGACTGGCTGCCTGGCCGTTTGTGCGGCAGGCAGCATCTGCGCTCAGTCCGGCAATCTGGCTGCAGCTTGCACTGCTGGCCCTGGTGTGCACGGCTGTGCCGCACAGTATGTTTGCCGGCGCTTTGCGCGCCCTCAGTGCGAAAACCGCAGGATTGATAAGCTGCCTGATGCCGGTGTACGGGGTGGCGCTTGCCTGGATGGTGCTCGGCGAGGTGCCGTCCGGTGCAACCATATGCGGCGGCCTGATTATCGTTGCGGCCGCGGCTTTTGAATCAGGGCGCGCCTGAAGCCGCCTGCACACGTGCACCGGTGCAGGATGTCGCTTGCGCCGACGGGCCGTGCCGTGTTAAAAGGGAAGGCATGAACAGGCTCAAACAGCAGGATACTCACAACCCGCGCATTCTGATCGTTGATGACAGCACGATGATCCGCAATGCCCTGAAGCGGGAACTGGTTGCGCTCGGCTTTGAGGCCATCGCCACGGATGACGGTCATCAGGCTCTTGCGCTCGCTGCTCAAGATCACTTCGACCTGATTATTACCGATATCGAAATGCCGCGCATGGACGGCTTTGAGCTCTGCGAACAGCTCAAGCACAACCCGGCCACGCAGGCAATTCCGGTTGTCGTGCTCAGTTCGCACGACTCCGACGAGGCCATTGAGCGGGGATTTAAGGCCGGGGCCGCGGCGTTCATCACCAAGACCAATGCCCGCCAGGAGCTGCGCGCGCGCATTGAAGACGTACTGAACCGGGCGCTGTTTCTGCGTGAGCGTCTGGTGCTGGTGGTTGATGATTCAAAGCTGGTGCTGTCGATTGCGCGCAAGGGGCTTGCGCAGGCGGGCTTTAAGGTCGCCACGGCTGAAAACGGCGCGCGCGCTTGAATTTCTTAAAAAAAACAGGCCCGACCTGATTCTGTGCGACCTGCACATGCCTGAGATGGACGGCGCGCAGCTGTGTTCGGCCCTGCGGGCGCACAGCGACTGGGCTGCAATTCCCTTTGTCCTGATGAGCACGGCAGGCGAGCGCGGGGTTATCAGGCGCATGCTTGAGCGGGGGGCCTGCGGCTATATTGAAAAGCCTTTTAACGTTGAGCAGCTGGTCATCATGGCTGAAAAGCTGCTCTCCGATCATTTCCAGCTGCTGCTCAAGGAAAAGGAACGCCTTGACACCGAGCGCAGCCTGATGATAGCCAGCATCACCAGCCTGGTGCAGGCCCTGGAGGCGCGCGATGTCTACACGCGCGGCCATTCGGAAATGGTTGCCGACCTTTCGGTCGCCATGGCAACCGAGATGGGCTTTAGTGATGAGGAACTGCAGACCATGCGCATGGCCGCGCGCCTGCACGATCTGGGCAAGATCGGCGTGCGCGATGATGTGCTGTTCAAGCCGGACCGGCTCACCGAGGCCGAATTCAGCCTCATACAGCGCCACCCCGTGATCGGCGCCGAGATCCTCGGGCCCATTCCCAGCCTTGCGCCCATCATTCCGGGTGTGCTCTATCATCATGAACGCATGGGCGGACAGGGATATCCCGAAGGGCTCAAAGGCGGCCGCATTCCGCTGCCGGCGCGCATTATCGCTGTTGCCGACACCTATGACAGTATTACCAGTGAGCGGCCGTATCAGGCCAGAACCGGGAAGGACAAGGCGTTGCAGATTATTGAGGATCTGGGCGGGGTTCAGCTGTGCCCGGATTGTGTCGCGGCGTTCATGCGCTGCATTACCTGAGCGGCCCGCACAGCAGGCTGTTGAAAAACGCCCATCTGCTGCGTTGTGCTCATCATTCGTCACTGCGGCGTACGGCAAAGTACGCCTCATTCCTCATAATTTCGCACGCCTTGCATGTGTGCCCGTCCTCCGCAGTAGCGCTGCTACGGAGGATGGACGTTTTTGAACAGCCTGTATAAAAAGACTTTTTTAACACTCTGTTACACGGACCGTACGCGGCTGCGCAAGTCCTCGATTTCTTTGCTCAGGGTGCGCACCAGGCGCTTGAGTTTCAGGATTTTCACTGCGTAGAGCAGGGCCCCCAGCACCAGGCCGCAGCCCAGCGGCACAAGCACAAGCACGCACAGCGGCAGCGGCCACACCGGATATTCGATTTTCCATTCCAGCAGGTTCACAAACAGCAGATTCAGGTCAACCCGTTCGATATTCAATACGCAGAAAATAACTATGATGGCCACCAGCAGAACCAGTCCGGCGGCATTGATAAGAGTTCGCATATGACCTCGATGGATGATGGCAGGGCTGCAGTACAGCGGTGCGACGCTCAGAAGACAGCCGGCTTACCCCAGCTCAATATCCTGACGCGAGATGATCTCGTAAATTTTATCTTTTCTGAAGCGCCAGGAGTTGCCGACCCTGAAGCCCGGCAGGTGCCCCTTTTTGACCAGTTTGTAGATAGTGATCTTTGACAGCTTCAGGAAATCGGCAACCTCTTCAACTGTCATGATCTGCGCATCGTCTTTTGTGTTTTTCATGATCGACCTCAGTGGGTTAATGTACTTTTAATTTGGTATATCGGAAATCGAGAAAAAAAACTAAATATAAAATTCATAGAATATTTTGCGTTATAATCAAAAAAATATATTTAAACGTTGTACGGGTTTCTATTTAACATAAACAAGGAAAAAATCAATAGAAATTATGGCAAAAACACCGCTAAAACGTAAAACAGTGAGTTATTCTGCAGGAAATAGTTGAAAAATAAAG
Source organism: Deltaproteobacteria bacterium (assembly GCA_016875025.1). Classification (GTDB taxonomy): domain Bacteria; phylum Desulfobacterota; class WTBG01; order CAIYCZ01; family CAIRTM01; genus CAIRTM01. Next base: position 46,910 of record VGSH01000003.1, read on the forward strand.
TAATTTCAGATATTTATAAAGCCATGCGTTTTTTAGCGGCAATTCTTGAAAATAGTGAGAGCCAATGCTATGATGGGCCTGCTGCAGTCTACAGGCGACATTTTTTATCATATTTCAGGGGGTATGAATGGCCGGCGCGAAAAAGAAACTGTTTGTTCTTGATACAAATGTTATCCTGCACGACAGTTCCTGCATGTATCAGTTTGATGAGCACGATATTGTTATCCCCGTAAGCGTGCTCGAAGAACTCGATCAGTTTAAAAAAGGCAATTCCGAGCTGAATTTCAATGCCCGTGAGTTTGTGCGCTCCCTTGACGCCCTGAGCGGGGATAAGCTGTTCGACCAGGGCCTGAAAATAGGGCCGCACAAGGGCAAAATTCTGCTCCGGCTCGAGGAGAAGTTCCACCCTGACCTGCTGGCGAATTTTCTGCCCGACAAACCCGACCACCGCATTTTAAACACAGCCTATAATCTGGTAAAAAAAAGCCCTGCCCGCCAGGTGATACTGGTCACCAAGGACGTCAATCTGCGCATGAAGGCCAAGTCCATCGGCCTTACGGCCCAGGACTACACAACCGATCATGTCAAGAACCCGACCGCTCTGTACACGGGCCACCGCTTTGAATCCGGCGTTGCCGAGGAGATTATCGACCGCCTGTACCGCGAGCCCTTTGCAGTTGACGCAGCCGAGCTGCACTGTAAGGATGCTCCTGAAGCCAACGAGTTTCTGATACTGCGCAACGGCAAGAAGTCGGCGCTGGCAGCCATCGATGCGACCGGCACAATCGTGAAAAAGGTCGACAAAACAACAGCCTACGGCATAACCCCGCGCAACGCCGAGCAGGCTTTTGCCATCAGCGCGCTCATGAACACCGATATTCAGCTCGTGACCATCACAGGCAAGGCCGGCACGGGCAAGACCCTGCTGGCCCTGGCAGCCGCGCTTGAGCGCCGTAAAAACTACCGGCAGATCTACCTTGCCCGGCCCGTGGTGCCCCTGAGCAACAAGGACATCGGCTATCTGCCGGGCGACATCCAGTCCAAGCTTGATCCCTACATGCAGCCGCTCTATGACAATCTCGGGGTTATACAGAGCAATTTCGAGGAATCAAAAAGCAGGCAGAGCCGCATCAAGGATTTCCTGCAGGAGGAAAAGCTGGTCATATCGCCGCTGTCCTACATCCGCGGCCGCAGCCTGGTGCGCATATTCTTCATTGTGGATGAGGCCCAGAACCTCACCCCGCACGAGGTCAAGACCATCATCACCCGTGCCGGCGAAGGCACAAAACTTGTTTTCACCGGTGACATTTTCCAGATCGATCACCCCTACCTCAACAGCTATTCAAACGGACTGAGCTACCTGATCGAAAAAATGAAGGGCCAGAAACTCTACGCCCATATCAACCTCGAAAAGGGCGAGCGGTCCGAGCTTGCCGACCTTGCCAGCAACCTGCTGTGAAGGTTCAACGATGGCACGCTCGTAAAAAGTCTGAAAATGCTCATTTCAGACATTCCGGCGCAGAGACGTTGTCGTAATTATATTGATTGTCATTTCGAATCCTGCCGCAGGCGGGTGAGAAATCTTAACTCGTTGATTTAACATACGCTTACGATCTCTCCCTTCGGTCGAGATGACACAAAAGGAAATTGCGACACAGTCGCGCAGTCCGGAATCCAGGGATATCTGACACTTAGAAAGACACTGGACACCGGTCGGAATTTATCCGCCCTCGGCGGACCGGTGGGGCGACTTTTTACGGGACCATCAACGTTGACGCGCTCGTAAAAAGTCCGGATGCTGCGTTGCGGGGATTGAAGCGGGCGCTTGTGTGTTCGCACAGAACATCTTGTGACGAATTTCAGTACCACACCAGAGCAGGCGCGCTGTGATGCGGCCGGGGCTATGCCCGGCGCAGGTGCGGCCTCAGGATTCGAAATCACCGGATGCTTCGGGTTGATAGAGGATTTCGAGGATCTGCAGGGTTTTTGTGCGACCCTCCGGCATTGGCCAGTCAATCGATTGACCGACCGACAGGCCCAGCAGGGCCGAGCCGACCGGTGCGAGCACGGAAATTCTGCCGGCATCAGCATCAGCCTGTGAAGGATAGACCAGCGTGAGGACAAGCTCCCGGCCTTCGTTTTCATCAAAAACCCGCACGCGCGAATTCATGGTCACGACATCAGGGGGTATGTCTTTTGACTCGACAACAACAGCGCGGGCCAGTTCCTCCTCGAGCCTGAGCGTGTTCTGCGATGGCGCAAGGGTATCCAGCAGGCTTTCCAGCCGTTCCAGATCAGTGTGCGTCAGATACAATCTCTGTTCCACGGCATATTCCCTTTCGTGCAGGCGGCACCCACCGGGCATCACCATGAGCCGGTTAAGCTGTACTGGTAAGCGTTATACTCGCAACGGAAGAACGGAAGTCTGATACCAGCTCCAAGGCTATCCAAACCGGCCGGTATTGTCAACCGTTATCGGCCTGCTCCGGAAACTGTCTACCGTAGGCATTGAGGAACAGCGTTCAAACCGTGCCGGCCGAGGGTGATTCTTCAACGAGCTTTTTTTTAAGCTCCGAGAGCAGGGTCAGGGCCTGCAGCGGGGTAAGCGTGTTAATGTCAAGGCCTGAGAGCGTCTGCAGGACAGGATGCTCGCCAAGGGCTTTGCGCACCAGCTCCTGTGCAGTGTGCTCGCGGTGCTCATCCTTCAGGGGCTGAAACAGCGGCAGGTCGTAGACCGAGCCGGACGCCTTTTTCTTCTTTAAAATCTGGCTGATCGATTCTTCGGAGATTTTTTCCTCCTCAAGGCACAGCAGAATTTCTTCGGCGCGCTCGATAATCTCGCGCGGCAGCCCGGCCAGCTTGCCCACATGAATGCCGTAGCTGCGATCAGCGCTGCCGGGCACGACCTTGCGCAGGAACAGGACCCGGTCTTCGATCTCCTTGACGCTCACCGTGAAATTCCTGATGCCGGCTCGATGATCGGCCAGCTCGGTCAGCTCATGATAGTGCGTCGCGAAAAGGCACTTGGGCGCAAACCCGGGGCGGCTGAGAAACTCGCATACCGACCAGGCGATGCTGACCCCGTCGAACGTGGAGGTGCCGCGCCCGATTTCATCGAACACCAGCAGGCTGCGCTGCGTGGCATTATGCAGGATATTGGCGGTTTCGATCATTTCCACCATGAAGGTGCTCTCGCCGCGGGCGATATTGTCGGCCGCCCCGATGCGCGAGAACACCCGGTCAACCACGCCCATGCGCGCCAGGCGGGCCGGCACGAATGAGCCCATCTGCGCCATGAGCGTAATATGGGCCACCTGCCGGATGAAGGTCGATTTGCCGGCCATGTTCGGCCCCGTAATAATCAGGAGCTGGTCGCCGGCGGTGTCAAGATGCGCGTCATTGTCGACAAACGCGCCCTTCTCAAGCGACTGCTCCACCACCGGATGCCGCCCGCCGGCGATATAGATGGTCGAGCTGTCGGTTATCTCGGGCTTGCAGTACTTGTTGGCCAGGGCGCACACGGCCAGCGCGGCCAGCGTGTCCAGCACCGCCACGGCATCGGCGGTCTGCTGGATGGCGGCGATGCGCTCGAGCACGGCAGCGCGCACCTGCTCATAAATACGCAGCTCAAGTTCGCCGGAGCGCTCATCAGCTCCCAGGATTTTTTCCTCGTAGGCCTTGAGCTCGGGCACGATGAAGCGCTCGGAATTGACCAGCGTCTGCCGGCGGATGAAGTAGTCCGGCACCAGGTGCAGGTTCGGCTTGGTGATGTCGATATAGTAGCCGAACACCCGGTTGTATTTTATCTTGAGGGATTTGATGCCCGTTTTTTCAGATTCTTTTTTCTGCAGCGCGGCAATCCAGTCCCGGGCATTGGTGGAGATGCCGCGCAGCTCATCCAGCTCGGCTGAATAGCCCGCGCGAACGAATCCGCCGTCGCGCACGCCCGGCGGGGGCTGGTCCACGATGGCGGCCTCGATCAGGTCGGCCACATCGCCCAGCTCATGCATGCCCTCGAACTGCCGGGCTATCAAGGCCGTACCAAGGCCGGCAGCGGCTTCTTTCAGGCCCGGCACCGAGCGCAGCGACACGGCCAGGGCCACGAGGTTGCGCGCCGAGGGCGTGCCGCAGGTGATGCGCCCCAGCAGGCGCTCCAGGTCACGGACCGGCTGCAGCAGGCGGCGGATGCGCTGGAGGATAGCGGAGTTCAGGGTCAGGGCCTCAACAGCGTCAAGGCGTTCGCGTATGTCCGCGGCGACAATCAGCGGCCGCACAAGCCAGGCCCCGAGCAGCCGGGCGCCCATGGGAGTCAGGGTCTGGTTGAGAACGCCGTAAAGCGTGGGCGCGTGGCGCTCACCTGATGCGGGCGCGAGCAGTTCTAGATTGCGCAGGGTCTGGCGGTCAAGCCGCATGTAGCGGCTGTGCTGCATCACGCGCGGAGCACGCAGATGGGCAAGCGCGCTATGCATGTTGTCCTGCAGGTAGTAGAGCAGGGCTCCGGCGCAGCTCAGGGCAACGGTCATGGTCTCGATGCCGAACCCGGCCAGGGACTGCACCCCGAACTGCTCACGCAGGCGCTTGACGGCCTGTGCGCGGTCGAACACCCAGCCTTCATATTCATTCATGACCGCGTGCAGTTCGCGCAGCGCGCAGGTAAGCGGGGCACGCTCAGTGCTGTCGGCCATCACCAGCTCACTGGGCCGCAGGCGCAGCAGCTCATCGGCCATGTCTGTCGGGGAGCTATGCTCGCTCAGCACAAAGTCGCCGGTGCCGAGATCAAGGGCGGCGCAGCCCCAGCAACCGTCCTGAATAAACACAGCGGCGATATAGTTGCAGTCTGCGCCGGTATCATCCTCGAGGTTGGTGCCGGGCGATACCATGCGCACCACCTCGCGCTTGACCAGCCCCTTTGCCTGCGCGGGGTCTTCCACCTGCTCGCACACGGCCACCTTGAGGCCGGCGCGGTTCAGCCGGTTGATATAGCCCTGGGCCGCGTGATAGGGCACCCCGCACATGGGTACCTTGCCGGCCTCTGCGCCGTCGCGCGCGGTCAGGGTGATGTCAAGAATTGCGGAGGCGCGCCGTGCGTCCTCGAAAAACATTTCATAAAAGTCTCCCAGGCGGAAAAAAAGCACCGTGTCGTCGCCGAGCGTGGCGCGAACAGACTGATACTGCCTGAGCATGGGAGTCAAGGTCATGCGAAAATCCGGAATCGGTACCGCCCCCGCAAACGACGGGAACGCGTGTTCGCCAGAGAAGGTTGCGCCTGCCGTTCACTGCACAGCGCAACGGAATATTCAGGCCGATTGCTGCCCTTCATCCGCCGCACTGCGCTCAACGTATAAAATACGGCGGCAGTGCGGGCAGGTATGCAATTGATCTCCCTGGACCACCTCATTATAGATCTGCGGCGGGATTTTCATGCTGCAGCCGAAGCAGTATTCCTTGTCGGCCAGCGCAACCGCCACGCCGTTGCGGGCCTTGTGAAGCTGCTGATAGGTCTTGAGCATATCAGGCTTGATTTCCTGCAGCAGCGCTTCGCGTGCCTGGCGCTGTTTCTCGATATCTGCAAGATAGTCGCGAAGCTCGGTTTCCGCCTGCTGCTTCTTGGCATCGAACCGCCGGCCGGCTGCCTGCAGTGCCTCTTCCGCGGCGGCTGTCACATCCTTCGCGTTTTCAACAGCATCCATAATCAGGATAATCTCATCCTCCTTTTTACCGATTGCCTGCTCAATTGATGAAATTTCATGCTGGGCGGCCGCGTATTCCTTGTTGGTTTTAATGGCCATCATTTTTTCCTGCACTTTGCGCTTCTGGTCTTCCAGGATTTTAAGGGCCGTTTCATGCTCGCGATGTTTTTTAGCCAGGGCGTCAACCTCCTGCCGGACAGCCGAACTTTTCTCGGCTTCGCCGTCAAGCTCGCTCTGAAGCCTGGTTACTTCTTCCTCAAACTGCCGCTGAAGCGCTTCAGAGCGTTTGATGTTTGAGTCAATCGTCTGCAGCCTGTAGAGCAATTCCATCTGTTTTTTCAAACCGGCCTCCTTTGCCTGTTCATTTCCGCCGGACATGCAATCGGTTGCAGTTCCGGCCATAGGTAAATCTCCAGGGTTGCTGCGCCCGGGCGGGATGAGCGCCGGGCATAAAAAAAGCACCCGCTCAGTGGGGTGCTTTGCAACGACAGCAACCGAATGCTGTTACTCCATACAAGGCGCTATCCATTTCAAACATCGCTGTCTCGCGGTAAAAGGGTGGTGGGCTCACCAGGGTTCGAACCTGGGACCATCCGGTTATGAGCCGGGAGCTCTACCAGCTGAGCTATGAGCCCGTTACAGCACAACAGGTACTATTGATGGGGTCGTGAAACTCCACAAAAACCAATTCTCAGGACGCGCCCGTAAAAAGTTCGCAACGCAGCATCCGGACTTTTTATGTGTGCGTCAATATTCGACAAAACTCTTCAGCTTCTTGTTGCGTATCGGATGCCGCAGCTTGCGCAGGGCCTTGGCCTCGATCTGGCGGATGCGCTCGCGCGTGACGTCGAAATCGCGGCCGACTTCCTCCAGCGTGTGGTCGGCGCGCTCGCCGATACCGAAGCGCAGACGCAGCACTTTTTCCTCGCGCGGGGTCAGCGTTCCCAGCACCCGCTGCGTCTGATCGGACAGGTTTTTATACGTGACCGAATCCAGCGGATTGGCAATCTTTTTATCCTCGATGAAATCACCGAGATGGCTGTCCTCCTCCTCGCCGATAGGTGTTTCAAGCGAGATGGGCTCCTTGGCGATTTTCAGGACCTTGCGCACTTTTTCAAGCGGCAGCTCCATCTTTTCGGCAATCTCCTCGGGCACGGGTTCGCGCCCGTTTTCCTGCACGAGGTAGCGCGATGTGCGGATAAGCTTGTTGATGGTCTCAATCATGTGCACCGGGATTCTGATGGTGCGCGCCTGATCGGCAATGGCGCGGGTAATGGCCTGCCTGATCCACCAGGTCGCGTACGTGCTGAACTTGTAGCCGCGCTGGTACTCGAATTTTTCAACCGCCTTGATCAGGCCGATATTGCCTTCCTGGATCAGGTCCAGAAACTGCAGGCCGCGGTTGGTGTACTTTTTGGCCAGGCTGACCACGAGGCGCAAATTAGAGCGCACCAGCTCATCCTTGGCGATTTTGGCGCGCTTCTCCCCGTTTTCAATGCGGTCGATTGCGTCCTTGAGGCTGGTCACGGGCAGGCCTGATTCATTCTCCATCTGGCGGATCTGCTTGGTGTAGTTGCGGATTTCGCGGTCAAGCTCCTGCAGATCTTCGACTTTCAGGCCGTATTTGCGCTTGATTTTGCGCTGCTCGTTCTTATCGTCTTTGCCCTGACGGATCATGCGGCGGATTTCAGTCGGGTCAAGGCCGGCCTTGCGGCAGCACTTTGTGATGCGCCGCTCAAAGGCCTCGACTTCCTTGAGAAACGTGCGCAGCCGGGCAACCACCCGGTCAAGGTAGCGCTTCTTTATCTTCAGTTTTTTCAGCGCCTCAAAAAGCTCGGCCTTGTTCGCCTCGACCTGGCTGCTCAAAATCTTCTTGCGTCTTTCGCTCAGTTCCTTTTTGGTCGCCAGGCGCAGGGTTATCTTTTCATTGTCGCGGAACAGTTTGCCGATATGGGCAACCTGTTTCAGGAAGCCGTTTATGTAGGCCTCTTCGTCGATTTCACTTTCATCATCATCGAGATCGGAAATTATTTCGCGAATAGACAGCTCGCCGCTCTCGAGCGCAGCGCCGAGCTGCAGAATTTCCTCAACCGTTATCGGCGAATTCAAAACAACGTCAAGGACCTCAGTCTCGCCGTCTTCAATGCGGCGGGCGATACGCACCTCCTCGTCCCGGGACAGCAGCGACACCGAGCCCATCTCCTTGAGATACATGCGCACCGGATCGTTCATCCGGCCGTAGAGGTCTTTATCATCGTGCGGGCCGTCATCCTGGGCGGCCTTGCCGGCCTTGCTGGGCACACGCACACCCTGGCCCGAGTCGACGATTTCGATATCCATCTCGCCGAACATGTGCATCAGTTCATCGATCTGGTCGGGTGATACCATTTCGGGAGGCAAAACATCATTGACTTCATCGTAGGTAAGAAAACCCTTTTCCTTACCGATATCAATCAGCTGTTTGACCTGCTCGATTTTGGGTTTACGTCCCATCTATGGAACTCCTTTCAGAGGTGTTCAAACATCATAGGTCGCGCTCAGTATCCGGCGCTTTTCCTGCAGCAGGTCCTGAGATGCACGCTGGTGCTGCCGGGCAGCATCTTCATCCCGGCCGGCTTCAGCCTGTTTCATCAGCGCGGTCACGCGCTCATACTCCCGTGCGTTTTTCTTAAGGCGAATGTCGCGGATACAGTCCGTGACAATCTTGTGTGCCGGACCTGCGAGCGCTTCCGAATATGTCGCTTCGGCCATCAGCCTTCTGCCGGCACCGTCCGGCGCTTCATCAAGCAGCGCTGCACTGTCAATGCCGGCGCCGTTTCCGCTTTTCCCAATAACAAGACGGCACAGGTGCTGCAAAGCCGGATCGGCAAAATCATCCAGAACACCCGAACTGCCGACCGTTTGCGCAGCGCCGGGGTGCGCGATCATAAGCTGCAGTAGTAATTTCTCGGCATTTTTATGAAAATCTGAACGCTTTTCCGGCCGCTGCGCGCCTGCGGCGGGCTGATCCGCCGGCCGGGTCCCGCGCATGCGGGCGTTGATTTGCTGCTCCTGCAGGCCGAGGCGCCGGGCCAGCTTTTGAACATGCAGCTGCCGCTCCAGCGGATCAGCCAGCCTGCCCAGTATGGCAAGCGCTGAGTCGCAGGCGGCAACTTTTCCGGCCGGATCGGCAAGCGCGTGCTTTTGTATCGTTTTTTCAATGACATGGTCAAGCAACGCTCCGGCGCTGCCCATGTATTCCTTGAATTTTTCAGGCCCGTTGCGTTTGACAAAGCTGTCCGGATCCTCCCCGGGCGGCAGCAAAATGAAGCGCGGGGCCAGCTGCGCGGCCAGAAACGGCTCAAGGCTGCGCATCATCGCGTTTTCACCGGCCGTGTCAGCGTCAAATACCATAATAACAGTTCGCGAATAGCGCCTGAGCAACCCGATGTGCTGTTCGCTCAGGGCCGTTCCCAGAGCGGCAACCGCATTCTGTATGCCTGCCTGGTGCAGGGTGATGGCGTCAAGATAGCCTTCCACCACCACAGAGCGGTCTTCGCGCGATATGTGCTGTGCGGCCAGATGCAGGCCGTAGAGACTGCCGCGCTTGCTGTATATCGAAGATTCGGGCG
>VGSH01000004.1 GCA_016875025.1 Deltaproteobacteria bacterium
GCGGCCCGAGCAAAATGGCCCCGCGCCCGAGCGCGAGCGCCTGCTCAAGGTGTTGAAACCCTTCAATCTCAACGTTGTGGGCCGCGTCTTCGGGCGTAATGATGACTGACTCAACCAGGGCCTCTCCCAGCAGCGCCATCAAAGAGCGCAGAATGCGGCAGCGCTCTGCATGGGAAAGCCGGTCACCGAACGCCCGCCTGAGATTTTCATGAGCGAGCCGCATGCGGCTTCTGATAATACAGCCGGCGGCAATGCCCAGGAAGCGGCCGCATTGGATGGCAAGCACGGCCGGCAGCAGGCGTATGCAGAACACAAACAGGCGCATGGCGCCGTATTCCAGCAGATGTCTGAATTTTTTTCTGGTAATCATGGTATCAGCAGGCGCGATAAGCAGCGGTTATCGTCTTGAAAAACGGGTGCCCAGAGGATAGCCCTTGAAAATCCACAGCGAGCGTCTTTTCGCGACCGCCTCAAGCAGTGCCGTTCGCTGCGCGCCCATGGTATCGGGGCAGATTTTCTGCCAGCATTTATAAACGCCTGAGAGATCTATCGCCTTGAGCGGGCGATGTAATGCGCGCGGGATGCGGTCAAGCAGCAGGCTTGACTGAAAGTCAAGCAGTGCCGGACTACCCTCCGGTGTTATCAGAATGTTGCGCATGTAGCGGATATCAAGATGCACGATGCCGCGGCCGTGCATGCGCTGCACGGTGTCCTCAAGGCGCTCGAAAAATTCCGGCGTGACCCTGCCCGTACGGCGTGCTTCCTTCAACGTTATGCCGGGAATATGGCGGTAGGCCAGCGCAAAAGGGCTCAGCCGGAACGGGTCGGCCGCGATACCGTGTATGCCCTGCAGCCGCTCGAGCGCCTGCAGCTCGCGACGCACCATGAAAATTCCCACGCTGTAGCGGACCAGCGCCCGGCAGGGGCTGAAGTCCTTGATCACCCAGGTAGCGCAGCCGGCATCAAACAGAAACAAATCAGCGTTGGCCCAGCGGCCCTTGCTTAAAACGCGGGGCGGGTTGCGGTGTGTATCATCAAGAGTAAAGGGCATCATGGTCGTGTGTATACCTGTTCAGTGAGCAGCGCCCGGGGGCGCACTGCGAACTCCGCTGTGCCATGTCCTGAAAAAATCCCATGCACACAAAGCCCGCAAGAAATCCTGCACATGATCGGGAAAAACGGACAACACGTCAGCATAAGTTGCCCGGCAGCGCACTGCCTTCGGAGAATATCATTCGCTGCCAACGTCATCACGTCAGCTATCATACAATATTTACCTGCATTGACAAAACATTTTTTAAAAGGTTGCACGTACAATGCTGAAATCGTCTCAACAAAACAGCCGAGCGCCCTGATTTATCAGCTGTTTTGCAACCAGTCGTATGGAGGCTTCCGCGGCCGCCTGCAAGCACCCGTTCGACGATGCCTGTATCTGCTTGACAGAACTTCTTTTTTAAAAAAAATAAAATATACCTTGACTTGCACGCCCTTCATCTATTAGTGTTGCATATCTTTCAACACCAATACCATCAAACAAAACCCATACAGCGCACATAACGAAGCAGCCATGAGTCGCTCACAGCTTCTTGAAAAAAATATTGAGTACCTTCCGGTTGTCTATTTAACCAGCAGCTTAAAGCAGCTCTATCAGCAGTGCGAGGGGCTTTCCGAAAAGCGCCACGGTTCCATTCTGATTAGCGGCGAGAGCGGCACAGGCAAAGAGCTGCTGGCAAAAAGCATTCACTACAGCCGCTGCCCGAATGCACCGTTTATCACCATGAACTGCGTCAACCTGCCGTTTGATCATTTCGAAGAAAAAATCAACACCTGTTTTTCAGCACTGGCTGCTTCCGGGGACAACGGCCGGGGCGCCGCTCAACCCCAGCCCGAATCGACCCTTTTTCTGCGCGATCTCGGCAAGCTCGAAGCACCGGTAAAGCAGAGCCTGCTGGCGCTGCTTTCTGAAAAAATGCAGGCCGTGAAAAAAGCCGGCGGCAGCCCGGTGCGGCTGATCTTTTCATCGAAGGAATCCCCGGAAAACGGCTCCCGGGCAAAAGACAGCGCACCGATCGAGCCGTTTCATCCGTACCTGCTCACCATTCTGCCCCTGCGCAGCCGCCGCGATGACATCCCGCCGCTGGCAACGTTTTTCATGGATAAATTCAGCAAGGAATACGGCAAAGACATCGGCGGCATTCACAGCCGCGCGCTTGCCCTGCTTGAGGGCTATGACTGGCCTGAAAACGTGAGCGAGCTGCGCGATGTCATGGAAAACGCCGTACTGCTGGCCGACGGGCCGCTGATCACGAAGGATGACATACGCTTCAATATCTCCAAAAAGGCCATTGCGCTTGAGAGTTTCCTGAGCCGTGAGGATTTTTTCACGCTGGAGGAAATCGAGCATATCTACATCAACACCGTGTTGCGCCGCCTGAAAAACAACAAGAGCAAAACAGCCAAAGTGCTGGGCGTGTCCCGCAACACCCTGCAGCGCCATATCGGCAAAATCGAAGAGCCCGCGCCGAAAAAGAGGCGCAAAAACTCCCACCAGCCCCGCTTGTTGTAGACTGCCTGTCAGTTTGGAGTTCGGTGTTGGGAGTTTGGAGTTTGGACCAGCCGGGCATAACCGGTCGGGCGCATGACCTCCCCAACCTTGATAGAGCATATTCCTTTTTACTGTATTCTCTCCGAATAACCCTTGCGTGGTTACCTTTAGAGTGGTTTGTTTTTCCGTTCGTGGTAAGTTCTCTTTTCCGTTCGTGGTGAGCCTGTCGAACCATGAACGGATTTATCTGCGGTCTGTTCTACCCTTCGACAGCCTCAGGGTGAACGGGTTTCTGCTCCAAACTCCGAACTCCATACTCCAAGCTTTGTTCCGTTCGTGGTGAGCCTGTCGAACCATGGACGGGTCCGTCGTGTGACATATGATCAGTTCCTTCCACTTTGAATTGAATGCGCCGTACTATTAGTCGCAAAATGGAGGATTTTATTTCTTCGCTGCTGATTTTTTAAACAGCATCCGGCCGATCAAAACAATCGGCGGCCGAAGCGGGGGGGGAGGTAAAAAGGCGGGAGGCGTGCGGCCGTCAAGGGCGCTATTGTACAAAATGTAGGCCGGTACTCGCGAAGCGTGTCCGGCAAATTTAATTCATACTTTCATGGACGCCCCCTTGTTTGTTCTTAATCGAACATGTGCTTCAGGCGCGGCTTCCAGCTGTCGTCTGGGAGCAACGGTTGTGCCAGATCATTTCAACAGGTTGAAGAAGGGAAGCTTTGCCGCCCCCTTGTCAAACGTCATGCCCGCATCGCATCCGGATTTCTCGGCCGCGTGGGCAATAAGGATGTCTGCAAGGTCTGCTTTGCATCTCGGTCCGTCGTTCAGGAGGCCTTCGATAACGCGATCCGCCTCGAACTCGAATACGGGCATCTGTCGCATGTCCCGGATGGCATCCAGTATTTCGGATCTCGTCTTCTCGTACGCGCTTTCCAAAACCCAGATTGTCTCCAGGACGACCAGCAAAGGGATCTTAAGGCGTTCCCGTCGCTCCTCCGCCAGTTTCAGACGCCTGCGGACGGCTTCTGCCTGCCTTGCATCGTCCCGAACGAGGAAACGTACAATGACGTTCGTATCGACAGCGATCATCACTTTCGCTCCCTCATTCGTTTCGCAACGGCCGCGTTCATATCCTCTATGCTCTTTGGCTGCTGCCCGGCGCTGTGGAGACGTCCAAATACTTCGTCCACCGACTTCGTCACCGGCTTCAGCACGGCCTCTGTATCATTATGAACTATGAACGCGACACGGTCGCCCGCGTGGAGATTAAGCGAATCCCGCACCGCCTTCGGAATGGTGAGCTGACCCTTGCTTGTCAATGTGGCTGTAACCATGCGTCAATCTCCTTACCTTATTGATTCTTCTTACATACTAGTAAGGAAAATAAGAAATGTCAACGCCTGTTTTTCACACAACGCTACGGATAATGGGCGCGGCGCATTTTTTCGCGTCGCGCTCAAGCCGATGGTTGGGGGAAATTAAATATGGTGTCCTGGATTTTCCCATTCATGGACTCCTTGTTTGTCCGATGCAGGGCGCGCGAAATCACGCATTGTAGGGGCAGTGCCGCTGGCCACGCGCACCGCAGCAGATGGGCGTTTTACAAAATCCGCCTGAAGAACGGCTGTGACAGCCGTTGATAAATTATAACTTATATGTTATACCACGAAAACAGACTGATCGATGTTGCTGAAAAACGCATGCAAGACTTTTTATCACGAAATGAGGCTACAGAATGAAAGCGAGAACCCTGCAGGATTACAAAGCACAGCAGATGAAAACCCCCGGTTTTAAAAAAGCCTGGCGGGAACTGGATGCCGAGTTTGAACTTCTTGAAAGTATGCTTGCATTACGCGAACGTGCCGGCATGTCCCAACAGCGGCTTGCCGAGATGATCGGCACACAGCAACCTGCACTTTCGCGGCTTGAAAGGGGCGGATTTAAAAAAGCTTCAATGGCAACGCTTTCCAAAATTGCCGATGCCCTGGACGCCCGGCTTGTTATTCGGCTGGAGCCCAGGCGCTGAACCACCGCACTGAACCATATCAGTTGCTTACCAAAAATTCCATGGCCCGACCCGGAGAAGAATTGAATTTACTTATTTAAGGGATGTCCCGCTCGTCGCGCACTTAGTCGCAAAGCGGAGGGTTTTATTGCAGTGCTGCTGATTTTTTACACAGCATCCGGTGGGTCAAAACAATCGGCGGCCGGGACGGGGGAACGTAAAACAAGGCGGGGGGGTGCGGCAATAAACAGCGCTGCAGTTTGGAGTCAGGAGTTCGGAGTTGGGAGAAAAGGCTGGATGCCGGATCGGCGTCCGGCATGACAGCCCGCAAGATTTCTCAGTCGCTCACGCTTCTTCGAAATGACGTTGTTTTGGTTTTAGGGTTTCAAACCCCATCGTTTCGCAGCGTAGGGGCAGGCCCCTGTGCCTGCCCCTAATCGCGGATACTCCGCCTCAGGCGGACCGCGAGGATGTGCCCGTCCTCCGCAGTAGTTCTGCTACGGAGGGTGGACCCGGTGAGGGAATCAGGTGTAGGGTGGGTGCAACCCACCATGTATGGAACATTTAAATCCGGTGGGTTTCGCATCGCTGCACCCACCCTACGGGGTACCCATTCTTTGGCGGCAAAGAACGGGTACTAAAAAAATATTTTTGATTTCTGGATGCCGCAATACGTACGGCAAGGCAGGACCGATTCGAATCCTCGAATCATTTTACAACAGGGACACGGCATCGGCGGGCAGCCGCGAGCAGAGCCTTGTCCCTGGTGGCCAGAGGGATATCTTCACGCATGGCCAAATCAAGGTATGTGGCATCATAGGTAGACAGCTGCTGCAGGCGCGCAAGCGCGACAATTTCAGTAAGCATGCGCTCCGGGGATTCCTGAACAATGGTGATCGGCAGGTTTGTGAGAAGCGCGAGTAAACGGGCGCTGTCTGCCTTGCTGAGGCGTTTTTTGCGCTCAGCTGCGACGAGAACATTGCCGATTTCCAAGGGCCATATCGCCGGGACAAGGGCTGTTCCTTCCACGAGCATATCAAGAACGCCGTCAGCGTAACGGTCAGCTTCATCCTGAAAGCACCATGCCATGACAACCGAGTTGTCGACAACAAAACGTTCGGGCATCAGCGCCTGCCTTGCTCAATCAGTTCTTTCACAGACATGCCGTCAAGCCGGTGCTTGCGTCGAAACGCGCGCAGGGCTTCGATCGTTTTGACCGGATCGGCAGGCCGCACAGGGTCAGGCGACTGCAGCACAGCCACGGGGGTGCCATGGCGCAAAATCGTAATTCGTTCGCCCTTCATTACCCGTTCAATCAGTTTCGGCAGATGCGTTTTAGCTTCGTAGGCTCCGACGTTTGCCATGTGTTCCTCCAGATCACATTCGATTCTAAAACAAGTCTATCACCAGTCTAAACGGCTGTCAACCGGGAAGGACGCATGGCTCGAAAAGTGGTGATCACATTCGGAAGAAGGGGGAAAACAAAGCTGGATGCCGCATCACGTGCGGCATGACAGGACAGATTCATGCGGCTGCCTAGCAGCCTTCTAAAGGCCTTTAAGCGCCTTTTGATAGGCCCGCCACAGCATATCCTTGTCGATGCCGTGATCGAGCACATCCCAGGGCAGAAACTCATCGCGGCTTCTCCGGCGGCAGACAACCGCTTCCGGTTTATAACCCTCCTGCCGGAAGGCGCGCGGCCAGCTGCCCAGTGCATGCGCGCTCAGCAAAATTTTTGACAGGCGCCGGTCGCCCGTGCTCAGCAGCGCCTGCACCAGGCTCATGCGGGGCGAATCACAGCTCAGCTGTATCTTTTTTTCCGTGCGCAGCGCAGCCTGTATACGGGCCAGCTTGTGCTTGAGGCTGTCGAGGGGCTCAAAGCCATGCCACTGAAACGGCGTAAACGACTTGGGCACAAACGGGCTGATGCTGAGCGTCAGCCGGCGAAGCCTGTCCCTGCCGCCGCACGCCGCGCGGTAGCGGGCCGCAATCGCAACGGCCAGCTCGGCGATGGCGTCGATATCCTCATCGCGCTCGCCCGGCAGCCCGATCATGAAATACAACCGGATGGACGATACCCCCTGAGCGGCAAATATCTCAACGGCGCGCATGATGTCGCTGTGGGAAATGCCCTTACCCAGCACGTCCCGCAGGCGCTGCGTTGCCGCCTCCGGTGCGATCGTAAACGTCGTGTGTCCGCAGGCGGCAAGCAGTGCGACCATGTGTGCAGTAAGCGCATCGGCCCGCAGCGATGATATGGAAACATGACCGCCCCGCTCAACGATATGGCGCATCAGTTCCTCAAGGTTCGGATGGTCTGAGACAGCCGCGCCCAGAAGACCGATTTTAATGTCCTGCTGCAGCAGAGGCTCTATCTCGGCGACGAGGCTCACAAGGGAGCGCCTGCGAAAGGGCGCATACTGGCTGCTCACAGCGCAGAACCGGCAGCCGCGCGGGCAGCCGCGGCTGACCTCCACAAGTGCCATGTCGGCAAACTGCGTGTGCGGCGTCAGGATACAGGAGCTGCCGTGGCAGGTATTGAGATCAGCCGGACGCCGGGCCGCAACCGGAAGCCCCGCCTGAGCTGAGCCCTGCATACCGTGCAATCGCTCCCCGTCGTAGAGCGGGACCACGAGCCCGGGCGCATAGAAGCCACCGATATGATCGAAATCTTCTGCGCGCAGGCGGTGTGCGCACCCCGGCTGAAGGCACGCCAGGGCCCGCTCTATAAAATCCGGCAGCAGTGCCTCGGCCTCACCGATTGCGAACAGATCAAAAATATCGGCTAGAGGCTCAGGGTTCATGCTCACCGCTACCCCGCCGGCAACCAGCAGAGGAGCGCCCTGTTGCCGCTCAGAGCGCAGCGCCGGTATGCCTGCCAGCGCCAGCATGTGCACGACATTCAGATAATCGCTTTCAAACGACAGCGAAAAGGCGATGCAGTCAAAGCTGCCCGGCGCTGCACCGCTTTCAATCGAGCGCAGCGTGCCTGCGCTCTGTCCCGAATCAGGCAGGAAAAACCGCTCGCAGCACACCTCAGGGTGCAGGCACAGCAGGCGATAGACCAGCTGGAAACCTAAATTCGACATGCCGACCGCGTAGGTGTTCGGAAACGCAAGCGCAACGCGCAAACCAACCCGGTGAGTGCCGGTTGCAAGCAGACTGCGCTCATGCTCTTTATACGGAACATCTGAAGTGCGGCATTTCTTTCGTGCAGCAGTGCGCTTCATACTACCATTACATCCTGTGCGGGGCAGATCATCCTGCGTTTTTCCCCTGTGCCGGCATACTCAAAGAACCACGCCTGTATATACCACACTTCCGGCCCTGCGCGGACGGCTTTGCAAGCTCTTTTCGAAAAACAAAGCCCCCGGTAACGCAACCGGGGGCTTTGGACCATGACGGTTCAGCACATCTGCAAAGTTAAATCACCTGCTGCTGGCGCACGAATGTCGGAATATCATATTCGCCGTCTTCGCCGAATTCACTGATGATCGTTCCGATTTTGATCACCTTTGCATCGCGCCGCATTTTGGGCAGATCAATATCGGGCAGCTGCACCGCGGCTGCCGCTTTCGGCTTTGACACCAACTCCGGAACGGCCTTTTTGGCCGATTCCGGCATGGCAACCGCAGCGGTCTCATCCTGCAGCTGCTGCTCACTGGAAAAACCGGTGGCGATCACGGTTATCCTGAAATCATCTCCCATGCTCTCGTCAATGGCTGCGCCGAAAATGATATTGGCATCCTCATGGGCCTCTTCGCGGATAAATCCGGTGGCCTTTTCCAGATCCTCAAAGCTGAGCGAGCTGCTGCCCGTGACATTGATCAGCATGCCGCGTGCGCCCTTGATGGAAATATCGTCCAACAGCGGGTTTGAAATCGCCTTGCGCGCGGCTTCGGCCGCCCGGTCCGTGCCGCTGTGCAGTCCCATGCCCATGAACGCCATGCCCATATCCGACATGATGGTTTTTACATCCGCGAAATCAAGGTTGATCAAACCCGGCATGTTGATCAGATCCGAGATCGACTTGATGGCATGCAGCAGCACGTCATCGGCCATCTTGAAGCCTTCCTGCAGCGTTGTCTTTTTCTCGGCGATCTTGAAAAGTTTTTCATTCGGAATGACGATCAGGGAGTCGACATGCTCCCGGAGTTCCCGCAGGCCTTCTTCGGCAATGCGGGCGCGGTGTTTGCCCTCGAAGTTGAAGGGCTTGGTCACCACGCCGACGGTCAGAGCGCCCATGTCCTTGGCGGCCTTGGCGATCACCGGAGCAGCGCCGGTGCCGGTGCCGCCGCCCATGCCGGCGGCGACGAAAACCATATCGGCCTTTTCCATCATCTGGGAGATCTTATCGATATCCTCAATCGCTGACGTGCGCCCGATGGCGGGATTGGCGCCCGCGCCAAGGCCGCGGGTAATGCTGTCGCCGATTTGAATCTTGTTCGGCGAGCGGTTGTTGTCCAGTGCCTGCCGGTCCGTGTTGGCAACGATAAAATCGACACTGTCAAGCTTTGCGGCGATCATGGTATTGACGGCATTGCAGCCCGCTCCGCCCACGCCGATTACCTTGATTGAAGCGCCCTGCCTGGTGGGTTGCTCGAATGTAAATGTCATCGCTGTCCTCCTTAAAAAAAATTATCGTTCGATTTTCTTTTCATTCCCTGTGTTAAAAAGCTTCAGCAAACCAGTGCTTCACGCGCTCGCCCAGTTTCCAGGTGCTGCGGGCGTTGCGGTTGGCAGCCTGCGCGCTGACGACCGGCTGCGATGAGGCGGTTTTTAAAAGGCCAACCGCAGTTGCGAACTGCGGATGCCTGATATCGGTAATGCCGCTGACATCCTGCGGCAGCCCGATGCGCACCGGCAGGCCCAGGATCTGCTCAGCCATCTGCGCAAGACCGCCAAGCTGTGCGCTGCCGCCGGTCAGCACGACACCGGAGGCCAGATACTCAAGCATGCCGCACTGGATAAGCTCGCGCCGGGCGAGCTGCAGCGTTTCCTCGGTGCGCGCGCCGATAATGCGGCACAGCGTGCCTGCCGAGATTGAGCGCTCATCATCAGTGCCGATGCCGGGAACCGTGATCGCGTGTTCGGGGTAATGGGTCGGGAACACCGCATGTCCGAAATCTTTCTTGATGATTTCAGCCTGCGAAAGGGGCGTGCGCAGCCCGATGGCGATATCGGACGTTATCTGATTGCCGCCGATCGGCAGGGTGGCGCAGTAGCGCAGGCTGCCCCGGCAAAACACGGCGATATCGGTCGTGCCGCCGCCGATATCAAACACCGCGCAGCCGAGCTCCTTTTCATCCCCGGTCAGGACAGCCTCGGCGGACGCAATGTGATGCGGCACCATGTCGACGACCTTCAGTCCGCTGCGGTTCATGCACTTCACGATATTGCGCGCGGCTGAAATCGCGCCCGTGATGATATAAACGCGTGATTCGAGCCGCACGCCCGCCATGCCGAGCGGATCAATGATATCGTCCTGATCATCAACACGGTATTCCTGGGAAATAATCTGAATCACCTCGCGCTCGGTCGGGATCACAATCGAGCGCGCGGCCTCAAGCACGCTCTGCACATCGATCTTGCGCACCTCGCGGGTGCTCAGCGGTATGGCCCCGCTGCTCTGAAAGCCCTGCAAATGGCTGCCGGCAATGCCGATGCGCACGGTGCCGACCTCGGCGTCGGTCATGATCTCAATATCTTCAACCACGCGGCGGATAGCGTCGACCGTGCTGTCCATGTT
This sequence comes from Deltaproteobacteria bacterium, assembly GCA_016875025.1. GTDB lineage: Bacteria > Desulfobacterota > WTBG01 > CAIYCZ01 > CAIRTM01 > CAIRTM01. Next base: position 10,309 of record VGSH01000004.1, read on the forward strand.
GATGATCAGGCCCTTTTTCACACCGTGGGAAGGATGTGAGCTGAAGCCGGTGACAATGATCTCGCCGTTTTCCTGTTCAGCGGCAAGCGCGGTGATTTTTGTGGTTCCGATATCGATCGCTACAAGTGGTCTGCTTCGTCTGGCCATATACTGAGTCTCCGTAGTTAATAACCTGCACAGCTCTTGTCAGGTGGACACATCCGCTCCCGCTGTCCGGCCGGCCGCTTGCGTGCGGACGCTATCCTGATCAATTTTTACAAAAGCGCGTTCCTGCGACTGCAAATAAATTGAACGGGCGCTCAGGCCCCGGCTGCGCAGATCGGCAAGCATGCGGGGCAGCGCTGAGAGCTTGTACTGGTAGTCATCAAAACCCAGATAAATTTCAGGCCCGCGCGGTTCAGTCTGCAGCGTGCAGCCGAGCTCATGGCTGCAGGTGATGCGGACATTCTCATCCAGCGGCAGCGCGTTCATCTGCAGGGCCGCGACGATCTGCAGGCCGTCATGGATCATTTTTTCGGCCGCAGCCGGATCCTGCTCGAAATCAGCGCGCGTGAGCCCGCAGACAACCGGCAGGTCAGCATAGCGGCCGGATGCCCGGGTGAACACAATGCCGTGCTCATCCACCAGGTACGGTTCATCGAGCGCGATAACCGCCCGGGCCGTGCGCACGCTGACCGCAATCGACAGCGCATCGGGATACTTCCTGCGGATAACCGCGCGCTCAATCCAGGCGTTACTCTCGATCAGGCTCCGGAGCGAGCGCAGGTCGGCAGCCACGATGTTTTTCCCTCGGTACGGCTCGGCATTCACAAGAACCTCTTCGGCGATTGCCGCGTCACAGCCCCTGACATAAATATGGGCGATTTGCATGCCCGGCGCATCATAGATCATGATGCCGGCAAGCACGGCTCCGGCAAGCGCAAGGCCCGCAACCGCGGCCATGGCGGCCACACGGATAAAACGGACGTAGTGCTCCTGGCGCTGCATGCGCATGCGGTGCACAGAGCGTCGTCTCATTGCGCACCTCCTGCCGCGTGTTTGTGCAGCGCTGCTGCCGAGACAATTTCCTTCACAAGCTCATCAAAGCTCATGCCGGCCTGCCGGGCGGCCATGGGCAGCAGGCTTGTTTCCGTCATGCCCGGTATCGTATTAATTTCAAGGATGAACGGCTCTCCTGCGGCGGTCACGATAAAATCAACCCGCGCGGCCCCGGCGCAGCCCAGCGCGCTGTAGGCGCGCCCGGCCAGGCTCTGCAACTGCGCATGCAGGTCCGCGCTCAGATCGGGGCGCTCGATATAGCGGGTAGCGCCGCCGCTTTTGTACTTGGCGTCATAATCGTAAAAGCCGGTTTTCGCGATGACCTCAATCGCGGGCAGGGCATGCCCGTTCAGCACTCCCACGGTCAGTTCGCGACCGCTCACATAAGCCTCGATGAGAATATCGCCGCCGTCGGCTTCTGCGGCCGCTCGCAGCGCCCCGCCCAGCTGCGCTGTCTCGCGCACAATGCCGGCGCCGATGCTCGAGCCGCCCTCGCAGGGCTTGACCACGAAGGGAGGCTGCATGCGGATGCGTGCGGCCGCCGCCGGCGCATCCGCATCACGGGCCGGCAGCACCTCGAACGCCGCCGTCGGCAGTCCGTGAAAGACGAATATTTTCTTCGCGGCGGCCTTGTGCATTGCCAGGGCGCTGGCAAGCACGCCCGAGCCGGTATAGGGAATGCCGAGCAGCTCCAGCAGTCCCTGCACGGTTCCGTCCTCACCCAGCGGGCCGTGCAGGGCAAGCACGGCAACCTCGACTTTGTTGCGCGCGAGCGCTTCGGCAAGGCTGCGGTCGGCCTCAAGGCTTGTAACCGTGCAGCCCAGGCGCTGCAGGGCCGCCGCCATGGCCGCTCCGCTGCGCAGCGACACATCGCGCTCCGGCGACAGGCCGCCCAGCACAACGCCGATGCGTTTGTCTTTAAACGAGGCTCCGGAAGTTCCCGGGTGTTTCATCTGACGAACTCCATACAGGTAGTGGCCTCAGCGCTGCGTGCCCGGCATGCGGGACATGCGCTCAGCAGGCTCTGGCGCGTACGCTCGGTGCGCGCTGCCTGCAAGCCGGCCGGATGATTCACCATATGGCTTGACACCGTAATGACCGGACGGCTGCCGCGTTTTCCGCTGCAGTTCTTGCGTGCTGTGATGGTGCCTGATGTATCGCTCATGCCCTTTCTCTCCCTGTGCTGTCGGCCTGTGCGGCCTGTTTCTGCAAAACCTTCATAATGCGCGGACCGACCGTGCAGACGTCGCCCGCCCCGAGCGTAAAAAAAACATCTCCCGGTTCAAGCGTTGCAAGCACCAGCTTTTCAGCCTGCTGCAGGTCGCGCCCGTGCAGAACGTGTTTATGGCCGTATTCCCTGAGTCCTTCATACAGACGCTCCGAGGTCACGCCCGCGATTGGCTGCTCGCCCGCGGCGTAAATACCGCTCAGGATCAAAACGTCGGCATCATAGAATGCGGTCATGAATTCATTGAAAAGATGCTGGGTACGGCTGTAGCGATGCGGCTGAAACAGCACCACGACCCTGCGCGCGCCCAGCTGCCGGGCCGCCTTCAGCGTCATCTTGATCTCGGTCGGGTGATGCGCGTAATCGTCGATCACCGTGATGTCGCGGCGCTGCCCCAGCAGCTGAAAGCGCCGCTGAATGCCCCGGAATTCCCGCAGCGCCTTTCTTATGGTTGCAAACGGGATATCAAGCTCAAGCCCGACGCCGATGGCGGCCAGCGCGTTCAGCACATTATGGCTGCCCGTCAGGCGCAACGTGATCCGGCCCAGCTTGCGCTCACGCAGATAGGCCGTAAACGTCGTGCTGAAGCCGTCAAAGGCGATATCGCGCGCCTGCAGATCGGCCTGACTCGCCCGCCCGTAGGTCATGCTGCGCTTTTCCATATGCGGAATGATGCTCTGCAGATGCTCATCGTCAAGACAGATCAGGCACAGGCCGTAAAACGGAACCTTGTTGAGAAACTGCAGAAAGCAGCTTTTAATCTGATCGATATCGCTGTAGTAATCCAGGTGCTCGCGATCGATATTGGTCACGACCGCTATGGTCGGCGGCAGGGTCAGAAACGATCCGTCGCTTTCATCGGCCTCGGCCACCAGGAAATCGCCCGCGCCCAGGAAAGCATTCGTGTTGGTTTTCATCAGCTTGCCGCCGATGACTACGGTCGGGTCGAAACGGCCGTATTCGAGAACAGCGGCAATCAGCGACGTGGTCGTGGTCTTGCCGTGCGCGCCCGCAATGGCGATGCCGTACTTCAGGCGCATGAGCTCCCCGAGCATTTCAGCCCGCGGTATTACGGGTATGTTCCTGTCGCGGGCCTGCTGAACCTCGGGATTATCCGAACGCACGGCCGACGATATCACCACGACATCGGCGTCTTTAAGGTTCTTTTTTTCATGCCCGAGATACACGCTGGCACCCAGCGAGCTCAGGCGCTGCGTGATGTCGCTCGCCTTCAAATCGGAGCCGCTGACGCGGTAGCCGAGATTGAGCAGCAGCTCGGCAATGCCGCTCATGCCGATGCCGCCGATGCCGACGAAGTGAATGTGCTGATTTTTTTTATACACGGCTGTGTCTGCCTTTCCGGGCTGCAGCGCCCTGTTATGCGTGATTCCTGCCGGAGTAAATCAGGCCCGTCTTGATGCACAGGACCTCGGCCGCCTGAATGCATTTAACCATCCGCGGCCGGCGGCGGGCCTTATACCTGCATTTGAGCAGAACATGCAGAAGGACATGATTGATACGGTTGCGGACATTCAGTATCACCGTTTGCTCCCTGTCTATGCCGCCGCAAGGCGGCAGCACTCATCAACGATTATCTGCGCGGCCCTGGGCTGTGCGAGCTGCCGGGCCTGCCGGGCCATATCCTGCAAACGCCCGGGCGCTCCGATCAGGTCAAGCACGCTTCGCGCCAGAACGTCACTGCTGAGATCACGCGAATCCAGCACCAGCGCAGCCCCCTGCCGCTCGAACATCCGCGCGTTTTTCCGCTGATGATCCCCGGCCGCAAACGGATACGGAATCAGGATCGCGGGCAGGCCGCACACTGCCAGCTCGGCGAGCGTGCCGGCCCCGGCGCGCGCTATCACCAGATCGGAGTGCAGAAACCGCGCGAGCATGTCGTCAAAAAACGGCGCGACACACGCCTGCAGACCGTGCTGCCGATAGGCCGCTTCCACGCGCTCTGTGTCCTGCGCTCCGGTCTGATGTATGAACCGCAACGGCGCAGCGCTTTGCGCAAACGCAGGCAGCGCCCCGATTACGGCGCTGTTGATCTCGCGGGCGCCCTGGCTGCCGCCCAGAATGCAGACGGTCGCCGATGCGTCTGTCCGGCCCGCGTCCAGTTCGCGCGCGGGCAGCGCACGCAGCGGCAGTCCGGAATATATCGTCTTGCGTGCGGGAAAGAAGCGCATGCTCTCCTCATAGGTGACAAAAATACGCCGTGCGAACAGCGCCAGTACCCGGTTGCTGAGCCCGGGCACGCTGTTTTGCTCATGCACGGCCACGGGCAGACCGAGCATGCGCCCGGCGATAACGGCCGGAAACGAAATGTAGCCGCCGAACCCGATGACAAGCTGCGAGCCGAACGCGCGCAGCAGGGCGCGGGCGCGCGCCACCGACGGAACGATCGACGCGAGCGATTCGACTTTGCCCAGCGGGCGTTTTCCCGCAAATCCTCTGATCTCAACCGTTTCCAATAGATATCCCGCCCGGGGAAGCACCCGTGCCTCAATGCCGCGGCTGCTTCCGATAAACTGAATCACGTGCCCGGCGCCGCGCCGCTGGAACTCCTGCGCCACGGCAATCGCCGGGAAAAGATGCCCGCCGGTGCCGCCGCCGGTAATGGTTATATTCATTTCGCCTTCATATCCGCATGCGATGAGATGCTCAGCAGAACCCCCACCGCCAGCAGATTCATGACCAGGGATGTGCCGCCGTAGCTCACAAACGGCAGCGGCATGCCCTTGGTCGGCAGCAGGCCCAGCACCACGCCCATATTGATACAGGTCTGTATGCCGATCATCATCACAATGCCCATCGCCATATAGGCGCCGAACAGATCCTGGGCATGCGCGGCCACCCTGAGGCCGCACAGAACAATCATGCCAAACACGGCAATGACCGCCATGACACCCACAAACCCGAGTTCCTCGCCGATGACCGCAAGGATAAAATCGGTGTGCGGCTCGGGCAGGTAAAACAGCTTCTGCGTTCCGCTGCCCAGCCCGGTCCCTTTGAGCCCGCCGGCGCCGAAGGCCAGGAATGACTGTATGATCTGAAAGCCCGACCCGCTTGATTTCTCCCACGGGTCAAGAAATGTCAGCAGGCGCTCCAGCCGGTAGCCTTTCATGGCGATCAGCGGCACAGCAACACCCGCACCCAGCAGACCGAGCCCGCACAGATAGCGCGGCCGCACCCCGCCGATAAACATCATGCAAAACAGCAGCGCAGCGATCATCAGCGTGGTTCCGAAATCCGGCTGCACAAGAATCAAAACGCACAGGGGCAGGACCAGCAGCAGATGCGGCAGCACCCCGATCGAAAAATTCCTGATCTTGTCGCGGCCCTTCTTCGAAAGTGAATAAGCCAGCAGGAGTATCACCGCCAGCTTGGCGAATTCCGAGGGCTGAAACGACAGCGGTCCGATACGCAGCCAGCGCACGGCACCGCCGATTTCCGTGCCGATACCGGGAATGAGCACGCACACCAGCAAACCGAGGCTGAGCGCCCAGAAGGGATAGGCCAGACAGCGCAGGCGCTCATAGGGCACGCGCATGAGCAGCAGCATGCCCAGGGTGCCGGCAATGGCGAAAATAAACTGCTTTTTCACAAAGTATCCGCCGTCGTTGAATTTATAGACTGCAAATATTGAGCTGGCGCTGTAAATCATGATAATTCCCAGCCCTGTCAAAAGCAGGGGTGCAAACAGCAGGATACTCTGCGTGAGGCTTTTAGGATGCATGGCTGTCTGCTGTCCGCTGAATTTTTTTTACAATGGTTTTAAAGCACTCACCGCGATGCTCGTAGTTGTCGAACATGTCGAAACTGGCGCAGGCCGGTGAAAGCAGCACGCTGTCACCCGGGTGCGCAAGACGCGTGGCCGCGCTGACGGCCTCCTCAAGGGAAGCGGCGCGCACGATCGCAACGTGCGCGTGCAGTTCGGCCTGCATGCGGCCGGCAGCCTCACCGATCAGCACCAGGGCGCGCGCCTTGGTGCGCAGCGGCTCAATCAGCGGGGCGTAACTGCCGCCCTTATCGAGTCCTCCGGCGATCAGCACCAGCCGGCCGTTCACACCGGCAAGCGAGCTGCAGCAGGCGCCCACATTGGTCCCTTTTGAATCGTTGATATAGGTTATGCCGTTGATTTCACCGGCAGGCTCCATGCGATGCGGCAGGCCGCGGAAATTTTCAATAGCCTTCTGAATCGCCAGCGCGGGCACATCGCACAGGTACGCGGCCGCAACTGCGGCCAGCATGTTTTCGCGGTTGTGGCTGCCGATCAGTCCCGCCTTCTCCGTGGAAATGCTCAGTGACGGCCGTCCCGGGCACACGCAGCGGAGATGACCGTCGTCAAATGCGCCGCGCTCCGGGGCCGTGCGGCGGCTGAAGCCGAAGACGGTTGCACGGGCATCCGCCAGAATGGGCTGCAGCGCGGGATCATCAAGGTTGGCGATCAGAAAATCTTTGTCTGTCTGGTTTTGGCAGATCGCAGCCTTTGCCTGCCGGTACTGCTCAAAGGAGGCATACCGGTCCAGATGATCGTCGGTAATATTAAGCAGCACGCTGATGTGCGGCCGGAAAGTATCAATGGTTTCAAGCTGGAAGCTGCTGATTTCGGCGATAACATAATCCGGCTGCGGATCAAGTGCCACTGCGTTGATGAGCGGAATGCCGATATTGCCGCCCACGAACACCCGCAGCCCGGCGCCCTCGAACAGATGCCCCAGCAGGGATGTAGTCGTGGTCTTGCCGTTGGTTCCCGTCACCGCGATCAGGGGCGCGCTGATATGCCGGAAAGCGAGCTCGATTTCGCTGATGACCGGAATGCCGCGGGCCTGGGCCTCGATCAGGGCGCGCGACATAAGCGGCACGCCCGGGCTCAGCACGATCATGTCCTGCGCGGTAACGGTGGCGATCGAAAACTCTCCCAGCTCGACGCGCATGCCGCGAGAGGTGAATTCGCGGGGAACCTGCAGGCGCTCGTTATTGTCGCACATTGTCACGCGCGCGCCGCGCTCAAGCAGGAATTCAGCCGCGGCCCGGCCGCTTCTGCCGAATCCGGCAACCAGTATTTTTTTGCCGCTCAGCTCCATAGCTACCTCAGTTTCAGCGTGCTCACCGCCAGCAGCGCCATGACGATGCCGATAATCCAGAACCGCACGATAATCTTCGATTCGGCCCAGCCGGTGAGTTCAAAGTGATGATGAAGCGGCGCCATTTTAAATACGCGCTTGCCGCGCAGCTTGAACGAGCCGACCTGAATGATCACCGAAAGCGCTTCAATGACGAACATACCCCCGACAATGGCCAGCAGAATCTCATGCTTGGTGATAACGGCAACGGTCCCGAGCGATCCGCCCAGCGACAGCGATCCCACGTCGCCCATGAACACCTGCGCCGGATGGCTGTTGAACCACAGAAATCCCATGCTGGCCCCGACCATGGCCCCGCAGAACACCGTCAGCTCACCGGCGCCGGAAATGGGAGAAATCCGCAGATACTCCGACAGCACGGCATGGCCGGTCATGTAGGCAAACACCATGTAGGTAGCCGACACGATCAGCACCAGACCGATCGCCAGGCCGTCAAGCCCGTCGGTCAGGTTGACGGCATTGGAGGCCCCCACGATCACGAATATCGCAAACGGCACGTACCAGATGCCCAGATCGGGCTTGATGTTTTTGAAAAACGGCACGCTCAGCTGCGCGTCGAAACCGGCCTGGGAGTAGAGCACAAGCGCAACAACCGCCGCAACCGCTCCCTGCAGCAGCAGCTTTTCGCGGGCGGTGATGCCGCGCGTATTTGAATGCCGGATTTTCTTCCAGTCATCCAGAAAGCCGATGGACCCCATGCCGGCGGTCGCCAGCAGCACGATCCACACATAGCTGTACGCGATATCGGCCCACAGCAGGGTTGAAGTGATGACCGCAAACAGGATCAGGATACCGCCGCCGGTGGGAGTGCCCTCCTTGACCAGATGCGTGGCGGGCCCGTCGGTGCGCACGTTCTGCTTGAAGCTGCTGCGCCTGAGCAGCCCGATGACATACGGCCCGAGCAGCAGGGTCAGCAGCAGCGCCGTTACGGTCGCATAAATCGTGCGGAACGTAATATATTTGAAAACATTAAAAATAATGAATTCGGTGTGCAGCGGATAGAGAAGATAATACAGCATCAGCGTCCTCTCATGCTTGCAGCCCGTCACCAGGCAGCAGATCAAGCAGCTTCTCGAGCTGCATCCTGCGCGAGCCCTTCAGCAGCACCACATCGCCCGGCCGGGCAACAGCTGCCAGCTCGGCCGCCAGCTCGTTCAAAGACTCACACGCGCATATCCGGTTGCCGGGCATGCCTGCGCTGCGTGCGCCTTCGCATACATGGCGAGCGAATGAGCCCAGCACAAACAACCGGTCAATGCCCGCCTGAGCGGCACAGACACCGATTTCACGGTGATAGTCGACTGAGCGCTCTCCCAGTTCAAGCATGTCGCCCAGAACCGCGATCGCGCGGCCGCTTCTGCGTGTTGCGGCCAGGGCCGCAAGCGCCGCGCGCACGGAAACCGGATTGGCATTATAGGCATCGTTGATAATCTCCAGGCCGCCGCGATTGAACCGCTGCATGCGCCCGGCCACAGGACCGCTTGCGCACAGGCCTGCGGCGATATCATCGATTCCGATGCCAGCGGCATGCGCCGCAGCGGCAGCTGCCAGGGCATTGCTGACGAAATGCGCACCGTCCATCGCCAGACGCACGCTCACGCATGTCTGTGCGATATGCAGCTCGAATATTGATCCGCCGGCGCTGTCCTGCTGAATGTGCGCCGCATGGATGTCGCCGGCGGCAAGCCCGAAGGTAAGCACCCGGGCGCGGGTAGCGGAGCCGAGGGCCCGCACGTGCTCATCATCGCGGTTGACGAGTGCGACATCATCGGGGCCGAGCGCCTCGAACAGCTCGCCCTTTGCGGCCGCGATCGCCTCAAGCGAGCCCAGCTGCTCAAGATGGCAGGGCCCAATGTTGGTGATAACGCCGATGGTCGGCGCGGCGATTTCAGCCAGGCGCCTGATTTCACCCGGCTCACTCATACCCATCTCAAGAACGGCCGCCTGATGCTCAGCGCCGAGTTTCACAACGCTGAGCGGCAATCCGATCAGGTTATTGAAATTGCCCTCGTTTTTCAGACATGCACGGCTGCGGCCGATAATGGCGGCGGTCATTTCCTTGGTCGTTGTTTTGCCGTTGCTGCCGGTAATGCCGATAAGCGGCAGCCTGAAAGCCCTGCGCCAGAAGGCCGCAATGTCGCCCAGAGCCCGCAGCGTGTTCTCAACGCCGATCAGCGCTCCCGGGAAACGCTGCAGATGAGCCGCATCCGCGTGTTCTGTCAGTGCTGCTGAGGCCCCCTGCGTGAAGGCGCTCTCGATGAACGCATGCCCGTCATGGCGCGTGCCGCGCAGGGGCACGAACAGGCTGCCCGGGCCGGCCGCGCGCGAGTCGATAACGACTTCACTCGCGCGCGCCGAAATCCCGCCGGCCAGCAGCGTGCCGCGCGTCGCGCTCAGAATGTCGGCAATGCTCAGGTTCATGGCAAATAAATCTCCGGCCGCCGCATCAAGTATGCCGTGCGCTCATTTTCAGAGCCGCCCTGGCCTCTTCACGATCGTCAAAATAAAACTGTTCACGCGCAAACTGCTGGGTTGTTTCATGGCCCTTGCCGGCGATGAGTACCACGTCACCCGGCGCGGCCGAAAAAATCGCCTGCCTGATGGCCTGCCGCCGGTCCGGCTCAATGCAATAGAGACCCTTGCGCGAACCCGGCGCGTCGGCCGCATCAGCCCTGACAAACCCCTGCGCCAGCAGGCCCGGCTCGATCTGGGCAATAATCGATTCCGGATCTTCGCTGCGCGGGTTGTCCGAGGTCAGGATCACGCGGGTACTCAAACGGCCTGCGGCACTGCCCATCTCGGGCCGCTTACCGCGGTCGCGATCACCCCCGCAGCCGAACACGGCAATAATCGTCTCCGCCCCGGTGTCCCTGAGGGTTGCAAGGACCTGCGCGAGCGCGTCGGCCGTATGCGCATAATCGACAAAGACCAGAATTCCCAGATCATTCTCAATGCGCTCCAGGCGGCCCGGCACGCCGCTGGCCTGAGTAATGCCGGCCTGCACGGCTTCGACACCGATTCCAAGGGCCCGGCATACGGCAGCTGCTGCCACGATATTGTACAGGTTGAAAACGCCGACCAGCCGGGAGGTAATCTCGAAGCTCTCCTGAGCGCTGACAATCTCGGCCCGGATGCCTTCAAGGGAAACGCATGCGTTGCGGGCGCGCACGTCCCCGCTCTCAAGTCCGCAGGTCAGCACCCTGACAGGGCATCTGTCAACAATGCGCCGCCCGGCCGGATCGTCGGCATTGATGACGGCAAACGCCTGCTTTGCACTGCGCGGCAGCAGGGCAGTAAACAGGCGCTGTTTGGACGCGTGGTAGCTTTCCATATCATGATGATAGTCCAGGTGCTCAGGCGTCAGGTTCGTAAAAACAGCGGCGTCAAAATGGCAGCCGTCCACGCGCTGCTGGTCAAGCCCGTGGGAGGAGACCTCCATGACGGTCCAGTCAACCCCGGCGCGCTGCATGCGGTCAAGCAGCTCCTGCAGCTCAAGCGCATCCGGTGTGGTGCGCTGTGCCTGCCGGCTGTAGCCCGGATAGCGGTATTCTATGGTGCCGATCATGCCGACATTTTTTCCCGCAGCGCTTAAGATTGTTTCAATAATATGCGCGGTCGTGGTCTTGCCGTTTGTGCCGGTAATGCCGATCAGGCCCAGCCTTCTGGTCGGCTCGCCGTACCAGGCAGCTGCCAGCACTGCCAGGGCCGCGCGCGCATCAGGCACGCTCAGGCTGAAGGCGCCGTCGCGCTGATAGGGCTCTTCGGTTACAAACGCGCGGGCGCCCCGCCGGTAGGCATCATCGAGAAAGCGGTGCCCGTCGGCCCGGGAGCCGCGCAGGGCCACGAACAGGGATCCCGGCCCTGCGCGCCGGGAATCAGCCGTAATAAACGCAACATCCCCCGCGGGATTACCGCAGGGGCGGGCGTCGGTAAGCAGGTCTGCCAGCTGTGCGCACGTCATCCGGCTCTGTCCGCTGCCAGGGGTGTGTGATCGGATGTCCGTCCGGGAGCCTCCCCGGCGGCGAACTGAACGCGCGGGGCGACATTTAAATAATTAAGGATCTGCTGCGCTATGCGGCTGAACGCCGGAGCCGCGCTCTGGCCCCCGTAGGTCATGGTCTGGGGTTCATCAACGACGACGACCACCGTAATCCTCGGGTTATCAGCCGGACAGAATCCGGCAAACGATGCCACCAGGCGCTTGCTGCTGTAGGACCCGTTGTCAAGCTTGCGGGCGGTGCCGGTTTTTCCGGCCACGCCGAAACCGGGCACCCCTGCCCGCATGCCGGTCCCGCCTTCCACAACCGTCTGCAGCATTTCGCTCAGGCGCTGCGCAGTGGCGGGCTCAACGACACGCTGCCCCGGCGCATCAGTCCCGTACGCGAAGGTTTCTCCGTCGGCGGTCCTGATTCTTCTCACTACATTCGGCTGTATCAGCACGCCGCCGTTGGCGATCGCGCTGTAGGCCTGCGCCAGCTGCAGGGGCGTTACCGAAATGCTGTGGCCGAACGACATAACGCTGCGGGTGTGTTCAGGCAGCTTATGGGACACGGGCATGCTGCCGGAAGCTTCCGCCGGAAGTTCAATGCCGGTGGGTCGGGCAAAACCGAATTTACGGATGTATTCGTAGAAAAGGGGCGTGCCGAGATGTTTTGAAATCTTGCTCACGCCGATATTGCTTGAGTGTTGTATAATGCCGGAAACATTCAGCCAGCCGTACGGGTGCACATCGCTGATGGTTCTGCCCCCGACCCGGTATTTGCCGTTCTCGCAGAAAAACGTGTCCTCCGGCGTGATGATTTTTTCCTGCATTGCTGCGGCGACAACGAATATTTTAAAGGTCGACCCGGGCTCAAGCACATCGGCTATCGCGCGGTTGCGCCACAGATCCCGGCTGTACTGCGAATACCTGTTCGGATCGAAAAGCGGCACGACCGCCATGGCCAGCACATCGCCGTTCCAGGGGTCCATGACCACGGCAATGCCGCTTTTGGCGCCGGTGGCCGCAACCGTGGCCTGCATCTCCTTTTCGGCAATATACTGAATGGTCTTGTCGACCGTAAGATAGACGTCACTGCCGTCGTCCTGGGCGGAGCTGCAAAATCCTTCGGAAAAAAGGCGCCGTCCGCGCGCGTCACGATTGGCTGCCACCCGCTGCGGCGTGCCGCGCAGCGTTTCATTCAGCCTGAACTCAAGCCCCTCGAGACCTTCGGCATCAAGGCCGGCAAAGCCGAGAACCTGCCCGGCAAGCTCTCCGTTGGGATAGCTCCGTTTGCTCTCGGTCGCGAACTCAAGGCCCGGCTCCTTCAGTTCGCGTATGGCCTGCGCCTGCACCGTCGTAATTTTGCGCGCAATCCACACAAAGGGCTTCTCTTCGATGAGCCGGCCGGAAATGGTTTCAGTCGGCATCTGTAAAATTGCGGCCAGCCGCGGTGCGAGCTGCGCGGGATCGCTGATCCGGTGCGGACGCGCGAACACGGATTCGACCTGAACACTGATGGCCAGCTCGTTGCCGTTGCGGTCATAAATCGTGCCGCGCTTCGGAGACAGCAGCACGCTTGTTTTATACTGCCGCTCAAGCGTTCGGGTCAAATCCGGAGAGCGCAGAATCTGCAGAAACCACGCGCGCATGCCGATAATCACGAACAGCACGACAAACAGCAGCGCGCACAGCCTGATGCTGTTCTTGAGTTCGGTGCGGGCCTGTACGGTCACCATGTCAGTGTGATCACCTGTGCCGTGTCGGGTTCAACCATGTGCAGATCTGCCTTTGCAATGCCCTCAATGCGTGCCGGGGCTATCAGAGAAGCGCGCGCGATGCGCAGCTGGCGGTTTTCCTCCTGAAGCGTCTTGCCGGCTTCCACCGTTTCAGATATCCGGTAGCCGATGTCGATAATGTAGATGCGGACCCACAAAAAACAAAAAACACTCAAAAGCACCAGCAGACCCATCACGACCACGCCCAGCGGCAGCACCTCCTCGCGTGACTTCGGGCCCTGCACCTTTTGCCGCGCCAGATAATTGGTATGGATAAAGCGCTCGGTCATAGTCTTAGAGCCTCTCCGCAACCCGCAGTTTCGCGCTGCGCGCGCGCGCGTTGGCGCTGAGTTCAGCGCTTGCCGGCCGCACGGCCCTGGGCGTGACAATGCGCACCCGGGGCGTGCAGCCGCAGGCGCACACCGGCAGATCGCGCGGGCACACGCATCCGGCCGCCCAGCGTTTGAAAATGGTTTTTACAATCCGGTCCTCAAGGGAGTGAAACGAAATCACGCACATGCGCCCGGCGCTGTTGAGCGCGTCACAGGCAGCCTGCAGCCCGGTTTCAAGCGCCTGCAGTTCATTATTGACGGCAATGCGCAGGGCCTGAAATGTTTTCGTTGCCGGATGAATGCTGCGGGGATGAAAACGTGCGGGGATCGCTTCCGATACGACCATGGCCAGATCGGCGGTCGTGGTGATGTCGGCCTGCCGGGCCTTGATATGGGCGGCGATGCGGCGCGAAAAGCGCTCTTCACCGTAGCGGTAAATCGTATCGGCAAGCTCATTCGTGTCGAGCTGCTCTATCAGATTCCTGGCATGCAGCGCCGCGCCGGTGTTCATTCTCATATCCAAAGGACCCTCAAGATACAGGCTGAAACCGCGTGAGGGATCTTTCAGCTGCCCGGTCGAGACACCCAGATCAAACACAATGCCGTCTATAGCGTGGATGCCGGCCTGCCTGAGAATATCCCTCAACTCTGTAAACGACTGATTACAAAAAATAACCCTGCTGCCGAATGCTGCAAGCGATGCGCCTGAACGCGCAATCGCATCGCTGTCCTGGTCTATGCAGATCAGCCGCGCTATTGCGGGCTCGCGCTCCAGCAGCGCGCGTGCATGTCCGCCGTGACCGACCGTTGCATCCACATACACACCGCCCGGCACCGGCCGCAGGTGTGCAAGCACTTCTTCGACGAGCACCGATATGTGTTCCATGTCTGCACGATTCTAAAAGCCGAGCCGGTCATAAATCGCCCGCAGTTCCTCGCTGTCCTCTATGCTGCCCTGCTGCTCATAGTACCGGTCGCTATTCCAAATCTCGAAATGGTCGATGCTGCCCGCCAGAACAATGTTTTTTTCAAGAGCTGCATGCTGTTTCAGGCTCGGCGGAATCAGTATGCGCCCCTGGCGGTCCATGCTGCATTCGTCGGCCGAATTAATATAGAAGCGCTTAAGCCTGCGCATTTCATTGCTCCCGGTCGGCATCTGCTTGAGCTCATTTTCTTTTTCAACCCATTCATCAACAGGATATGCCATCAGACAGACATCCGGATGCTTGACAATAACCAGACTAGTATCGCAGCGGGCATTGAGCACTTCACGAAACTTGACCGGAAGGCTGATACGGCCCTTGGGGTCGATTGATTGATCGTGCTGTCCGCGAAAAGATAGCTTGTTCATGGATATACAACCCACTTTCTTCCACATTTTTCCACTTTACTCACGTATATAGTACTTTAACTCTGCCCTGTCAAGTCAAAAAATGAAGTTTTTTCAATATGTTTTAGCCAAAAGCAGCGAAAACCGACGGGCACTATATATTGAAGCTATTTGGCAGCCAAAACACTACATATTGTGTTTTTTGTCTTTCTTGAGGACAACTGGCAGGAGAAGGAGCATTAAAAAAATTTCTATTATTCAGAAAAATATGCTATTAATTGCCTCATTATTTGACGGCACTTTGATAAAAAAGCATCAAACCCTCGCTACCATGAGATTATAACGCCATGAAAAGAAGCAGAATCGGCCAGCGCCCGTCAGACCGCAAACAGCGCGGGGCCATGATGGGGCTCGATGATGAACAGGGCGAAGCACCCCGCCGCATGCCCGAGTACGAACAGGCCGAACCACCCCGCCGCATGCCGCCCGTTGAACCTCCGCGTCCGCCGTTCAGGCGCGCCGGAGCCAAAAAATCAGGCCCCATGCGCAGCCTCTTTATTGCGGCGCTGGTGCTGGCTGCAGCCGCAGCCGGCGCCATGCTGGCCTTCTCCGGAAATATTTTCGCGCTGCGCGTTGACCATGTTGAAGTGCAGCTCGGCGAGACCATCGCAACGGCAGCACCGGGCGAAACGCTCGACGTTGCCTACGCCGGCGGCCTGATCTGCAAACGCATCGTCTACAAAGGCCTGTACCGGCTGTTTGCGCCGTCATCAGCGGTGTGCATGATTGAAGGGGTCGAGCAGTCCGCCAACAGATTTAATGAGGATTTGGTGCCGCTGCTTGTGCCTGAGCAGCAGCTGGACTACCGCCTTGTTATCACGGGAGGGGAACAACAGAACCTGGGTTCTGTTGGGATTCGCCTGACTATGACGGCCGCCGACTGGATCGCCCGATCCGAGCAGGTGTCAGAGCCGTCAGCGCAGGTCGTCTGCCTTGAAAAAGCCATCGCGCTTGATCCGGACTCGCAGGATGCGCGCGTTGCGCTGGGACGGCTCTATGAAGGCCGTGGCGAGCGCGCCAAAGCCGCGCAGGAATACGAGGCTGTCGTGAAAATAAATCCGGACCACGCCGGCGCCATCAGGTCGCTGGTGCGCTTCTATGAAGGCGACCGCACAAAAACCGCGCGCCTGATAGAGCTCTACGACCGCCTGGCCCGGATCGACACAGGCGCGGCCGACGGCCTGTACTTCAAAGCCGGCGAGCTTGCGCGCAAAAACGGACAGACCCAGAGCGCAATCGAGATGTACCGCAAGGCGCTGGATGCCAATCGCGGCCATATCGCGGCGCGCCAGCAGCTGATCAAGCTCTACGATGCCAGAAAAGAATGGAACCGCGCGGCCGGCAACACCGTAGTGCTGCTCGAGTTCGAGCCCAAGAACGCCGATTTGCGCCTGTTTCTCTCCCAGATGTACATGAACATGAATAATTTCGATGCCGCGCTGCGCGAAGCCGGCCAGGCCGCACGGCTCAGGCCCGGCGATGCAGCCGTATTGCTGCATCAGGGCATGCTGGCCGAGAAAGCAAAAAAGCCCAAAGACGCAATCGGTTTTTACAAAGAAGCGCTCAAGATTGACAAAAGAAATCACGCGGTATGCAACAATCTGGCGATGCTGCTTGAAAAGCAGGGCAACCGCAAGGAGGCCATTACCTGGTACCGGCAGGCTGTTGCGCTCAGCCCCTCCAATATCGGCTATCACATAAACCTGGCCGACGCCTATGAGAAAAACGGCCAGTTCAAGGAAGCGGCCGCTGCCTATGAAGCCCTGGTTGCCCGCGACAAAAAAAATAAAAAAGCCTGGGAAGCGCTCGCCGTGCTGCAGGAACGTGCAAAAAATCCGCACAAGGCGCTGGCCGCCTACCAGGCTTTAAGCGGCCTTGAGCCCAAGAACACGGTCTGGCTTCTCAAGACTGCGGGCCTGTACGAGCAGACCGGCAATGTCGCCAAGGCCCGCGACACGTACAAGGCCGTGCTTGACATCAATCCGCAGCACGCCCAGGCCCGGAAGAAATACGTGGAACTGTCCAAGAAGATGATAATGCAGTAAGCAATCCGGCACATCCCCTCGAACTCGCCGCAGGCGCAACCCGAAACAAAACAGATTTTTGCCGTACCCTTTCTTTCGCGGCAAAGAAAGAGTACCCCCAAGAGCGCAGCGGTCAAGGCTGGAAGCCTTGACTCAATGGCGCCCCGTACAGAAGCCGCCGTGAACATAGTATTTTTTACTTGACTGACCCGGCTGCGCAGGCTATGTATAAATGTAAGACATTCTTACTAACTAGGGCTTTGATCATGAATACCGTTGAGATTACAAGCCTTTCTTCGAAGGGCCAGATCGTTATTCCCCGTTCCATCCGCACCGCATTGAATATATCCGCTGGAGACAAGTTCGCTGTTATATCCGATGGGGAAAACATCCTGCTGCGTCCTGTTGAAAAGCCCGATATGGCGGCATTCAATAAACTTGTAGCCGAGAGCAGGAAGTTCGCACGTGAAGCAGGGTTGAAGAAGTCCGATATTACCGCGGCTATCAAAAAGGCACGGTGTGAGAATCGTTCTTGACACCAACGTGCTAGTTTCCGGAATCTTCTGGGGAGGGGCACCGCTCACAATACTGGATCATTGGGCATCTGGCGGCTTGGATATTGTCATTACGTCGCCGATTCTCGATGAATACGTGCGGGTTATCAACGAACTGGGCGGAAAGAACCCGTCCCTTGCCGCCCGTTGGGTTGATCTTCTTACGACGTACCCGGTCATCATCAAAAATCGGGTGTCCATATCCCTGTCACGGGACCCCGATGATAACAAGTTCCTAGAATGCGCTGTTTATGCCAATGTTGATTGTATCGTCAGCGGCGATTGGGACCTGCTGGCACTCAAGCACATTCATACGATCCCGATTCTGAAACCTTCAGCCTTTATCTCGCGTTTTTTCCGCTCATCCTGAATAAAACCTTCCGGACCAAGGTCACAATATGTGACCTTGAAACAAGCCTCCATAAATATGCGGTCACACATTGTGACCGGTTCGGTTTAGGTTTTAACTTTAGACCCCCATCGTGGCGCAGATTATCTTGTCCCCTTTTTTGCGTGTAGAGACGTCCCCAACCCCAAGAGCGCAGCGGTCAAGTCTGTAAGGCTTGACTCAATGGCACCCCGTATTCCCTTGCCGGGCATATGCTTGCGGGAACGACTCCGTACGGGCGAAAAATTTTTCGCCCCTGCCTGGGCAGGCACAGGGGCCTGCCCCTGCCAAACGCGTCTCGTTCGTATCCGCGCTCATGCGCAGGAGCGCTTCACGAAGCGCCCCTACGCTGCAAAACGATGGGGATTAAAACCTTCGAACCTTGAACCCTTGAACCTTGAACCCTTGAAACTTGAACCCTTAAACCTTGAACCCTTAAACCTTGAACCCTTAAACCTTGAACCCTTAAACCCCGCACCCAAAACGCAGCCGGCGCTTATTTTTCAACAGCCGGTTGTGCCTCCTATTGCCTCTTCCCTGCCATTTTGATTGCCACCAAAAGGTACTTTTGAGAATATGCGACACACACCTGTCGCCTGCGGATTCCCTCAGCAATGCTTTGCGGCTATAGTATGGCTGAACGATTGAATACATGCAGACAAAGGACAACGCATTGTGGAGGCAGAATGAAAAGCAGGCGGGATTTTTTAAGGACATCGTTAGTGGGTGGGGCGCTGGCGGCCGTGGGAGCATTGGGCATACCGGAAACAGCAAAGCCGGCAGAAAAGCAATTCTCGGATGTGGACTTTCCATGGTGCAGAACCATTTTCTGTCAGTTCGAAAACAGGACATTAAAAAATGCCCTTGAAGATTATGCTCAAAGGACCGGGTGTACGGTTGAGTTTGCCCGGATTGGCTATCCTGACCTGCTGGCCATAGGCGGAGGATTTGTGCATATTGTTGATCGCACAACGTTTACATCTGAAGACTGGCAAACCTACGTTGACTGGTCGGATGAGGTTTTTGATACTACACCTCTTATTCTGGTAGACTCCGACCAGAATCTGCCCAGACCAAAAACACGTTGTTATGTCGGCCAATATGATATGACATCTGAAATTGATATTGACCTTGTTCTCGATATTGCTAAACGAGCCCGCAGCAGTGTTGCATTGAGAAGGTTTTTTGAAGAGCCACATACTATCGACTCATCATGCTAAGGAGCCAAGATGTCAGTAACAAACACCAACCGCGCATACCATCTCAGCAAAAGCCTCTTTATCAAGGGCCTGAAGTGCCACAAATACCTCTGGCTTGAAAAGACCCGGCCAGAACTCAAGGACGAGATCAGTGCCGCCCAGGAGGCGTTGTTCCAGTCCGGAACAGATGTGGGCACGCTGGCCCGCGATCTTTTCCCCGGCGGGGTTGAAATCCCTTATGAAGGGCTCAGCTATGCAGAGCAGTTGGCGCGCACCGCTCAGGCAATAGCCGACGGTGTTCCGGCTATCTATGAAGCCGCTTTTTCGTATGACGGTATATTCATGAAAGCCGACATTCTGCACAAAACGGTACAGGGCTGGCATCTCTACGAGGTGAAATCATCAACCGGAATGAAAGACGAATATCTCGATGACATATCGGTTCAGTACTACGTTCTGAACGGGGCAGGTCTTCTGCTGACCGGAGCAAGCCTTGTGCATATCAACAACCAGTATGTGCGCCAGGGCGCTATTGATGTGCATGGACTTTTTGCCATACAAGATATTACCGCCCGGGTCATCAAAAAGCAGCCTTTTGTAACGGAGCAGGCTGCTGCCATGCGCTCTATGCTTCAGGCTGACATGCCCTGTATCGACATTGGTCCGCAGTGTACAGATCCCTATGAGTGCATGTATACGGGATACTGCTGGCAGCATATTCCCGAACATTCGGTGTTCAGCCTCCGCGATAGAGGCGTCGATAAGTTTAACCTCTACCGTCAGGGCATTATCCGCATGGAGGACATACCGATAGAACAGCTGCCGTGGATACAGCGTCTTCAAGTCGAAGGGACGCTGTATAAAAAAGATCATATTGATGCAGCCGCAGTAAAAGAATTTTTGGGCACACTCCGCTATCCTCGCTGCTTTCTTGATTTTGAAACAACCTATATGACCCCTGTCCCTCTCCATGACGGGACAAGACCGTACCAGCAGATACCCTTTCAGTTTTCAGCCCACATTCTGGATCATGAGGGAGCACAGCTGCGACACTGTGAATTTCTCGCTCCTGCAGGCAGTGACCCGCGCAGGCAATTTTTGGAAAGTCTCGTCGAAGCAGTGCCTGAAAATTCCTGCATCATAACGTATAACAGCCAGTTCGAAACTGGGAGACTCAATAACTTGAAGGAATGGTTTCCTGAATACGGCCATCGGATCGATGTGATGATTGAAAACATGGTTGATCTGATGCTGCCTTTCAAACAAAAAAGCGTTTATCTCTGGCAACTGAATGGTTCATATTCACTTAAAGACGTGCTGCCGGTTCTTGTGCCCGAACTCAGCTATGAGGAACTTAACATAAACAACGGTGAGATGGCTTCAAACGGCTGGCTGGCCCTGGTGCAGGAAACCGATCCTGACAAAGTTGAAACCGTTCGTAAACAACTGCTTGAGTATTGCTGCCTTGACACACTGGCAATGGTAAAAATTATTGAAAAACTGAAAGAAATCAACCCTCCAGAGGCTTGATGGGGACGACATTTATTTCATTGAAGGGAAAAGTACCATGAAGCCGAACCTGTTTGACTATGCAACCTCCGAACTATCACAGGATGCCTTTTTGTGCTGGCTTTTAGCCTGGGCACATCCTGATAACCTGTCTGTCAACAGTCTCTTGCATCGAACCGGCACAGCATTTCTTCAGGCCCTGTATGTAAAAGCCGGACGACAGGCTCCTGAAGTAATAAAAAGTCTAGAAATCACGAAACAGAATGGATCAATCGATGTCCTTTGCATTGTCAATGCCGAAACCGCAATAATTATCGAGGACAAGACCGCCACCTCACAACACTCCGGACAGCTTGAGCGCTATAAAAATCATATCCTCAGTAAAGGTTATTCTGTTGAGAATATAATCCCCATCTACATGAAGACTGGCAACCAGAGTGATTTCAGCGATGTGATAAAAAGCGGCTATTTCATTTTTAAACGCAATGACTTATTGCAGATACTGGAGCCAGCCCTTGCAGAATCCAATAATAATGCCGGGGACATCTTTGCTGATTTTACCGCCTATCTTCGCAGGATTGAAGACGCGGTTCAGAGTTATGCCACCACACCGCCTGCTGACTGGACGTGGCATGCCTGGGAGGGCTTCTTTACTAAAATACAAGAGCAGCTCAATGATGGCAACTGGGACTATGTGCCAAATCCTTCCGGCGGTTTTCTGGGGTACTGGTGGTGTTTTTTGGGAGATTCCGATTGTGAGCAGTACCTTCAACTGGAGCAGGAAAAACTTTGTTTTAAGATTTCCGTGGCTGATCAAGCGAGGCGAGCCGAGCTGAGAGATTTTTGGCACAACAAAATCATGCAAGGAGCCGCCGGTTTTCCTTTGACCGTAAAAAGGCCGAACCGCCTCGGGCATGGCGCATATATGACTGTGGCTGTTCTGGACAATGATTATCGAATTACAGATGACAAGGGTTTGCTTGATTTTCCCAAAACCATATCCGTCATACGCAGCGCAGAAGCAGTTCTAAAAAAATGCGTGGAGCAGAATTAATCTGCAAAACGAAAAAGACGATTGCCGCCGAATATTTCCCTTTATTCATTGATAATGCGAACCCACTTCGCAAAAAAATATCTACGGGAGCATTCAATATGCAACGCCTGAGAGAACTCAACTTCAATGATCTCATCTATATCGATACCCCGAACATTGCTGCATATACATTTGACCATTACAGAAAAAATGGTTATGGACACCCCTCCATTTCAGGATACTGCACTGCGTGCGAGGAAAAGGGGTGCAATTGCGCGGCTGATGACCAAACATACCGACTGACCAATATTTCTCACGGGGCGCATTCCAGCGACTTTTTCCTGGCCTTAAAGGACAAACCCGACGTTAGCTCATGGCATAATGAACCAATCGTTTTTGTATATGAAACTCCAAGCCTTGACTACGGCATTTACAAAGACGTGGCGTACAAAGGATATAACAAGCGCCCTTCAAAGGATTGGTACTGGATTCATGATGATCAGGATTATGCGGTATATCCTGATCGTTTCTGCGGCGGTGAATATGGCGGATTTGTTTTAAGCGCAATCCTGACTTTCAAACTATCGAACGTGTATATCACAAATCTCGTCAAATGCGGCTTGAACAATTCTGAAGGGAAGTTCAAGGGGCTGGGTTGCTATAATGAGGAGACGATCAAGGAGTGTTATGCCAAATTTCTGAAGAATGAATTAGATATTCTCAAACCAAAAATCATTTTTGCCGTCGGTTCTGCTGTTGAAGAATGGGTTTCATGGTTTGTCAAGGATGCGTATTATGTTCAGCAGCTGCCACATCCTGCCGGACGGCGAAGAGGCTTCAGAGATGACCACTACAAAGCCTTATACTTCTGGGTTATAGTTCGGGCGCTTCACAAGGCGGGTATAATTGACACAGCCGGAGGGAAAGAATTGGCAGGGTTGTATTTAGAAAGATATGATAAAAAAATCTCCATTAACCTGGGCACACTGTAACAGCTTACAAAGTTTTGGCAGATAAACAACCATCGACAACACCGCCAATTTCTTCTATTTCTTTGCATATATCTTCCAAAAATTCACTCTGCGAATAAAGAGCCATAAGCGTTCGCTCCTTGTCGAAGTGACGATAGTCATCAGACAAATTACGATACCACGCCCACCACTCATTAGAAGTACTATTGCCAAAATGATTTTTTAAAGCCAAAAAAATTTGATTTTTTGTTTCAGAGGCAATTTTGTCGCTATGTGCTGCGATTCCGATAATATAGTCATGGCCACCGCCTGTTTGTGCCTCAATGCAAACATATAAATCTTTTATCCAATTTGATTTGCGGCATACCATCCCGGCATACTTCGCAAATGGTTCATTTTCCCACGGTTTTATGTCTACATCCCAATTACCCTTTTTCAACCTTGCCGCTAAGGCTTTAGCAAAATCTCTAACTAAAATATTCCTCAACTCATTGAAAGCAAGCCCTACACATATCGCTGTCTGCATGTTTTCGCGACTAGACTTTGCATGTTCGATAATTTTGTCCGAATACAAATTCATTGCGCCACCTCATCCTGGGGTTGTGTAAAATTTAATTCTATATAGCGAAGAAAATCTTTTAGTATCCAACGTACCCTGTCAGGCTCAGCAACAAACAGGCATCGGTTAATCCAATCAACCAAATGCGGGCGATACGATAAAACAACAAAGCTCCCCTGTTTTTTAAGCTCTATCTGATCTTTTTTGGATAGACTTTGCTGAGAAGGTGGGCCCCCGGTACCACTCAAATAAACCATTATGTGCGCCTTGGGGTATTTGTTTTGCAGATATTCATGATAATCCTTGAGTTGGTCTTTTTGATCTATAGTCCACGGTTTGTTTTCAATCATCACCCCACATTCATGATTGCCAATCACTATATCCATTCTGCGTTGAGATGCTGCAATGAGATCCGTTGCCTGTTCAGTAGAAACTTTCAGATTAGACGATCCATTCCAAGATTTTTTTATTATTTCTATGCTGCTGTATGCGCTGCTGTCTTCGCGTGCTAATTCCTCTATGAAATCTAAAAATTCATATAGAAAGATAGCCCCCTGGCCATGCGCAGCCGAGGGATCAAGCAATTTCGCTATCAAATTTGACAATCGCATCTCGTCCGGCCAAAGGACAGAAAACAGGCTGAAATCCGGAGCGACAAGCCGATCTATTTCTTTTTTAGCTTTGTCGGTTGTCGCTATTAAAACCCGCAATTCCTCGAAATATTTTTGAATATCAATATCTTTGCTATCAGTAGCCATAAAGACCCCGTCATTGATAACTTTTGGTTCTTTTAACATGTCCCGAGAACGACGGTCAAGCTGTATTCACTTTCCCGACAACGCATAGTTTCTTTTTACGACAGGCGTCTGTCGCTGAGAGGTTTTTATTTACACCCGGCCTGCTATCTTGAGATGCGTAGCCTGCATGGAGGTATGCGCCTATGCTTCTCAACGAACTGAAAGAAAAAATCAGCACCGGGGCCAAACATTGGCAGCAGATTAAAAACGACCTGGGCACCAATCCCGATGCTGTCGGTTTTCTCAATAAAAGCCGTCTTGTTGTAGCCAATGCATACGAGCAGGCAGACATCGGCAAATTTGATGATACGTTGATGGAGATTGCCCTTGATCATCCCGGCATTTTAAAAGGTACCCGTCACAACAATAAGTTCATCGACGTTTGCAAACAGGTGAAAATCAACGATGAAAAACTGAAAAAACTAAGGCCGGGAAACACGTCGGACGACTTAACCGAAAAGTTAAACAAGGCCCAAAAGTCCCTAAAGGATTTTGATATGGCATCTCTTGATTTTGTGGATGATCTGAACGTTGAAGTGCGCTTCTGCAGCCTGAATATGGAATTGATTAAAATGATAAAGCAGCATCCTTTGGTCAATACTCATAAAACCTGTCACTGCAGGGCATGTATAAGTGTTGTCCTGAAATAATGCAAATGAGGAGAATCAACGATAAACAAATTTCATTAACAGGGGGTAAGCATGAAGCAGGTTAAGGAGAAAAGCATTGGACTGGCGATCGCATTGAATCTGTTGCTGCCCGGTGTCGGGTACATGTACATGGGCAAAGTCATTGTTGGCATTGGCGCTTTACTGCTTGTGCTGGGAACCTTTGCAGCACGAGCAGACTATGTGCTGCCGGCCTGGATCGGCATTAATCTTATCATGGCAATAGACATGCTGCTTCTGGGCAAGAAAAACCAGAAAGATGTTGCCTCAAAGACTCTGAAAAAATGCCCCCGGTGTGCTGAGATGGTACAGAAAGAAGCTGCCGTCTGCCGCTACTGCAATACCATCTTTTAAAAGCGCTGTCGTTCCCTGGCCCCAAAAGGAATCCGCACAGGGGGCGGGTCCCTTTTTTATCTGTAATTTATGCGACATGCACATGTCGTTTCTTAATTGTTCTTTCCGGTGAAATGGCTTATATGGTTATACAAAACAAGAAACCCATACATATCGGAAGGCAGGATATGGTCCCCAAAGCACGACTGGTAGAAAAGCGCATTGAGCGGTTCGTAAAAATATTCCAGCTGTTTTTCCAGGGTGACAGGATTTACAGCGCAGCCCTGAGCCAGAAGCTCGGTGTCGAAATCCGCACGATCCAGCGCGACCTCGAAGCCATGCGCAAGGCAGGCTTTCCCGTGAACGAGATCAAAAAAGGCTGCTACAGTCTTGATAAGAATTTGTTCAAGCACTACGAGCATTTTGACGACAGCGAACTTGCCCTGGTGCTTGCCATGAAAAACGCCGCGATCCAGCTCGGCCCACTTTTTCAGGATGCGGCAGACTCAGTTTTCAATAAACTCTTCCGAGAGCTCGCTGAAGAACCGCTTTCTCCCGTTTGCCTGCAAATCGAAAAGCCGGTGCTGCTTGATAACCGCCTTTTTATAAAAGCCGTAAAGGCCATTCAGGCGCGCAAACGCATAACGTTCACCTATGAAATCTACGCTCCCTACACCGCTACGGTTGAACCCTACAAGATAATTTACTTTGACGGGCTGTGGTATCTCATCGGCCGTGATGTTGAGCGTAGCGCCAACAGGACCTATGCCCTTGACAGGATCAAGGATTTCATGGTTCTCAAGGAAACATTTCGCCGGATTCCAGACGATCTCGACGGCAATATCTGGTTCTCCGGGGAGCGTACAACGGAAGTGCAGATACTTGTTGACAGCGACAGCGCTCATCATTTCAAGCGCCGCAGAATATTCCCCACTCAACAGATACGGGAAGAAAAAAAAGACGGCTCTCTGGTTGTTTCATTCATGGTAGGCAATTTTGAGGAAATACGAAACATCCTGAAACGCTGGCTTCCGTGGATCAAAATCCTCGCGCCGGTTGAACTGAAGGATCAGTTCGTTGACGATATGAAGGCCTGGCTTAAGTGGCAAAAGTCTTAAAATGTGCGTAATGTGTCTATCCCCTACGTCTCTCCTTAAATGCGGACGTGCGGAAGCCCGTCCCTCCAAAACGACGCTGAAAGCGCCGTAAGATTTCTCAGTCGCTACGCTTCTTCGAAATGACAAGTTTGTAGATTTTGAATGTGAGGTTTTGGGTTTTAAAACCCCATCGTTTCGCTGCCGAGCGGGGCGTTTGGTCACGGATTTCGGGCGGCACGCTGTCCGAGCGCCCGGATGTGCGAGTTCGTGCCGACCCCGTGAACAAACGCTCCGTGAGGGAATCCTGACTTCAGTCGGGACGCGAAACGCCAGGGGCGGCTTTCTTGGGGGCACCCTTTCTTTGCCGCCAAAGAAAGGGTGCAAAAACAAGATTTCTCAATCGCTGGCGCTTCTTCGAAATGACGATCTGACAGCGATTATCTTTAAACCACCCTATCCCGCCTTTTGCTCCTGCGTCTCCGGCAGCAGCAGCTCAACCGTCGTGCCGCGCCCGGGTTCGCTTGCGACCGTAACGCTGCCGCCGTGGGCCTCCATGATATTTTTACAGATACTCAACCCCAGGCCGTAGCCGCCGGTGCGCCGGCTGCGCGACTTGTCGACCCGGTAAAACGGCTCAAATACATGCGGAAGATCCTCGGCCGGGATGCCCTGGCCCGCATCCCTGACCTGAATGACGATAAAGCCGCCTCTCCTGAAAACAGCCACCCGCACCGGATCGGTCCCGGCATCGGAATACTTCAGCGCATTATCGATCACATTTTTAAAAACGGTTTTCATGCGCGCCCTGTCGAACACAGCCGTGATGCCCGTGGGTGCGTTTTCAAGCACAATCGCGGGAGCGCTGTGGGCACGCTCCGCGATCACCTCCCGGGCCAGCGCGCATACATCGGTTGACTCCAGGCTGAGCCGGCCGTGGGGACTGCCCAGCCGCTGCGTTTCAACAATTTCGGCTATCATGGCCTCCATGTCATGGATATCGGCCTGCATGCCGTGCGTAACCGGGGAGGCCGGCAGGAATTCGAGAGCGACGCGCATGCGGGTCACGGGGGAACGCAGCTCATGGCTCACGTCAAGCAGCAGCCGCTCGCGGGCGTGCAGCATCTCCCTGATGCGGCCGGTCATGGAGTTAAACGCACCGGCAAGCGTGCCGAATTCATCAAGGCGCGTGACCGGCAGGCGGTAGTCAAGATTGCCGCTGCTCACCTGCTGCACGCCGTCACTCAGCCACCTGAGCGGCCCGAGGATCCAGCGGATGGCAAGCAGGCCGAAGAGCAGAATACAGGTCAGAAGCGCAATCAGAAACATTATTTTTTCCTCGGCAAAATGCTGCCAGGAATAGGGTTTCATCATATCGAACATGTAGCGCCTGCCCCCGGCCTCGATCAGCAGCAGGCCGCGGCCCTCATGCCGGGTCCAGTACGCCGGGGGTTCCCGGCTGATTTTTTTCAGCTCGAGTTCATCCAGCTGAGGCAGGCGGTCGGTAGACTGCCAGGTGCCGTCCCCGGTTTCAAAAGCGATGGCGATCGAGAGCGCGTCCGCCAGAGCGCGGGCCCTGTCGATATCGGGCGGGTCGCCGATCTCACGAACCAGGTAGCCCATATACTGCACCCAGTTCTTCTTGAACGGCATGTTCTGCATGTAGCCCTTGGTGAGGTAGTAGAAAAAAGATCCGACCGCAAGGTTGATGCATATCCCGGCAATGATGATGACCAGCAGCAGCTTGAGAAAAACCGAGTGAACGATTTTTGAAAGCCATCTACGGTGCATCGTGCTCTTCCTCGGCAATAAACATATAGCCGGTTCCCCAGACCGTTTTGATGAAACGGGGATTGTGCGGGTCATCGTGCAGCTTCTGGCGCAGGCGGCTCATGGTGATATCGACCGAGCGGTTATAGGCCTCACACTCGATGCCGCGCAGCTCGTCAAGGATCTGATCGCGGCTCAGCACCGTACCCGGGTTTTCCGCCAGCAGTTTCAGGGCCGTGAATTCGGTGGTGGTCAGCTCAATACCCCGGCCGTCCACCTCGACACTGCGCTTTGCAACATCAATGCTCATGTGCGCGAACCGGCGGATCTCCTGTCTGGCCGCCGGACGCAGGCGCCTGAGCACGGACTGGATGCGGGCCACGATCTCGCGCGGCTCGAACGGCTTGGCGATATAATCATCGGCGCCAAGCTCAAGGCCCACCACCTTGTCCATCAAATCGCCCTTGGCTGTGAGCATGATGATCGGCACATCGCTTGTCTTGCGGATCAGCTTACAGACCTCAAACCCGTTCATGCCCGGCAGCATGATGTCGAGAATGACCAGATCGGGCGCTTTCTGCCTGAGCAGCTTCAGGCCCTGATCAGGGTGCGTAGCCGTGATGGTTTCAAGCCCGTAGCCCTGGAAAAACCTTACCAGCAGGGCGTTCAGCCGTTCATCATCGTCAATGACCAGAATGCGCTGTTTCATCGGTCTCGAGCCTTACCAGGCTGTTGAAAAAACGTCCACCCTCCGTAGCAGGACTACTGCGGAGGACGGGCCCATCTGCTGCGTTGCGCTCATCATTCGTCACTGCGGCGTACGAAAAAGTACGCCTCATTCCTCATGATATCGCGCGCCTTGCATCTGTACATTTTTGAACAGCCTGTACACAAAAACTTTTCAAACAACCTGATAGACGTATTTTATTCCTCAGCGGCGCAGCTGCGCAGGCCGGAGCGCCCGCATCCCTACTACGTAGCATAAATTCCCGTGGCGTACAAAATGATTCTCGGCTCAGACGGGCTGTTAAAAAATGATCCCGGCAAGGTACTGAAACTCTGCCGGCAATGCGCTCAGCAGGCTCAGGCTGTTGTTATGTGCCATGGCTATGCACAGTTTCACTATGACTCCCATGGCCAGCACAAACACTGTCGTGTCAACTATGATTGAGGTTCGCATGGCATCTCTCCTTTCAGTGCTGATCGTCTTCTTTATCTTCCATAGAGAGTATAGCCGTACCGCGGGGAAGATGCTTTTCAGGCCCGTAACAGTTTGTAACAGAGTGTATCAGCCGGTCCGCCCGGAATTTTTCCGTGCTTGACACGGCCCAGCCAGCCCCGCTATCCTGCCCGGGACAATCATCACCGAAAGATTGAAAGGACGCGCCCGCATGCCGAATACCTGGGACAGTGACATCCGCAAGGCAGCCGAGCCTGAACAGGCCCGTATCCTGCAGCGTTTTTTTAAAACCGGGCCCGGCGAATACGGCGCAGGCGACCGCTTTCTGGGTATCAAAGTTCCGGTCATCCGGACACTGGTGAAAAAATACCGGCACGACATTGATCTTGGCGACATCCAGACACTGCTGCGCTCGCCGTACCACGAAAAGCGCCTGTTCAGCCTGCTGCTCATGATCGAAAAATTCCGGGCACAACAGGACCTTCGCCGGGAGATATTCGACCTCTACCTGGACAATACCGCCCATATCAACAGCTGGGACCTGGTCGACGTGAGCGCCCCGCACATTGCCGGCGCCTTCCTGCAGGACAAAAGCAGACGGCCGCTCTTTCGTCTTGCCCGCTCCCGTAATCTGTGGGAGCGCAGGATCGCCATGGTGGCCACATTGCACTACATCAGGCAGGGCGCGTCAGACACGGCACTCAGCATCGCCGCGATTCTTCTGCAGGACAAGCATGATCTGATCCACAAGGCGGTCGGCTGGATGCTGCGCGAAATCGGCAAATACTGCGGCCCTGAAACTGAAGAGACCTTCCTGCGTCAGCACTGCACGACGATGCCGCGCACCATGCTGCGCTACGCTATCGAGCGCTTCCCGGAAGCAAAACGCCGGGCCTATCTCAGCGGCACACCCTGACGACTCTCTGATCGAAAAAAAATATGCTCCGGCGGGAAGAAATTCCTGCTTCCTGCGACTATACGGGCCGACAGGTGAAAAAGCGGAGGGGCTTTTCCAAAGGCCCGGGCGCGCTGCGGCGCGCCCGGGCCCTGCCCTGCCTGGCCGGAACTGCCCATACAATCGATATCGGTATCGGGATCGATCTTTTTGGAAAAGACGAAGGGGAGTGCCCGCGAAGGACGTCCGCCATAACCCCTCATGCCGGACTCTGAACCGCCGCAGTGACGAATGATGAGCGCAACGCAGCATCCGGACTTTTTGCGGGCGCATCAAAAATTTAAAGCTTGTCATGCACTTATTCCATGCTATAATTACATGCAACAATAGCATGGAGGCATAATATGTCACGAGCAACCTTAACTCTTCCCAATGACCTGCTTGACGAGCTCATGAAAAGCGTTTCCGCAAAGAGCAAAACAGAAGCTGTCATTCTGGCAATACGGGATGAAATAAAATCTAAAAAAATAAGAAAAATCAAGGAAATGGCTGGATCAATGGAGTTCACTGCAACGGCCGCCAATCTGCGCCACGGAGACAGGCGCATTGGCTAAAACACTTATCGACACATCAGTCTGGATTGATTTTTTCCGTAAAAAGGAGCCCTGCTACGCTCTGGCCAGTCAACTTCTCGACGAGCAGACAATATGCACCGCCGGACTTATCATGGCCGAACTGATTCAGGGCGCAAAAACACACAAAGAGGTCGATATTATAAAAGACTTTGTTTCCACATTTGAATATCTGCAGGACTCACCGCACATCTGGCTCAACGCTGCGCAGGCAGCATACAAACTCAGGCGAACCGGAACCACGGCCAGCCTGTCAGATTGCCTGATTGCCTCACTCGCCCTGCACTACGATGCCGAGCTGCTCAGTCTGGATTCTCATTTTACAGCCATTCAGGCAATCGTTCCCTTCAAAATGCGCCTGATTTGACTGCCCCTTTTGTTTTTTCTCACGCTTCTCCGCGCCTCTGCGCGAGGCATCATTCTGCATTGCAACAATTATTGTCTCCCGCTGAGGCGCAAAGGCGCAGCGTGACATAGTTTGCTGTCACCGATTGCCCTTCATAAAATCGCTATCGGGATCGCTATCGAAATCGATCTTTTTGAAAAAGACGCAGGGGAGTGCCCGCGAAGAACGTCCGCCAATAACCCCTCATGACCGGGACGGGGTGCGACACCGTGGAAGCTAATACATGCCCATCAGATTCTCGGCATCAGCGGCGCAGGCCCCGTCGGGGTAGTTCCTGAGGAGCAGCTGCAGGATGCGTTTACCCTTTTCGGTCTGGCCGTCATAGAGGCAGGCTTTTGCCATGGCAAGCAGCACGCGGTCGCGCTCGATGGCGTTGGGATACTGCAAAAGCAGCTTGTCAAAACGCGCATACGCGGCGAGGTAGTTATTTTTCTTCAGATAGAAGCTGCCCACAAAGAATTCGTATTCGGCGATATGCTTTTTGGCCTCAGCGATCTTGCACAGCGCCTTGGCCGCATACGGGCTGTTGGGGAAAACCTCCACCAGCATCTCCAGCTGCGCGACCGCGGCATACGCCGGTGTCTGATCGCGGTCATAATCCAGAATCTGGTTAAACTGGCACATGCCCGCCATGAACATGGCGTAGTCAACCTGGGCATGGCTCGGGTGAAGGCGCCGGAAATTGTCGAACTGATACTGGGCCTCGATGTAGTTTTTCTCCAGATAGTGGCACTCCCCCATCCTCAGAAGCGCCAGGCCCGCATACGGGCTGAGCGGAAACTTATCGCGCAGATCCTCGAAGTTCTTCACCGCTTCATCGTAAAATTTTTTCTCCATCTGGGCCATGCCCTGATTGTAATAGTCCTCATCGCGCTGGGGAACGCTCGGCGGCGGAGTCGAAGCGCAGGCCGATGCCAGAAAGACGCACACCAGAAGAAGGCCGATTGTTTTTTTCATAAATATGATATATCCTTTCGCCGTGCCCCGCAGGTATTCTGTATTGTATGCCACGGTTGGCCTGTATTTGTCAAGGAAGCAGAAAGGCGCTTGAGCATGAAAAAAACGGTGTGTATAGTTCTGGCCGCGGGTATGGGAACGCGCATGAAATCATCCCTTGCCAAGGTACTGCACCCGATAGCAGGACGGCCCATGATCCATTACCCGCTGCACACAGCCCGCGCGATCGGGTGCGACCGCATGCTTGTGGTGGTCGGCCATCAGCGCGCCGATGTGGAGCGGGCTGTGGCCGCAGCCGATGTCGGTTTTGTGGTACAGGCGCAGCAGCTCGGCTCAGGCCATGCGGTGGCCGTATGCGAAGAGGCGCTGGCCGGCTTTGACGGCGACGTTTTGATTTTGTGCGGAGATGTTCCCTTTATTACGCCCGCAACGATTGAGCACCTGATCAGCGAGCATACCCGGGCCGAAGCTGCCGTGAGCGTACTCAGCGTGCACCTTGACAATCCGCACGGATACGGACGCATCGTGCGCGGCTCACAGGGCGAGCTGCACGCCATTGTCGAACATCGGGACGCGACCGCCCCGCAGCTGCTGATCAATGAAATCAACACCGGCATTTACTGCTGCAATGCGTCCTTTCTGTTCAGCGCGCTCAAGCAGGTCAACACCGACAACAACCAGGGGGAATACTACCTGCCCGATATCATCGCGATCGGCCGCGCCGCCGGGCTGAACGTGCAGGCAATCGTAACCGGGGACTGGCAGGAGGTTGAAGGCATCAATGACCGCGCCGGGCTTGCGCGCGCCGAAGAGCGCATGCAGGCCATCATACACAGGCGCCACATGCTCGCCGGCGTCAGCATACTGCAGCCATCATCCACCTGTATAGACGACCGGGTCATGATCGGCATGGACGTGACGCTCGAGCCGGGCGCGGTTCTGTGCGGGGAAACCTCCATCGGCAGCGGCTGCACGATCGGCGCCGGCTGCGTACTGAGCAACGCAACCCTTGGAAACAAGGTGCACATAGGGCCGGGCTGTGTTATAGAGGATGCCGACATTGCGAGCGGCACCCGCATCAGCGCGTGCAGCCATGTGCACGCCGGCATATCGGCATCATAATCCGGACCACTGTTCCCCGTTTCCCTGAAAGCCGCCCGCCGGCACGTGCGGATTCGGCGCCAGCAACCAGAGAAAGCACACCGGCATGAAACTGTTTGTGCGCCTGCTGCGCTATGTTAAACCCTATATGGCCCGCCTGATCGGCGCGCTTGCCTGCATTATCGTGCTCTCCGGCACCACCGCGCTGATTGCCTACCTTGTCAAACCGGCCATCGACGGAATATTCGTCCAGAACAGCTCGGTTATAGCACTGACCGATGTACGCGACCCGGCCGCGCTCGACCGGCTGCTGTCCGATCAAACGGACAGCTTTGAAGCGCGCCTGCTGCGCTCGGCCGTGCCGGCTGAAAACATGCGCCAGCTGCACAACTCCGTTGAAAAACCGAAAGGTCTGATCGCGAGCGGGCGAAATTTTCTGGCTCAACTGGCCGAAGAAAAACTGACTAAAAAATTACGGGGCGCTGAAGAGAATTCCGATGAGCCTGCCGTAACGCGGCCTGTGGCCCTGAAGGCCGCAGCAGTGGCCGCGTTTAATGCACTGCTTTCGCAGGAAACGCTCTACGTTGAGCATCAGGACCATATCAGCCTTGATCAGCAGGACCCGGTCTTTTTCGTCCGCGAAGAACTGGCCGCAGGCGGCCTGCTTAGGCGTGGAAAAGACGGGCGGTGGCTGCTCGCGCGTGCGCCACAGGGTTCTGAATCCGAGGACCTGCGCTGGTTCAATATCGCGCTGCTTGCCCGACTGTATCCTGATGTGCTCATAAAAAATCAGCAGCGCGACTACAGCATGCTCAAGCTGATCCCGCTGCTGCTTATCCTGTGCTATCTGCTCAAGGGCCTGGCGGACTTCGGCCAGAACTATCTGATCGGCTCGGCCGGCAACCGGGCGATCATGGATATGCGCAGCGATCTGTACCGCCATATCCAGGGCATGTCGCTTTCTTTCTTCTCCCGGGTCTCAACCGGCGAGATCATGTCGCGCATCTCCAATGACGTAGGCATTCTGCGAAGAACCCTCTCCAGCGCCATCATGAAGCTTTCGCGCAATTTTTTTCTGGTTATCGCCCTGAGCGCCGTGGTTGTGTACCAGAACTGGCAAATGGCCATCCTGTGCCTGATCGTGCTGCCGGCAGCTTCCTTCCCGATCGCGATACTGGGCAAAAAGGGGCGCCTGTACAGCCTGAAAACACAGGAAAAAATGGGTGATCTGTCAACCCTGCTGGATGAAACCATCTCCGGCAACCAGACGGTGAAATCCTACTGCATGGAGTCCCGCGAAAATGCCCGGTTCGCATCCGAAGCCGGCCGGATATACCGGCTCAGCGTCAAGAGCGTGAAAATAGGGGCCCTGTCCTCGCCCATCATGCATATATTCGGGGCAGTGCTGGCCGCCGGCATTATTTACCTGGGCGGCTATCAGGTCATACAGGGGAGCATGACGCCGGGCCAGTTTTTTTCTTTCATCGCGGCCCTGGCCCTGCTGCTCAAACCCATCAAGGCCCTCAGCGGGGAAAACATCAAGCTGCAGCGCGCACTTGCCGCCGCAGACCGGATTTTCAACATGCTGGACATGCACAATGACATCATCGAAAAACCCGGCGCCGTTGAGCTGCCGCCGCTGCGCCGCACGGTCGAGCTGCGCGATGTATGGTTCCGCTACGAGGAGGACTGGGTTCTCAAAAACCTGAGACTGAGTGCGCCCGCCGGCAGCGTGACCGCCCTGGTGGGTCACAGCGGTGCGGGCAAAAGCACCATTACGAATCTGCTGCTGCGCTTTTACGATCCGCAGCAGGGCGCACTATTAATCGACGGCGTTGACATCCGCGACGCGACCATCGCCTCGCTGCGCGCCGGCATTGCGCTGGTGTCTCAGGAAACGATCCTGTTCAACGACAGCGTCAAACACAACATCTCCTACGGCAGCTCGGATGTCTCAGACGAAGCCGTCATCGCTGCGGCCCGGGCCGCCTTTGCGCATGAATTCATCGAGCAGATGCCCGAGGGCTACGACACCGTCATCGGCGAAAGGGGGGTCAAGCTCTCCGGCGGCCAGCGCCAGCGCATTGCAATCGCGCGCGCTATTATGAAAGACGCGCCCCTGCTGATTCTCGATGAGGCCACCTCTGCGCTTGACACGCGCTCGGAAAAGGTCGTGCAGGACGCCCTTGACAACCTCATGCGCGGCCGCACGACATTCATCATCGCCCACCGGCTCTCAACCATCCGCAATGCCGACCAGATCCTGGTCATGGCCGACGGAGAAGTGGTTGAGCGCGGCACGCATGACGACCTCGTGCGCCACAGCGGCATATACAACCGCCTGATCGAGATCCAGAGCTGCTATCAGAAAAAACCGGCTGTCTGCGAGCATATCGTCTAACAGCCCAGCGCAGGGAAAGGTAGTGCGCAGTGGCCGCGGGTCTACAGGCGCCAGCATAATTCAGGGCCGGCACAGTTGCCATTGCGTGCTCATCCATCCAGCCCCTCCAGGCGTATACACCCGAGGTATGTGTCGCTGCTCCGGCGTCAGGCAGGAATGCGGGCCCCTCCGCTGAAAATGGATGGCATGTTAAACGATTGCAGCGGTAAACGCCTTAATTTATTGACATTTTTTTAAAAAACCAGTATGTATTACGGTCTGCCTGCGCCTTGTGCCATGCGGGATTTTTTATATTAATCCGCGAGAGTGGTGGAACTGGTATACACGTACGGCTTAGGACCGTATGCCTTCGGCATGGGGGTTCAAGTCCCCCCTCTCGCATTTTCAGGAAAATGAGGAATTAATCGATGAAAACAGAGGTTGCAACCGTTTCCGAAGTTGAACGCCGCGTCACCGTCGAACTTGACGCCGCCCTGGTTGACGGCACCATCGACCGGGCCTACAAAAAGCTGAGCAAAAAAGTCCGCCTGCCCGGATTCCGCCCCGGCAAAGCGCCGCTGAGCATTCTGCAGAAGCATTTCAAGGCCCAGATCGAAGAAGAGGTCATCAGCGAACTGGTGCAGCAAACCTTTCCCGAGGCCATGGAGCAGCAGAACATCAAGCCGGTGTCCATGCCCAAAGTTGAAAACGGCGTGCTTGAAAAAGGCAAAGAGTTCTCCTATACGGTTGCCGTTGAAATCAAACCGGCAATCGACGTGCAGGGCTATACGGGCCTGAAAATCGAGCGCATCAGCCCGGTTGCAACCGATGATGACGTGGCCGAGGAGCTTGAGCGCTACCGCACGAGCTATGCGGAAATGCGCGAGATCACCGGGCGCGCGGCCCGCATGGATGATAACGTAACGTTCGACATGGAAGGCTTCATCGGAGACGAGCCGTATCTGGGCGGCAAAAAAACCGATTATTTTCTGGAACTGGGCCGCAACATGCTCCTGCCCGGCTTTGATGAGCAGATCGTCGGCCTGAATCCCGGTGAAACGAAAAAATTCGACCTTGCGATCGCATCCGACTACGCAGACACGCAGGTTGCCGGCACAACCATCGCCTTCACGGTCGACCTGAAAACCATCAAGGAAAAAATCAAGCCCGAGCTCAATGATGACTTCGCCCGGGAGGTGGGCGACTATCAGAGCCTGGACGCACTCAAAGACACGGTGCGCTCTGCGATTGCCGATCGCAAGAAAAAACATTCCGAGAACAACGTGCGCGAGCAGATTTTTGCTGCCCTGATCGAGAAAAACCCCTTCACGGTTCCGCAGGGCATGGTTGAGATGCAGGCGCAGAACATGCTGCGCGACGTACAGCGCATGTTCCAGCAGCAGGGGCTCGATATCAATGCGCTGGGCCAGAGTCCGGAGCAGCTCCTCGAGCACTACCGGACATCGGCCGAGCGCCAGGTGCGCTCAGCCCTGCTGCTTGATGCCCTGGCGGAAAAGGAAGGTCTCAAGGCCGAAGACGATGACTATGAAAAACAGTATGCCGAACTTGCCGTCATGTACAATGAAACGGTTGAAACGCTTAAAACAAAAATCAGCAAAGACCGGATCGAGCCGCAGGTCATGGAGCGTAAAGTCATTGATTTTATCCTGAGCGCGGCTGAAATCACCGACAAATAGAGACTGAGGAGATGCGCGTGAAAAACAGCGAACAAGAAAATTTTCCGGCTCCGTCCATGCAGCTTGTGCCCATGGTGGTCGAGCAGTCAAACCGCGGCGAGCGGGCCTACGATATCTATTCGCGCCTGCTCAAAGACCGCATTATTTTTCTGGGCGGCGCCATTGACGACCATGTCGCCAGCATCGTCATCGCCCAGATGCTGTTCCTGGAGTCCGAGGACCCGGAAAAGGACATCTTCATGTACATTAATTCCCCCGGCGGGCACGTCACCGCCGGCATGGCTATTTACGACACCATGCAGTTCATCAAAAGCCCGGTTGCAACCCTGTGCTTCGGCCAGGCCGCAAGCATGGGCGCCGTGCTGCTTGCAGCCGGGTCGCCGGGCAAACGCAGCGCTCTTCCCCACAGCCGTATTCTGCTGCACCAGCCCATGGGCGGCTTTCAGGGTCAGGCGACCGATATCGGCATCCACGCCCGCGAAATCATCCGGATGCGCGAGGATCTGGAGAATATCTTCGTGCAGCATACCGGCCAGCCGCTTGAGCGTATCCACGCCGACTGCGAACGGGATTTCTTCATGAGTGCTGAACAGTCCGTGGAATATGGTATAATTGATAAGGTGATCACTTCGCGCGAAACGCTGCAACCGAATTGATCTACAGCCGTAATTCTTGCATAACCGGCCAAAAAAACAATTGAGCCGCCGGCAGCATCAGCCGAATAGTTAAAGGCGGCACGCATTGATGCAGCCGTTGACCAACAGGAATCAAATGTAGAGGGTAGTATGGTCACAAAACGCGGAACCGGGAAAAACAGCCATCTTTTCTGCTCATTTTGCGGAAAAAGCCAGGATGAAGTCAAAAAGCTCGTTGCCGGGCCGTCAGTGTACATCTGCGATGAATGCATCGAGCTGTGCAATGACATTATTGCCGAAGAGCAGCAGCGCGAAGCGCTTTCGCTGAAGCAGACCACTGTTCCCAAACCGCATGAAATCAAAAAATTCCTTGATCAATACGTCGTCGGGCAGGACAAAGCCAAAAAAGTCCTCTCGGTCGCGGTCTATAATCATTACCGCCGGGTGGACTACCGCCGGGGCAAAGATGATGTCGAACTGCAGAAAAGCAACATCCTGCTGATCGGCCCGACCGGCACCGGCAAGACCCTGCTGGCCCAGACCCTTGCGCGCATCCTGCATGTGCCGTTCACCATTGCGGACGCCACCTCGCTGACCGAGGCAGGCTATGTCGGCGAAGACGTGGAAAACATCATTTTGAGCCTGCTGCAGGCAGCCGACTACAATATCGAGCGCGCCGCGCGCGGCATCGTCTACATCGATGAAATCGACAAGATCACCCGCAAGTCCGATACGCCCTCGATCACCCGGGATGTATCCGGTGAAGGCGTACAGCAGGCCCTGCTGAAGATCATCGAGGGCACCGTGGCCAATGTGCCGCCCAAGGGTGGGCGCAAGCACCCGCAGCAGGACTTCCTGCAGGTCGACACGTCCAATATCCTGTTCATCTGCGGCGGGGCCTTTAACGGCCTTGAAAACGTCATCCGGCAGCGCACTGATAAAAAAACCATCGGTTTCGGTGCGGACGTCAAGCATGGCGCCAGCCGCGACGCTGCTGCCATCCTGAAAGACGTGCAGCCTGAAGACCTGATAAAATACGGGCTCATCCCCGAATTCGTCGGCCGCCTGCCCGTCGTGGCCACGCTTGAAGACCTTGACCGCGCCGCGCTTATCGAAATCCTGACCGCGCCCAAAAACGCGCTTACCAAACAGTATGAAAAACTCTTCGAATTTGAAAGCGTCAAGCTGCGCTTCAGCGATGAGGTGCTCGGCGTAATCGCCGACATGGCCATTAAACGCAAGTCGGGTGCGCGCGGGTTGCGGGCCATACTCGAAGACATCATGCTCGAAATCATGTATGATCTGCCGACCCGGCCGGACGTCGAGGAGTGCGTTATCAGCGAGGAAGTAATCACCAGGAAAGCCCCGCCGATCATGGTCTACAGCTCAAAAAAGGAAACGGCCTAGCCCCCTGCGGGCAGACTTCTCCGTGCAACGGCCGGTTTTCCAGAATGTACAGCCCGCACCCCGCGCGGGCCTGGACTGACGCTCCATACCCACGCATGATAGAACAAAGGATATCCCCGGCATGCCCATAGCTCCAAAATTTCCCGTCACCTGCATGATGATGCCCCTGCGCGACATCGTGATATTTCCCCATATGGTTGTGCCGCTGTTTGTCGGCCGCCAGAAATCGATCCGCTCGGTTGAAAAAGCCCTTGAAAACAGCCGGCAGCTTTTCCTCTGCACACAGCGTGACGCCACCATCGATCAGCCCTCCGAGCAGACGCTCTACGGGATCGGCACGCTTGCCGCGATCCTGCAGACGCTCAAGCTGCCCGACGGCAGCATCAAGGTCCTGGTTGAAGGCCGCATGCGCTGCCGGCTTCAGGAATGCCTGCCCGAAGATGAATACTTCTCTGCAACGGTTGACGCGGTGCGCGAAACCGCAGCGCATATGCAGGAGATCAAAGCCCTGATGCACCTTATCATTGACGGCTTTGACGGCTACATGAAGCTCAACAAGCGGCTTTCAAAAGAGATCCTGAGCACGGCCGTTGCAATCGAAGACCCCTCCAAGCTTGCCGACGTGCTCGCGCCGCAGCTGCAGCTCACCCTTGAGCAGAAACAGTCCCTGCTCGAAACCCTTGATGTGCGCGAGCGCCTTGAGCGCGTCTACGGGGTCATGGAAGCTGAAATGGAAATTCTGCGCACGGAACAGAAGATCAAGAGCCGTGTCAAAAAGCAGATGGAAAAAACGCAGAAAGACTATTACCTGAATGAGCAGATGCGCGCCATTCAGAAGGAAATGGGCGACAAGGACGACCGCCTGGGCGAGATCAGCGAGCTGGAGGAGCTGGCCAAAACCAAACAGCTCTCAGAAGAGGCGCGCGCGAAGGTTGAGAAAGAAATAAAGAAGCTCAAGGCCATGCCGCCCATGTCGGCCGAGGTCAGCGTGGTCCGAAACTATATCGACTGGATCCTGGCCATGCCCTGGGGCGAAAAATCGGAGGTGCACATCAACCTCGATGAGGCCGCCCGGATTCTGGACGAAGACCACTACGGGATCAAGGACCCCAAGGAACGCATCATTGAATACCTGGCCGTGCAGAGCCTGGTTGAAAAAATCAAGGGCCCCATTCTGTGCTTTGTCGGGCCGCCCGGCGTGGGCAAGACATCGCTGGCAAAATCAATCGCGCGCGCCACGGGGCGCACGTTTGTGCGGTTGAGCCTGGGCGGGGTTCGCGACGAGGCTGAAATCAGGGGCCACCGCCGCACCTATATCGGCGCGCTGCCGGGCAAGATCCTGCAGTGCATCAAGAAAGCCGGCAAGGACAATCCCGTCTTTCTGCTTGATGAAGTCGACAAAATGAGCATGGATTTTCGCGGCGACCCCTCGGCCGCGCTGCTCGAAGTGCTCGACCCCGAGCAGAACAACACGTTCAACGATCACTATATCGATATTGACTACGACCTGTCGCAGGTTATGTTCATCACCACCGCCAACACCCTGCAGGGCATCCCCCCGGCACTGCAGGACCGCATGGAAATCATCCGCATCCCGGGCTACATGGAAAGCGAAAAGCTGGCCATCGCCGTGAACTACCTGTACAAAAAGCAGATCGAGGCCAACGGGCTCAGCCCGGAAAACCTGGCATTCGCCGATGGCGGCATCCTGCACATCATCCGCCATTTCACACGCGAGGCCGGTGTGCGCAACCTGGAGCGCGAGATGGCCTCAATCTGCCGCAAGGTGGCAACCGAGGTGGTGCGCAACAAAAAAGCGGCCACCGTCACCGTCGATGCGGCCCAGGTGGACGCCTACCTGGGCATTGCCCGGTTCCGCCACGGCGTGGCTGAGGAAAAAGATAAAATCGGCATCACCACCGGCCTTGCCTGGACCGAGGCGGGCGGCGAACTGCTGATGATCGAGGTCGCCACCATGCCGGGCAAGGGCGAGCTCATTATTACGGGCAAGCTGGGCGACGTCATGACCGAGTCGGCCCGGGCCGCGATGAGCTACGTGCGCTCGCGCGCCGAGCTGCTGGGACTGGCAAAGGATTTTTACCAGAAAATCGACCTGCACATCCATGTGCCCGAGGGCGCAACTCCCAAGGACGGCCCTTCGGCCGGCATCGCCATCACCACCTCGATCGTATCGGCCCTGACCCGCATTCCCGTGCGCAGGGACGTGGCCATGACCGGCGAGATCACCCTGCGCGGGCGCGTGCTTCCGATCGGGGGCCTGAAGGAAAAAATTTTCGCGGCCCACCGCGGGCTGATCACGACCGTGCTTATCCCGAAGGATAATGAAAAAGACCTGAAAGACATCCCGGAGAAAATACTCAACACTATCGCGGTTGTCACGGTGGAGCATCTCGATGAAGTCCTGAAGCTGGCCCTGCTGCCCTCGCATCCCGAGAATTTCCTCACGAAAGAACCCGGCGTGGAAGCGTTCTACCGGCCCGAAGAGAGCCCTTCGCCGCAGCCCCTGGCGCAGTGATCAGTTTGGAGTTCGGAGTTGGGAGTTCGGAGCGTAGGGGCACCTGTGGCTGCCCTGGCAGGCTGTTGAAAAAGTCCTTTTATACAGGCTGTTCAAAAACGCTCGAATGCAAGGCGTGCGAAATCATCAGGAATGAGGCGTACTTTGCCGTACGCCGCAGTGACGAATGATGAGCACAACGCAGCAGATGGGCGTTTTTCAACAGCCTGCTAGAGTTCGGAGTTTGGGGCACGGAGAAACATGCGCCTTCTCAGCATAGCCAGCCGGGCGCCCCGTGCGTACCACACAATTCACAACCCTGGGGCATTTTTTCAAATAACGCAACCGGATCGTCATTTCGAAAGGAGCGGAGCGACTGAGAAATCTGTGTTTTTGCACCAACACAACAGCAGGATATCTTCCGGAGCCTGCCCTGAGCTCAGCCGAAGGGATCGAGATGACACTGCCTGTAAGGCTATAATAAAAAAAAGAAAATGCCCTGAACTACAGACTCTGAACTCCGAACTCCCAACTCCGAACTAACCACCCCCGGATTTGTGCTTGAATTTTTGCCATCGAACAGGTACTATCTTTTTTTTAACCACACCGGCTTGCTCGGCCGCACAGAAAGCGCGCATCACTTCATGGGACTTTTTTCAGGCTCTGCCAGCTATACCCGCTACCGCGTCACGGGCGATGTTCCCGCAGCTGTCAAGCCGTTCGCGCTTGAAAAGCTGCAGTGGCACGTGTTTCATGAAATCGATCCCGGCACACTGACCGACAAGTCGACCGGTTGGGTATCGGCCGAGAACATGTCGCTCACGAAATTCGACGACATGCACTTTGCCAAGGACCCCTACATGGTATTCGCCCTGCGCATTGACACGCGCCGCATACCGCCGATCGCCCTGAAAGCCGCGATTTTGCGCGAAGAACTCAAGCACAGGGAGCAGGCCGGCCGCGAGCGTCTCAGCAAAAAAGAAAAAAACGATATCCGCGAAGAGCAGCTGCAGCGCCTGCTGAAAAAAGTCCTGCCCCTGCCCGCGGTGTTTGATGTCTGCTGGAACACGACGGCCGGAGAGGTGCTGTTTTTTTCAACCTCAAAGAAAGCCAATGAGGAATTCGTGGCATTCTTTTACCGCTCTTTCGACCTGAAGCTCAAAGCCCTGACACCGGCGGTGCTTGCCGCCGCCCTGCGGCCAGAAACCGAAGAAACCCTTGAAAAACAACCCCAGTTTCTGACCATACACCATGGATGAACAGCACGAAAAACTGAGCGCAATCGGCCGAGAGTTTCTGACCTGGCTGTATTATCAAAGCGACGCATGCGCCGGCCGGATCGAGGCG
The DNA here is from genome assembly GCA_016875025.1 of Deltaproteobacteria bacterium. Classification (GTDB taxonomy): domain Bacteria; phylum Desulfobacterota; class WTBG01; order CAIYCZ01; family CAIRTM01; genus CAIRTM01. The sequence continues at coordinate 53,255 of VGSH01000004.1, forward strand.
GGCGGCGAGATCTTTGAGCTCTGGATCGACCGCAGGGCCGCGCTTGAAGACGATGCCACGGACCCGCCGGGCTGCGTATCATTCTCAGGTGACACGTTCACGAGCGACGATCTGAAAAATGCGATCCGCTCAGGCAAAAAGGTGCGCGAGGCGCGCTTCCGGCTGGAAAAGGGCGAGAACACCTGGTGCTTCAGCCTGCGGGCCGACCGCCTGGAAGTGACCGGCCTGAAAATCGACCTGCCGGACGCGGATGATATCGACGAGCGCTTTCACGGCCGCATCATCGCCATCAGCGCGCTCAATGATTTTATCGATGCCTGTTTCGCGCGCTTTCTTGACAGTGTGCTGAGTAAAAAATGGAAATCCGGGGGCCGCAAAGAGTTTCAAACCTGGCTGGAAGCTCCGACTTCTTGATCTCCCGAAGGGGTCTTAAAAAGATATTTTTATAAAAGCTGCTCAAAAATACCCAGATGCAAGTCGCGCTTTATCATTTGTAGAAGGTGCACGGCATGCCGTGCACCTACCATAACCCGGTGTAGCGCACCGCAGCAGATGAGCCTTTTTCAACAGCCTGAGGGAAATTCGCCATGCTTGATGTCAAATTCGTCCGCGACAACAGCGATACGATCCAGAAAATGCTTGCCGACCGCAACATGGACTTTGACCTGGGCGGTTTTCTGGAACTCGACGCTCAGCGCAGGCGCGGCCTGCAGGAAATCGAGACCCTGCGCGCCGAGCGCAACCGCGCCAGCGAGGAAATCGCGCGCCGTAAGCGGGAAAACCGGGATGTGTCTCCGGATCAGTTCACTGTCCTCAAAGAGGTCGGTTCGCGGATCAAAATCGTTGAAGACTCGCTCAAGCAGATCGAAGAGCAGACCGACGCATGCCTGATGAGTTTGCCCAACATCCCGCATACCTCGGTACCCGTTGGCAAAGACGAGCAGGACAACACCGAGGTGCGCGCCTGGGGAGCGATCCCGCAGCTTAATTTTGAGCCCCGCCAGCATTTTGATATCGGCGAACAGCTCGGCATTCTGGACTTTGACCGGGCCGCGCGCATGACCGGCGCGCGCTTCAGCCTGCTCACGGGCGCAGGTGCGCGACTGGAACGCGCCCTGATCAACTTCATGCTCGATGTGCACACAACCGAGCACGGCTATTGCGAAGTGCTGCCGCCCCTGATGGTCAACCGCCGCGCCATGACCGGCACGGGCCAGCTGCCCAAGTTTGAAAAGGACCTGTTTAAAATTGAGGCAGCGGACTACTTCCTGATACCGACCGCCGAGGTGCCGCTCACCAATATCCACCAGCAGGAAATTTTGAGCGAAGACGACCTGCCCTGCCTCTACACGGCCTTCACGCCCTGCTTCCGCAGCGAGGCCGGCTCCTACGGCAAAGATACGCGCGGCCTCATTCGCCAGCACCAGTTCAACAAGGTCGAGATGGTCAAGTTCACCCGGCCGGAGGACTCCTACGCTGAGCTCGAAAAGCTGCTCGCAAATGCCGAAACGATCCTGCAGAAGCTGAACATCAGCTACCGCGTGGTAAGCCTGTGCACCGGAGATCTCGGATTCTCCGCAGCCAAGACCTACGACATCGAAGTCTGGCTGCCGGGGCAGAACGCATACCGCGAAATATCATCCTGCAGCAATTTCGAAGATTTCCAGGCCCGCCGGGCCTCCATCCGCTTCAAGCGCAAGGGCGGCAATAAGACGGAGCTGGTGCACACTCTGAACGGCTCGGGCCTGGCGGTCGGCCGCACCCTGGTCGCGGTGCTCGAAAACTACCAGCAGGCCGACGGCAGCGTCACCATCCCCGAGGTTCTGCGGCCCTACATGGGCGGCCTCGAGCGCATCAGTAAATAAACCGGCACCAACCCGCGCACGACATCATTTGTAGGGGCACGGCATGCCGTGCCCCTACCATACGTGCAGAAAAAACCGCGTTCTGCAACATTCAACAATCGTGAAGGTATAGTAATGTTTATCGCCCTCGGCCTCATGTCCGGCGGACTCGACAGCATCCTGGCCGCACGGCTCCTGCAGGAGCAAAAGCAGCTTCAGGTCGAGGCCGTTACGTTCATAACGCCCTTCTTCGGCCCGGAGCGCGCCCGGCTAGCTGCTGCGCAGCTTTCCATTCCCCTGCACGAGATCGACATTACCGATATCCATTTTGCCATGCTGCAACATCCGCCGCACGGGTACGGCAAGAACATGAACCCCTGCATCGACTGTCATGCCATGATGTTTCGCGAAGCCGC
>VGSH01000005.1 GCA_016875025.1 Deltaproteobacteria bacterium
CAGTGCCGATTTTCATTGAACACCTGCTGAGTGCAAAAAATTTTTTGCACGACCGGCGTTAAAACGTACCACCCCGGCACACAGCAGCGAAAATGAGCTGAGATGTTTGATTAAAGAGAGTGCCGGGCGACAAATCGAAGATTCAACAGGCGGGAAAAATCAATTTCAGCTGCTTGAAATCTGCAGTTGCGTGCAAAATTCAGGTATTCAGGTGCAATCAAGGATGGTTATGCGCAGGGTTGAGAATCAGAATACGGAGTTCAAGCAGGCCTGGAATGATAACTGTTTGAAAACTATTTGCGCCTTTGCGAATACCGCAGGCGGCAAACTCTTTATCGGCATTAACGATACGGGAAAACCGGTGGGCGTGAAGGCTGCGGATACATACCTTGACGACATCCCCAATAAAACAAAAGACATTCTGGGCATTACTCCCGATGTAACCATCAAGAAGAAAGCCGGTAAGGATATTATTGAAGTAGCGGTTGCTCCGTCTTCCGCGCCGATTTCTTATCATGGCCGTTTTTTTACACGCAGCGGCAGTTCCTCGATTGAAATCAAGGGTCACGAGCTTGTGGAACTGCTGATGCAGAAATCCGGGCGATCCTGGGACGGCTTTATCGAAGAGGGAGCAACACTCAAAGACATCGACACAGCCGCCATCAACAAATTTCGCAAGCTGGCCGTTAAAAAAATTCCGCAGATTACTGGCGAAAAAAGCGCTCCGGCAATACTCCAGAAGTTAAACCTTCTGGAAAAAGGCAAACTGCGCCGCGCCGCCATTTTGCTTTTCGGGAAAAACCCAAAGAAATTTCACACAACCGCTTATATCAAAGTCGGCAAATTTGTAAGCTCCACTGATCTGATCAGCACAGATGATATTGAGGGTAACCTTTTCGACCAAGTGGATAAGGCGATTGAAGTGTTACGGGTCAAATATCTGCTTTCCAACATCACCTATGATGGCATTTACCGCAAAGACAATATGGAATATCCGGAAGAGGCCTTGCGTGAAGCTATTATCAACGCCGTGATTCATCGCAATTACATGGGCGCGCATACTCAGCTTCGCATTGATCCGGAAAGCCTCAATCTCTGGAATGAAGGCGGACTGCCGCCCGGCATTGGCGTGGACGATTTAAAGAAATGGCATCTGTCCCGACCGCGCAATGAGCTGTTGGCCGATGTCTTTTTCAAGGCGGGTATGATTGAAGCCTGGGGCCGCGGCACAGTCAAGATTGTGGATGAATGCAAAAAAGCCGGATTGCCCGAACCGGAATTTCGCGAAGAGTTCGGAGGGCTTTCTGTCCATTTTTGCAAGGCGGCGCCGGGCGAAAGCGGGGAGAAAAAGGTCGGAGATAGGGTCGGAGGAAAGGTCGGAGATAGGGTCGGAGAAAGACTTTCATTAAACCAGCAAAAAATGATTGAGCATATCAGGAAAAAACCATCAATCTCCGCACGGGAATTGTCTGGTTTGATTGGCATATCACAAAGAAAAATCGAAGACAATATTGCTAAATTAAAAGCAATGGGGATTCTTGAGCGCACAGGGTCTGCTAAAAAAGGAGAATGGAGAGTCAATGGCTAAAGTTAATCTAACACCGGATGAAAAAGCCAATCTTATTGAGGCGATTAATAAGGGCGTTGAGCCCAAGCCGGACTTGCTGCCAAAACTTTTCCCCGGCACAGCGGAAAAGTTTGACGTGCAGGCGCTCGACCGCGCGAAAATCCCTACACTGGAATACGCAGGCAAGCGCTCAAAGGCGGCCATCCTTGCGGAAGCCCACGCCGGCATCGGCGCCGCGCCTTTGCAAACCGTGCGTTGCCTGGGCGAAACGAAAAACGGTGAATGGAAGAACATGATCGTTCAGGGCGACAATCTCCAATTTTTAAAAACCTGTTACCGCAATGTTGATCTGCTGATCAAAAACAAAGTCAAAGGCAAAGTGAAACTTATCTATATTGATCCGCCGTTTGCGACGAAGAGCGATTTTGGTGGTAAAAACGGTGAACGAAGTTATAGCGATAAAGTTGCAACAGCTGAGTTTATTGAGAGCTTGCGTGAGCGTTTGATATTTATGCGTGAACTGTTGGCCGATGACGGAAGCATTTATCTACACCTTGACCAGAAAATGAGCCATTATGCGAAGATCATTATGGATGAGATATTTGGGAAAGATAATTATTTAAATGAGGTGATATGGTTTTATAAAACAGGTGGCGCCTCAAAAGACAGGTGGGCTCAAAAACATGATACTTTATTATTTTATGCAAAGTCTGTCCAATGGGTGTTTAATCCACAGCAAGAAAAATCTTTTATGATGCATAAATATGGTTTTAAAAAGTCGGATTTTAAAATCGACCCTGAAACCGGTTTACAGTACTCAATGGTTTATAGTAGAGATGTTTGGGACTTGCCATCAGTAGGTTCCGCTACCTCTGAGCGAGTTGATTATCCAACGCAAAAACCAGAAGTACTTCTCGAAAGAATGATAAATGCTTCATCAAACACTGGCGATTTAGTAATGGACATTTTCGGCGGTTCTGGCACAACTGCTGCAGTAGCCGAAAAGCTTGGTCGCCGCTGGATTACCTGCGATTTTGGCAAGCACGCCATTTACACCATGCAAAGGCGTTTACTGCGCATCGGCGAGTCCAAGGCGTTGGTGGATGAGCAGGATAAAGACGGCGAAGTCATCGTGAAAAAAGGCGATCCCTATAAGAAAGCACCCAACCCATTTTGCGTTGTCTCCTCCGGCGCGTATGATTTTTCGCATGTCATGGATTTGCGCAAGCATAAGGAAACCTATATCGATTTTGTGCTGGGCTTATTCGGCTTGGTGCGCGATGAAGAAAAAGCAAAGAAATACCGTCTGGCCAATATCTACGCTCTTTGGGATAACCATCCGGTGGAAGTCTATCCGATCTGGGACGACGAGTTCCTCAGAAAGGTTAAAATTGATGAGACCTATCTGCGCGGTATTGCCACGCAGGCAGGCGGGCGTTTGAAGGGTGACTACTACATCATCACGCCGGAGAGCTGCACCAACGTGGGCGATACGACGATTAAAAATCAGGAAGGCAGAGATATCCATTTTCTGATCAAACCGTTCCCCTACAAAGTGCTGGAAGACATCTCCCGCAATTTTGTGCTCTGTGAACAACCCAGCTCACAGGCCAATGTGAACAATCTCATCACCTCCACCGCCTTTTACTTCAACGACGATGTCAAGATCAAGGCCAAGCGCTGTGCCAAAGGCTTTAAACTGTGCACGTTTGAAACAAAAATACTGGACAGGGAAGGCAGGAAGTTTCCGGGCTTTTCGGGTCTGGCAATGCTGCTGGTTGATCTGGATTATGAACCCGGCAAACCCTTTGATATGGACAGAACCATTTTTGCAACAGACATTGCCGAAGACGGCAAGGTCATTTTTGAGGGACTCACGAAAAGCGTTGGTATTATTGCCATTGACCGTCACGGCAACGAATCCAAACCCTATAATCTGGAATAATTATGCCACCTCGACGAACGCGCAGGATTCAGTCGGTCGAAAAGCTCAATCTTTCCGAACATACGCTGGATGTTAATCTGCGCAAATGCAGCTACGACAAGTTCCGCTTTTCCGATATTGAAGAATATGTTCGCGCGGTGACCGGCGGGCGCGAGTATCAATATGACGCTATCAAGACCACGATGATCTATCTGTGGGGCGGCGGGTATAAAAATGTTGCCGCTCTGGCCAGAGAAAACTTTGCCCGTAAAGAGCATATCCGGGAGCGGTTCGGCTCCGAAGAAATGATGCTGGGTCATTTGCCGCTGGCCGACCGTCTTTCCGGCGTTGTGCACATGGCTACCGGCACGGGAAAATCCTATGTCATTTTTGCTGTGGCTTATCTTTCCGTCGTGATGGGACTCACCAAACGGGTGTTAGTGCTGGGGCCGTCATCCACAATCATCGAAGAGGGTTTGCGCGATAAGTTTGAAGATTTTATGAACCGCAAAGCCTGGAATGACCTGCTGCCCAAAGAATATCAGGGCAAAGCCATTGACCTTTTGACCAATAACGACGCTATTCCCGACGGTAGCATCACGATTGAAAATATCAACGCCATTTATACCGTGGGCGGCATCCGCGATACGCTTTTCAAAAACACCAAAGAAGTGCTGGTGCTGGGTGACGAAATCCATCATGCCTATTCGCACCTGAATTTTAACGCCATTCGGCACTCTCTGGAGCTTGATCAGGAAGTAGAAGCGGGAGGTGGCCGGGAGACCGATGAAAAGGCCGAACGGCTCTGGATGCAGTTTCTGAAAAAGAATAATGAAATTACACGGCATATCGGCTTTACGGGCACACCCTACAATCAGAACGATTACTTTGCCGATGTGATTTTTGATTACAATATCCGCACTGCGATTAATGAAAAATATATCAAAGACGTCAATCCCATCATCAATGTGGAAACGGATAACGGAGAAATGGAATGGACAACGGATAAGCGCTTTGCCGTAGTCCTGCAAAAACACTTCGAAAATGCTGAAACGTATGCCTATAAAAGAAAAGGCCAAAGGCAGGTTAAGCCCATTACGGTTTTTTATTGTCCCACGCAGGCCAATGCCAAAACGCGTTCCGAGGAGTTCATTCGTTTTCTGGCCAAATGGGAGAAAGAAGAAAATGGTGTTCAAGGCTCAGAAGCGGAACTCGACCAGATGGCGAGGGCGCGTGTGATTTGCGTCATTAGCAATGTTTCTTCATCGGAGTATAAGCAGGAGCTGGACAACATCGAAGAAACAAACCCGGATAAAGTGGGCGGCAAGGTCGAATTTATTTTTTCAGTCGGCAAGCTGCTGGAAGGCTGGGATGTGGACAACGTTTTTCAGATCGTTCCGATGGAGGAGCGCATTTTCAATTCAAAATTGCTGATCTCGCAGGTGCTGGGACGCGGATTACGTATTCCGCGCAAGGTTTTGGCCGTTGATATTCAGCAGATATATCCGATGCTGACGGTGACCAATCACGAAAGGTTCGCCAATCATATACGCGAGCTGATGGACGCGGTCACCAATGCGGATATGTATATCACCACGGAACCGCTCAAAAAGCTCGATGATGAAAACTGGCGGGGTCGGCACCACTTTACGCTTTTTAATCTGAACTACCTTTCCGGTACGCGCCTGGAAGATAATACGCTGCCGGAAGAGCCCACGTTGTTCATGCGCGAATTAATCCTGACCAAATACAGCGTTGACGAAAACGTGACCATTGAGCGCATTAAGGGTACGGATAAGTATGTTCTGCAAAAGAAAACCGTCACGGTGGACAGTATGGTTGATGAACGCTACCGCCGTTTTAAGATGCGTGAATTTGAGGGCATTCATTTTGATTTCGGCAACGGTGAACACGACCGTTGTCCCGAAGAAGATGATATACGCGACGCGATTCTGGCGGCGATGGCAAAGGCAGACATTCCCTATGACGGTTTGACGGACGATAACCGGAAACAGATTGAGCTGTATTTCAACCAGTTCCTGCCGCGCGGCACGAAACGACGCGTATTTGAAAACGTCACAGGCGACCTTGTTCCGGCCGTTACGGCAGACATGGAACGTGGATCGCTGCGCATAGGCGAGTTGGAACGCGACGCCACGGCTTTTATCAGTGAATCTTATGAAGATGAACTTGATGATCGCTCAATAATCCTGATCAAATATCTGATGGCAACTCGCGCACCAAAAGAACAGCCAAGCCGACAGCAAGCCTTTAGCTTTATTGATTCTACCGGCCTTTTGGCAAAACATGGCGAATATGTGCGGGCGATCATAGAAAATGACGACCGGCCGCCATACATCGTTAATCCATCGGTTTTGAAATCACCGCAAAGCACTGTGTTAGTTTCACACTATCCTGAGAAGGAATTTGTTTTCCGGCTGCTGGAACATGAGCAATATCTGGACGCCTGGATCAAAGCGCCCGATAAAGGTTTTTACTCTATTGATTATGAATACTGGAAAGGCGGCAAAGACCGCGTGCGCCATGGGTTCAATCCTGACTTTTTCATCAAAATAAATCTGGATTACTATATTGCCCTGTTAAAGAAAAAAGCCGAAGCTGACTATTTGGTGGAACTGAGAGATCTGCAAGATAAGGGCTGCGAAACACTGATTCGTGTTGTGGAAATAAAATCCGATGACGATCAGGACGAAGCCACACCGGCCAAAGCCGAATGGGCAAAAGCGCATTTTAAATCAGTGAACGCAAAGCTGCTGGAACCATTGCCGGGAAACTTTCCGGCAGAATATAAGCCCGATACAAAGCAATTCTATACATTCGATCTGCTAAAGCCAGCTGGGTATGTTACATGGTTTGGTGATTTGCGGGTGGGGAGGATCAATTATTAGAATTTTATTTTTTGAAACGATGTTTGTATCGGGGGCGGACCAGGATTGTTTGAGGCAACCTGCCGTCATTCCTGAAGAAGAGACAAGGGGACAAAATATGTCTTTGGGGTATAGGGGTATAGGGGACAGCGCCCTTTAAAGACCACGGGGTATAGGGGACAGCGCCCTTTAAAGACCACAGAAAAGGGATGGCGAGCGGGACGCCCTTAAATAAGTAAATAAGTTTTTCGGGAATGAGAAATAAGGGGGACGGATTTATTTTGCGATTTCGATAGCGATCCCGATAGCGATGTAACAAGGTTGAACCCGGAAGGAAGAGGGGGACGTTGTTGAATTAGTTGAATAACTATAAACATAAAGAGAAAGGACAAAAAGGGACAGGCAAAATATGCCTTTCTGCATCAAAAAGGCTGGTTTAACGATGTGCCGGGCAGGCTGCGGCAGGATCAATCCGAGAAAAGCATTTCAAAGTCGCGGGGCCGGATGATGGGCTTGCCGGCGAATGTTTTCAACGTGAGCAGATCGGCATCACCGGTAACAAGATAATCGGCGTCGGATGCGATAAGGCAATCGAGCACATTATCGTCATCGCTGTCACGGCATGTACCGGCGGCGGTATGCTCAGGATGCACCACACTCTGCGCAGCCTCATGCAGCAGCTGAAGAGCTGCCTCGATTTCCGCTTTTGTGGCCTTGAGTTTGCCGTGAAGTATGCTCTGGAATTCGCCAAGAATAAAGGGGCAGGTCGTGAGGAGAAACTGACGTTTGCGGGCCCGCACAAGCAGCTTTGAACACACGCCCTCGGCAACGAATGCCGAGATCAGCACATTGGTGTCGAAGACCGCCTTCACGAAACAGCTCTGAAGATATCTTCGTCGGTGACAAGGCCCGCTTTTTTCGCCTTTGCGCCGAGGCTTTTGCGCACGGCTTTATACTTTGTCTCCCACAGGTACTGGCTGATCGACTCTTTAACGATGTCGCTTTTGTTCCTACCCGTTGATTTTGCGCAGGCATCAAGCTCTGATGCAATTTTGCCGGGCAGGCTGATTGAAAGAACGGTTCTCATGGCGCACCTCCTGTATTACAATCTACTACATCAGCCGGATTGCGTCAATCCATTATTGCGGCGCTGATTCAACAGCCCGACTTTCAGGCGGCGAGAAAGAATAAGGGACAGGCAAACTATGTCCTTTGTTTTGAATGTATATAAAATCCGCAAATCCAGGAAAGAGAACAGGGGACAGGCAAACTATGTAAAAAGTTGTGAACTGCATAATTTACCTTGCCTGTTTTTTTGAAGAATAAAACCATGGGTTCTGGGGGTCAAATCTTCATATGTCATATTTGATGGTGATTCTACTGGTGCTCTGACGATGAGGCCTTTTTACCCCACAAAGACGCTCTTTTCTGGCATAAGGAAGTGCTGCTGACTCGAGGTGAGTTTGAATTAAACGAAAACTAAAAAAGCAAATGGTTCATACATTGCAGATCGAAAATCAAACAACAGGTGACAGGCGCGTTATGTCACTATATTTTTCACCGCATGAGAAAACATGCAAGTATTCCGGCCGGATTGCGACTATTATCTGAGAAATGTCCGGCGGGAAGTTGGAGCCGGTGAACCTTGATGCAGCAAACCAGAGAAGCGTCTATGACAAATTCGGAAATTATTATCTACCAGAATCCTGATGGAAACATCCGGCTCGACGTCCGGCTTGAGGACGAAACGGTCTGGCTCACGCAGGACCATATGGCCCGGCTTTTTGGAAAAAGCAAAAAAACCATTTCCGAGCATATCCGTAATATTTTTGCCGAGAGTGAACTGGATGAGCATGTGGTTGTCCGGAATTTCCGGACAACCACTCCACACGGGGCAATGGCAGGCAAAACACAGTCCCGTGATGTTCAATTTTACAATCTTGATGTGATCATTTCGGTCGGCTACCGGGTGAAATCCCTTCAGGGCACTCAGTTTCGCATCTGGGCCACCCAGCGCCTGCGGGAATACATCGTCAAAGGATTCGCCCTGAACGACGAACGATTCAAAACCGGCAACTCCATGAACTATTTTACGGAGCTGCAGGAACGCATCCGGGAAATTCGGATCTCCGAGCGGTTTTTTTATCAGAAGATCAAGGACATATACGCGACAAGCATTGATTACGATCCGGGGGATGAAAAAACCATCGAGTTTTTCAAGATTGTGCAGAACAAGCTTCTCTGGGCCATCAGCCATCAGACGGCCGCAGAATTGATTTATCGCCGGGCCGATGCCGCGCTGCCGCTCATGGGGATGCAGTCTTTCGATAAAAAGGGAGCATTGGCGGTGCGCAAGTCAGATGCTGCAATCGCAAAGAGTAACAGGTGACAGGCAAAATATGTAAAAAAGTTGGGAAGAATAAAGAAATGTTGGATGTTAAATGGTTAATAATTCCGCTAAACTTGACACACTCGTAAAAAGTCATAATCAGTCTGTTTTGTCATTCTGAGCGAAGCGAAGAATCTCGTCTTTTCAATGCGTTAGGAGACCCTTCGCTTCGCTCAGGGTGACAGCTGGGACTTTTTACGATTCCATCAAACTTGAATAATCCTCTTTTTTTGCCCGTGCTATTCAAGATTACTTGAATAGCACGGGCGTTTAGGCTATACTATTCAAGTAATCATGAATAGCGAGCAGGTTAAACATGAATAGAAGTGGTTCATATATACAGCAACCAACAGGTTATAAGGCTTTTATACCAGCCATACTTCCGCCCATGCCGCCGGTAAAAATAGAAGGCGAGCTTCAAAACCTTCTTTCCAGGGCGGATATGAGCCTGGCGCGCCTTGACGGCATGGGGTACATACTGCCCAATGTTGATCTTTTCATTTCCATGTATGTGCGCAAAGAGGCATTGCTGAGTTCCCAGATCGAGGGCACGCAGGCATCCCTTGAGGATCTGTTTGAATATGAAAGCGGCGAGAAACCGGAAAACATCAACGATGTGTCCGAAGTAATCAATTATGTTAAGGCGCTGAATTACGGCATTGAGCGGCTTGGCAGTTTTCCCATGAGCATCAGGTTGCTGAAGGAAATCCATGCCGTGCTGCTTGACGGGACCCGGGGTAGAGGAAAAACGCCCGGAGAATTTAAAAAATCACAAAACTGGATAGGCCCTGCCGGCCGTATGCTGAGTGACGCAACCTTTGTTCCGCCGCCTCCGTATGAAGCTGAAAAGGCAATGGGCGAGCTTGAAATATACCTCCACCAGGCGCAGGCCCTGCCCGTGCTTATAGACTGCGCGCTGATCCATTACCAGTTTGAAACGATACATCCGTTTCTTGACGGCAACGGGCGGCTGGGGCGGCTGCTTATAACATTGTATCTTTACTGGAAAGGTGTGCTGCACAGGCCGCTTTTATATCTCAGCTATTTTTTTAAGAGAAACCGGCAGGAATACTATGACCGGCTCACCATGGTGCGCCAATCCGGCGACTATGAGCAGTGGCTCGCCTTTTTTCTCAAGGGTGTTTCGGAAACGGCGGAGTCGGCCATGGAAACGGCAAAAAAAATTCTTGAACTTCAGGGTGCTCATAGAAGCCTGCTGTGGCGGAAAAAGATATCTTCGCCCCTTGCGGTTGGTATTCTTGAACAGCTGTTCTCCACGCCCTATGTTGCGGTGAAAGATATTGCCCGCGAGTTCAACGTATCTTTTCAATCGGCTTCTACGCTTGTAGCGCAGCTTGAGAATGCGGGGATTTTGAAAGAAATAACGGGTCGAAAAAGGGATAAGCGGTATGTCTATGAAAACTACCTTGCAATCCTTTCTGAGGGAACAAAACCTTAATACATAGTTTCGGCATGGTCACTCAAAAAATCATACAGACCCTGCAGCAGCTTTATGAAGAGAAAAAGCATCGGGAGGTGACCGGGACATCCCTTAAATAGGTAAAGACGGTTTTTTGCCTGAGGAGTCACAGCCTGTGCCCGGACTTCCGGACAAGGCCCTTAGTTGCGCAACCATGCTAGGCGGTGACCGGGACATCCTTAAATAAGTAAATAACCGGGGGCGTCCATACATTGATAAACCAGGCGACTATCACGAATTGTGAGACACATCCGGCAGAGAGCTGTGATCGATTGCGGCGTGGCGGTAGCTGCCATGCTCGCGGTCTTCGGGTCGGACCGCGATTTTTTGAGACAACCTTTCAGAATACCTGAATAAAAATTTTAAAATCAGCCGATTTCTGGGTTTAGAGTGCTCTTTTTGGCATCAAAAAGACGGCTGTAAGTGCTGACTCGGCTGAGCGGAGACACGGGGCCTGTAAAAAAATGCATGATAGGTTTGCCGGACCCGTGTTAAAAATCCGGCTGAAATTATTTTAAATTAGATTGTACATGTGTTAGGCTTATGCCATGCAGGAAGGCAGACCAAAAATACTATACCTCGATGTATGCACGCTGTGCCGGCCGTTTGATGATCAAAATATCATGCGAACCCGCCTGGAGACTGATGCATACTACCTTATCCTCCAGGCTGTACAAAACGGCCAATATCAGATGGTGGCTTCACCGGTTCATAGAGAAGAGATTAATGCAATTGCGGATATGCAGGAACGGCATGAGCTGCTTGCCCTGCTGAAAAAGTACAGTAAAGAAGCAAAAGGCGATATAAGAAAAATGAAAGCGCGCGCAGAACACCTTCATGCACAAACGTTCGGTGTCGCTGATGCCGCCCATATTGCCTTCGCTGAAGCAACAGCAGATTATTTTATATCATGTGATGACAGGCTTTTAAAAAAATGCCGACGCCATGGTGTGGAAGTTGTCGCAGTAAGCCCTGTAGAATTTGTTTCCAGTGAGGATGTACTATGAGAACCAGCACGTATGTAAAAGAGGAAAAGCTCATCAGTGATGCCGTCAATACTCTTCTGAACAGGTTCGGGGCGGTTGAAACAAACCGGTTTCTTGCCCTGATGAAGAGCAGAGATATTGATTCTGTTAAAAGGCATCGGGCCTGGCAGTCGAAACTTGCAAAGGATGCTTTTTTTGACGCTGTCTTTAAATAACGGTCAGGACGGATGTTAATCGGGACATCCTATAGTGCTCCTGTCAAGCAAAAAAAATTATGTAATGTCAAAGAGATAGAAATTTTATTTTTTTCAAGGCGCACCACTGCTGTGTGCCGAAAACGGCATTTGTAAAAACGGCGAGATCTCACCTGCGCGAACCCTGCACCTGATCGTTATCATTATCCGGCATGCCGATTGCGGCCACCAATCATCCTTTATCCAGATTGCAAAATTCAGTGAGAGGCCCAGTAGTGTCCCGCCCGAGGTCATAGTGCCTCAACGTCCTTGCGCGTGTAATAGGGGGCATGTGACCCCAAATCTCTTTCCCGCCGCCGTGCCCGGATGCTTCCGGCGGGGCACAACCGCCTTGATTTTGTACGCTTGAGTGGTTATTGTTGTTGTGCGTTCCGCTTGGCGGGCGCACGGGAAACGGCAATCCCGGATGCAGATCGCTGCACACCTGCTCGGCGACTGGGCCGGGCGGACAGGAGACATGCGCAGATGGCTGAAAAAGAAACCGAAAGCCCGCAGGCAGATCAGGAAACCCCGTCTGAAAAAACCGGCGCGCAGGAACTGGTGCTGGTATCGGAAGTGCTGCCTGACCGCATACCGGTCATGCCCGTCTACCCGCGCCCCGTTTTTCCGCATTTCATGCTGCCGCTGACATTTTCCGGCGAAAAGTTCCTGGAAATAATCCGCGAGGCGATTGAAAAACACAACGGGCTGCTGGGCCTTGTGATGATTTCCGGGCTTAACGAACAGAATTATCTTGCATCCGGCCTGCACACGGTCGGCACGGTTGCGCGCATTTACCGCTGCAGCCAGGTTTCCGAGGAAAGCGTGCAGATTGTGGTGCAGGGCCTGCAGCGCTTTGAACGGGTTCGTGTTGCTGTCCGTGAGCCGGTACAGCTCTGGGAGGTGCGCTATCACAGTGACGACCGGGCCGTATCCGTCGAGGAACTCAAGCCGCATATCCTTGCCATTATGGCCTCGGTCAAGGAGCTGCTCAGCGTCAACCCGCTGCTGCAGGAACAGCTCAAGGCCCTGCTGCAGCAGGTGTCCTATGAGCGCCCCCACATGCTTGTCGATCTCGTCTCCTCGGTCCTGACCGCTGAGCCCGCAAAGCTGCAGGATCTGCTTGAAACCTTCGACATGCGCAAACGCTGCGAGAAGCTTCTGCTGCTGCTTAAGCAGGAGATCGAAGTCTTTCAGATGCAGGATAAAATCCACAAGCAGATCGGCGAAAAAGTCGGCCGCCAGCAGAAGGAATATTTTCTGCGCGAACAGCTCAAGGCCATCAAGAAGGAACTGGGCCTTGAAAAAGACGACAAAATGCAGGAAATCGAAAAATTTGAGGAACGGCTCAAGAACCTTGATGTGCCCCGCGACGTGCTCGATGTTATCCGCGAGGAAATCGACAAGCTCAAGATGATCGACACGCATTCGCCCGAGTACCATGTGTCGCGCAACTATCTCAACGAGCTGACCCTGCTGCCCTGGGGGGTGTATTCAAAAGACAACATCAACATCAACCGCGCGCGCAAAATTTTGAACAGCGATCATTACGGCCTTGACGATGTCAAAGAGCGCATCCTTGAATTTATCAGCACCATTATCAAGAAGGGCTCGGTTTCCGGGTCAATCATCTGCCTGCAGGGTCCGCCGGGCGTGGGCAAAACCTCGGTCGGCCGCTCAATTGCCAATGCCCTCGGGCGTAAGTTTTACCGTTTTTCCGTGGGCGGCATGCGTGATGAGGCCGAGATCAAGGGGCATCGCCGCACCTATATCGGTGCCATGCCCGGCAAAATCATCCAGAGCCTCAAACAGACCAAAACCGCCAACCCGGTTATCATGATCGATGAAATCGATAAAATCGGCATGAGTTTTCAGGGTGACCCTGCCAGCGCCCTGCTGGAGGTGCTCGACCCTGAGCAGAACCGTGATTTTCTGGACCACTACCTGGACGTGCGCTTTGATCTTTCCAAAATTCTGTTCGTCACCACGGCCAATCAGCTCGACACCATCCCGCGGCCACTGCTCGACCGCATGGAAGTCATCAACCTTCCCGGCTACATCATGCAGGAAAAAGTCAAAATCGCCCAGCAGTACCTGATCCCGAAGCAGGCGCGCGAGCACGGCCTTTCAGCCGTCGAGGTCAGCGTTCGAGCGGGGGCCCTGCGCACCATTATCGACCGGTATGCCCGCGAGGCCGGCGTGCGCGGCCTTGAGAACCAGATAAAAAAATCATGCGCAAAATTACGCTCAAACATGCCGAAGGCCAATCCGGCAGGGTTGCTATCGGCGCAGCCGATATCGAGAAGTATCTGGGAAAACCGGCCTTTACCACTGAAGAGCTTTACCGCCGCGCTCAGGTCGGGGTGGCGCTCGGGCTGGCCTGGACCGCGCTTGGCGGAGCAACACTCTATATCGAGGCAACAGCTGTTCCCGCAAAAACCGGCGCATTCAAGCAGACCGGCCAGCTCGGCCAGGTCATGCAGGAGTCCTCTGAAATCGCTTATTCGTATGTGCGCTCGCTGGTTGACAAAACCGAGCCGGGTTTTTTCAACGACCATGCCGTACATCTGCATGTGCCTGCCGGGGCCACGCCCAAGGACGGGCCATCGGCCGGTAGTACCATGGCGCTGGCACTCTATTCGCTGGCAACCGGAAAGCCGGTGCGAACCGGCGTGGCCATGACCGGTGAGCTGACCCTGACCGGCAGGGTGCTGCCCATAGGAGGAGTGCGCGAAAAAACCATTGCCGCCCGGCGGGTTAACATCAGGGAGCTGATATTTCCCCGGGAAAACAAGAAGGATTTCGACGAGTTGCCGGACTATCTGCGCGCTGGCATCAGCGCCCATTTTGCCGACTATTTTGACGATGTGCTCGACATCATCTACCGCCACAGGGGCGGCCGCACAGGATTGAAAAAAACGTCACCCTGAGCGAAGCGAAGGGTCACACATGCCGAAATAAAACGAGATTCTTCGCTGCGCTCAGAATGGCAAAATCGCCTGCCGACGACTTTCCTCATCGCCATCAAAGAAGCAACACAAACCCGTTCGTGGTGAGCCTGTCGAACCATGAACGAATTACATCCATCCGCCCGGCCCCGTTCTGCCTTCGACAGGCTCAGGGTGAACGGAAGGATACTGTACTCCAAACTCCGAACTGCAGGGCAGCTTCAGGGGGCTGCTCATTCTGCAAATCAGACCGTGTTTTCTTTGAACACTGCTGTCCACAGAAATTGTTTAAAGGTTGTGGAAAAGTTTGTTGGAAAAGTCATAAAACCGCATAAACAGGCCTCTGCGAGCTGATTGCTCCGTTTTTGAACACAAACATGCAAGTAAAGGAAATACAGTAGGTTAGCGCGAATAAACGGATTTCAAACAATTAAGGTGCCTGAATTATTGAGGAAAATGCATGCGATTTCAACAGGATAAAAAATACACCCCTGTTTTACCCCTTATTTTTCAGTGCGAGACCCTGCATCTGCTTGAAATTTCATAGTCTTGCAGTCAGCACATCAATCACGTTGGCGATCAGTTTCAGCCCGGCATCATCCTGCAGTGTCAGAATCGACTCGGGGTGAAACTGCACCGAATAAACCGGCAGGTCACGGTGCCGCAGGGCCATGATAATACCGTCATCGGATTCAGCGGTTATTTCAAGGCAGGCAGGCAGACCGTCCTTTTTGACATACAGGCTGTGATAGCGCCCGGCGGGCATGGGGCTGGGCAGATTTTTGAATATTCCCTCCGCCGTATGCGTGACAGCAGTTTCCCTGCCGTGCATGGGCCGGGGCAGCAGGCCCAGCTCGGCGCCGAAGTACTGCGCAATGCCCTGATGTCCGAGGCACACACCGAACAAGGGCAGGCCGCGTGCAACGGCCTGGCCAACAAGTTTTACTACGCCCATTTTCTCGGGCGTACAGGGGCCCGGCGAGATAACCAGCGCGTCCGGGTGCAGTTCATCGAGTCGCTCTTCAGCGAACCCCCCCCGCAGGGTGATGACCTCAACACCGGTCTGGCGCACGTAGTTGGCAAGTGTGTGGACAAAACTGTCCTGATTGTCGACAAACAACACCATGCCGGGCCGCTTCACGTACGGGCGCGGGCCTTCGGGCGCGCTTTGTGCAACTGCGGGCATGGTGACCGCGCTCAGGAACGCCGAGGCCTTGACACGCGTTTCCTGCTCCTCCTCCTCCGGCACCGAGTCATACAGCAGCGTGGCCCCGGAGCGCACCCGGGCGGTTCCGTTTTGCACATGAATGGTGCGGATCGTAATGCCGGTATTGAGCTGCCCGTTAAAGGTGAACAGGCCCACGCAGCCGCCGTACCAGCGCCGGGCGCTGTTTTCAAGGTTTTCAATAGTCTGCATGGCGATCGGCTTGGGAGCACCCGTGAGGGTGCAGGCCCACATGTGCGACAGAAACGCATCAAACATATCGCAGCCGGGCAGCAGCATGCCCTTGACATGATCAACGGTGTGAAACAGCCGCGAATAGCTCTCCACCATGCGCCTGCCGACCAGCTCGACCGAGCCGGGCACGCACACCCGTGATTTGTCATTGCGGTCCACATCCGTGCACATGGTCAGCTCGGCTTCATCCTTGCGGCTGGTCAGAAGACGCCTGATCTGCTCGGCGTCCTGCATGGGGCCGGCACCGCGCTTGACCGTACCGCTGATGGGGCAGGTTTCAACTTCTCGGCCGCTGACCCGCACGAACATCTCAGGCGAGGCGCCGATCAGCTGCTCGGCCCCCAGATTGATTATAAAATCATACGGGCTGGGATTGGATGAACGCAACCGGTTGAACAGCGCTTTGGGTGTGTGCGCGCAGGCCGTGCTGAACTCCTGCGAGAGCACCACCTCAAAATAATCGCCCTGCAGGCATCCCTGCCGGATGCGCTCGACTTTGCGGGCGTATTCGCCCGGTTCGTGATCGCAGACTACGCCTGACAGGGGGGCCGGCGGAGGCAGTTGAATGCGCGCGCCGGTTACCGGACTGCCTGCAGTTGTAAGGCCGCCGGACGTGCTGAATTCGTAGGACAGCCTGAAGGCGGTTTTTTTCTGGTGATCGATGGCGGCGATGCGGTCGGCAAAAAATAGATGGCAGTCCGGGCCTGCGCTGCTGCGCTCATGCCGGAAGACTATCGGCTCGAACTGGAACACCAGATCATAACCGAACGCGCCGAACATGCTCAGGTATTCATCCTCGCAGGCCAGTGTGTCGCACAGGGACCGGAGCACGGAAAAAATGCTGGGCTGCCGGCTGCGCTGCTCCTCGGCGAATCCCGGCTGCATCGGGCGCACCCGGCCGCTGATCAGGCCCTCTGATTGTTCGAACCGTTCAACATCCGCGCAGCCGGTAACGCAGGCGCCGAGCATTTCAAGCAGCACGCTGCCGCGCCGGTTGAGCGCGCGCAGGCTGAAATCGCGTCCGCGGCTCACCAGTTCAACCGGCGGGTCGATGAAACCTATATCCCAGCGCGAATAGCGGCCCGGATACTCATAATCGCTTGCCAGAATACAGCCCCGGGCGCGGTCGATGGACGCGTACACTTCGTCCAGGGCCGTTTCCACAGCCACCGGTTCCTGCAGGCGCTCAACGCGTATGCCGCCCCGGGTAATAAACGTTTCCAGCATGGCAGACTCCTCATTACAGCTTCCGGTTACCTGCATCGCCACAGCATTGCCGCAGCCGGCTGATCTGCGTTTGGACACACATATGCATATTACATTGCCCCTTACAAGGAAGCAATTTTTTTATGCGGCGCTGCATCCTTCGCAAACAGAATTTCTTTTTACATTCACATAAATTTGTATTAGCATGCCAGCCATGGATGCGCGCGATCAGGACTACACCACTGCGGACCGTCGCAGGGAGGCGGCTGTTTTTTTGCAGAAACACCCATCGGTGCTGGATCTGCTGTGTGATTCGCAGATGCAGACCTTTGTCGACACCATGGGCGATCAGGGCCTGGCGCGTATCGCTTTTCTGGTACACAATCCCTGGCTTGACCTTGAGCGCATCATCCGCATTGCCGACAGCATCGTCAACATTTCCCCTGATATCTCGCAGGAGGAGTTGCTGCAGGTGCTGTGCCGCGACACGGCCATGATCTGCCAGGCCCACAGCGCCACCTGCCGCACCTACGACCCCCTGCGCAACAGCATGATCGCCGCCGGTCAGTACAACTGGGATGACGAGCGCGCCGAGGAGATCCCCTACGAAGACTCCCTGGCCGGCTTGACCATCAAGCAGAACGAGCACTACTGCGTTCCTGACATAAGCGCGGAGCCGCTCTACCGCGAAAAAGAGAAAATTCTCGCGCGCGGGTTCAATTCCATGCTGGCCCTGCCGGTGCGTCTGACCGATTACGACGGAGCCCGGAAAATCGACGTGCTTGTGGGTACTCTGCAGCTGTACTTCAAGGAAAAGAACAAGACCTTTTATCCCGAACAGATCAAACTCCTTAACAGCATCGTCAGCCGTTTCAACTACGTGCTTTCGCAGCAGCGCAAGCGCGAGCTGCAGAAACGCTCGCTCGTGCTGCAGGAAAGCCGCCAGGCGCTCATATCGATTCTGAAGCGCACCGAGTCGCTTGACCAGGTGCTCAGTTTCCTGATCGCGCGTATTGCCGAGTCCATCAACGTAAAGCGCTGTTCGCTGTTCAGCATTGAGCAGTCTCCCGGCGAAGAGGCTGTGGCGGTGCTGATCGCAGGCTATCCGCTGGACGCGTTCGAGCACCGCTACGGCGTTACCCTGCCGTTTCATCAGCATCCGGCTTTCGATGAGGTATGCCGCCTGGGGGTTCCCCTGCTGATTACCGACGCGCGCAATGACCCCCGCATGCGGGCCAGCCTTGGACTGTATCTGCATCATCAAATCGACAATGTGTATTTCGTACCGATCAAGGACGAGAATAACTCGGTTACCAATATCATCGTGCTTGATGCCGATGAAACCCATCCGCTCAGCAATGATGATCTGTTTTTCTGCAACGCGCTGGCCCGTGATATCGAGCTGTGCATTCAGGTGTCGATCCGCTCGCAGGAGCGCCATGATTTCTTCAACCAGATGCTCTCCTTCGGTGCGATCGCGAAGGTCTATGCCAAGCGCCTGAGCTCGCCCGACACAACCGCCGAAGAGCTTACCATGCTGTACAAAAAACTGTACCGCAGCATGCTGACCGTCAATGATATTATTACCGACCGTGTGCCGTTTGCGCGCAAGGAGCAGTTCGACATCATTGAACTTATAGCTGAGCGTCTTGAGGGGTATTATTTCCCCCCGCAGGTCGAAATCGTACAGAATATCACGGTGCACGACAGTACCATCACGGCCGACCGCAAGAAAGCAGGCCGCATTATCGGTAACCTGCTTGATAATGCCCACAAAAAACTTGAGGAGCTCAGGCAGGGCCGTCTGCAGATAGATGTGTATGCCGAAAATGAGTTCATCGTGATCGCGATCGGTAATACCGGAACCATACCGGACGGGGCCCGCGAAAAAATTTTTAAAGAGCGATCAGGACCTCTGCGGCCCGGTTTGGAAACCGGAGGGCAGGGCCTTACCATCGTCAAGCTGTTTACCGTCATGCACAACGGCATTGCCGAGTTTGAAAGCCGGCCGGAATCCAACTGGACCGTTTTCAGGGTTAAGCTGCCCCGGGAATAGACCGGTCAACCAGCGCAACGTTTTTGTTTGAAAGGACTTTGTTATGACATCCAGAACCACGCTTATTACGCAGGCAGGCCAGAGCCTGTGGCTTGACAATATTCAGCGCAGGGAGCTCGCCGACGGCACTCTGCAGCGCATGATCGTCGAAGACGGCGTCAGCGGGATTACGTCGAATCCCACCATTTTTATGAACGCGGTTTCAAAGAGCAGTGATTATGATGACCAGATACGCCTGCTGCGCAGCCGGTCGAACAGCACGGCTGAAATCTACGAGGCCATTACCGTGGATGACATCAAAGCCGCGGCAGCGCTGATGCTGCCGGTATTCCGGTCAGGCGGCCATGCCGACGGCTTTGTGTCCATCGAGCTCAATCCGCGCCACGCGTTCAGGATCGAGGAAAGCATCGCCGAAGCGCAGCATCTGATGAGCCTGATCGCCATGCCCAATATCATGGTCAAGGTTCCCGGCACGGCTGAAGGCATTCGCGTGGCGCAAAGCCTGCTCGAGCAGGGCATCAATGTCAACATAACCCTGCTGTTTGATCCGGAATGCTATCGCCGCGTGGCCCTGGCCTGCATCACCGCGCTGGAAGCCCGGCTGGAGCGCGCGCAGAGTATTGATGACATACACTCGGTCGCGAGTTTTTTTATCAGCCGCCTCGATACGCAGGTTGACCGCCGGCTGGACGCCGTCATCGAGCGCGGCGAAGAACGGGCGCAGCAGGCTGCAGCCCTGCGGGGCCGGGCGGCTGAAAGCATCGCCCGGGTCACCTACGGCATTTATCAGGAGCTTTTTGGAAGCGAGCGCTTTCAAAAACTTTCCGCCGCCGGCGCCCGGCCGCAGCGCCTGCTGTGGGCAAGCACCGGCACCAAGGATCCCGCCTACAGCGACGTCAAGTACGTTGAAGGCCTGATCGCACCCGGCACTATCAACACCCTGCCGCCTCAGACAATCGCGGCCTTTAAGGATCACGGAACAGCCGGCAGCATTCAGAACGGGCTGGCTGAGGCCCCGCAGCACCTGCGCGACATAACAGCGCTGGGTGTCGATCTGCGGCAGGTGTATGATGACCTGCTTGCAGACGGTGTCGCCGCATTTGAAAAATCCTACCTTGATCTGCTGGAAACGATTAATGCGAAGGGTGCGGCCCTGACAGGTTGTTGAAAAAGTCCTTTTTTAAAGGCTGTTCAAAAAGGCCCAGATGCAAGGCACGCGAAATCATGAGGAATGAGGCGTACTTTGCGGTACGCCGCAGTGACGAATGATGAGCGCAACGCAGAAGATGGGCGTTTTTCAACAGCCTGCTAATCGGGCAGGTGTAATATACACGGAGGGGCAGCGCGGGATTACTCAAACAGCACCACACGGTTTTTGCCGAAGGTTTTTCCGCGGTAGAGGGCGAAATCCGCGGTTCTGATCAGGTCGCGCTTGTTCATGGCCCGTTGCGGCAGTGAGGAAATGCCGATCGTCACGCTCAGGTGCGCGATCTCATTCTGCCTTTCATCGACAAAAACATGGCGCTCGATTTCGGAGCGGATGCGCTCGGCGACCGCCATGGCTTCGGGTTCTTCTGTTTCGGGCAGAACAGCAAAAAATTCCTCACCGCCGTAGCGGGCGATGAAGTCAGATCCGCGGGTACTCTTTTTTATGAGACCGGCAATCTGTTTCAAGGCTGAGTCGCCCGCCAGGTGGCCGTAGGTGTCATTGCATTTTTTAAAATCGTCAATGTCGATCATCAGCAGGGCCAGGGGGCGGTCATAGCGCAGCGCGCGCTCAATTTCGCGCTGAAACGTTTCATAGAACGCGCGATAGTTTGCCAGCTGCGTCAGCTCATCGCTGTGGGAGAGCTGACGGTAGAACTCGCTCTCGCTGGCAAGCTGCCGCAGCCGCTTGGTTTCAAGCGCCTTTGCAATCGTCAGTTTGATCTGCTCAAAATTAAACGGCTTGGTGATAAAATCAAACGCCCCGGCCTTCATTGATTCGACCGCGTATTCAATGGTCGCGAATCCCGTAACCACAATAATGGGCACGTCAATGTTCAGGCTTTTGATATTCTTGGTAAGGGCAATGCCGTCGACCCGCGGCATGATAAGATCGGTTATGACGAGATCATAGTGGTCCGATCCGAGCATCTCCAGCGCAGCGGATCCGGAATCGGCTCCATGCACATCGTAGCCCTCTTCGGTTAGAAGCTCAGCCAGGGTATCCCGGGGGTCCTTTTCATCGTCGACAATCAGAATGGAAATGTTTTTTTTCATGTGCGTTGCATGGGCATCCGCATTCAATCGTAACCGTATATCTGCCGGAGTGTGTTTTTGCACTGTATTTCAAATGGTATTTTTTTGCAATATTTTTTATCAGAGCTGTCCGATCAATATACTTTGAACAGCGAGACAGTCCCCGGCCGGCAGGGCCTGTCCAAAACATTTTGGAAACTACTGATTTTTTATATTCCCGCATGGAGATTTCTTCGCAACCGGCAGCTGTCGCCCGGCGGGGAACCCGCACTGACAGGGGCAGGGTGCCGGACCGCGCACGGCCCGGACTTGCTGTTGAGCGTCCAGTATGTTAAAAATAAGAAATATAAGCGCAGATTTCTTAACGATCAGCCAGGCAGCAGGTGTAAACCGGAGCATCCGCTCTGAAAGGAACGGCGTCGGTATGGATACAGCCCTGAAGATTGCCGTAAGCGGTAAGGGGGGGGTCGGCAAAACAACGGTGGCGGCTCTGCTGTGCCGCGCGCTCGTGGAGAGCGACCGCTCGGTTATCGCACTTGACGCCGATCCGGACGCAAATCTTGCCGCAGCAATCGGCATTCCGTTTGATGACGGCATCGTTGCACTGGCCTCCATGCAGGAACTCATTCAGGAGCGCACCGGCGCAACTTCCGGCACGGTCGGGACATTTTTCAAGATCAATCCGCACGTGGCTGACCTGCCGGAAAAACTCTGGCAGGAGAAGGGCGGCATCCGGCTGCTGAAAATGGGAACGGTGAAGCAGGGCGGCAGCGGCTGCATCTGTCCGGCTAGCGCTGTTGTCAAGGCCATGATGCAGCACCTGGTTTTATACCGCAATGAAGCCGTGGTAATGGATATGGAAGCCGGCATCGAGCATCTGGGCCGCGCGACCGCGCAGGCTGTCAATCATCTGCTCGTGGTCGTGGAACCGGGCATGCGCAGCATTGAAACCGCGCACGCCATCCGCGCACTGGCCGGAGATCTCGGCCTTACGCGTATCAGCCTGATCGCTAACAAAATTCGCGGTAAGGCTGATGAGGATTTTATAAATGCGCATGCCGACGGTCTTGCTATACTTGCTCGACTGCCGTTTGACGACAACTTCATGCAGGCTGACCGGCAGCGCCTGGCCGCATGGGAGTTGTGCCCGGAAGCGCTCGCCGCCATGCGCGCCGCGTGTGCGCGCCTTGTGCCGCCGGACATGGGCTGAAACATCAACCGCTTTGCAGGGAAAGGATGCATGACCATGAGGGACTTAATGGACATTCACGGTCTCGTTCAGGCGGAAATGCGTAAACGCTATGAGCTTGCACCGGTTGCCTTGAAACATCCCTTTCCCGAGCGCCCGCTGCGCGCGCTCGGCCTGATGAAAATCGACGGTGAGGTCTTCAGCGCCGAGCGGCTGCTGCGGGTGGTGTTTATCCGGCCGCAGCTGCCCTTCTATTTTGCCGTGCGTTCACACTTCATCCGCCCCCGTGTTGAATATGACCTGCCGGTGTTTGCGGGCGAGGTCATGCGCACCGGGAAGAAAAAAATGCTGATCGTCGATATTCACCGCACCGGCAAGACCCATCATGACGACAACAATCTGTTCTACCGCATGCTTGCCATCCGCAACCGCTATCCCGATCTGATGGACCATGAAAAAAAGCAGAAGGGCCAGGTGCAGGACGTGTTCTCGCCGGCCGCCTGCCAGGTGGTTATTCCGCCCGAACTCGACGAACAGGCCGCTGACATTTATATCGAGTACCTGAATCTGTTTTGCGACCTTGTGGACGTGGCCGAGGCAAAGTCGGGCGATGAACTGCGCAGCACCCAGACTGTTTTTCAGCAGTATCTGAAAACGCTGGTCGACCATGACCCAGGCGTGAAGATATGGCAGGTGCTCTTCGGCAAAAAGGGTGGCATCGAGCGCTCATTCGACATGCATTTCGGCCTGTAGCAGGCTGTACAGAACAGCAGACCTGCTGGAAACATCCCTTTCACAATTGCTATCGGTATCGCAATCGAAATCGAGAATTTAAAAAACCGATACCGATCCCGATAGCGATGCGCCCCAAAGGCGCTCCGCAGATTGACACAATCCCGCGGACATGTTACAAATTTAACCCTTACACTGCGGTCTGCGGCCCGCCATCGCCATGTATGCATATGACGGCTTGCGCCGTCGACTGGGGCCGCTACAGCTCACTACAGCACCATACCAGCACGGTTACCGAATTCATGCCCGCGATTGAAGTTGAACATCTGACGAAAATGTACGGCCCCGCCCGCGGCATTCAGGACATATCCTTCAGCATTGAAAAGGGTGAGATCATGGGGTTTCTGGGTCCCAACGGGTCCGGCAAGACCACGACCATGCGCATCCTGACCTGTTTTTTCCCGCCCACCAGCGGACGAGCGCGCATATGCGGCCATGATATCTTCGACGATCCGTTTGCCGTGCGCCGCTCAGTCGGCTATCTGCCCGAGAGCGTGCCCCTGTACCGCGACATGACGGTAGCGGGCTATCTCAGCTTTTTTGCCGGGATAAAGGGCGTGCCGCGCCGCGCGCGCCCGGCCGCTGCAGCGGAGGTCATGGAGCGCTGCGGGCTTGAGCGCCATGCGCGCCGCATGATCGGCATGCTCTCCAAGGGGTTTCGCCAGCGGGTCGGTATCGCCCAGGCCCTGCTGGGCAACCCCGAGGTCCTGATCCTGGATGAGCCGACCGTCGGGCTTGATCCCCGCCAGATTGCCGATATCAGAAGCCTGATCAAGGGCCTTGGCGGCACACAGACCGTTATCCTGAGCACGCATATACTGCCCGAGGTCAGCATGACCTGCGACCGGGTGATTATTATCTACGAAGGCCGTCTGCTGGCCGTGGATACGCCGGCCAACCTGGTTCATCGCATTCAGGCCCTGCCGCGCCTGTACCTTGAGGCTGACGGCCCGGCCGATGTGCTTGCCGCGGTTCTGTCCCGGGTGGACGGCGTGCGCGCGGTCAATCCGGCGGGCGGCGCAAGCGGCACATCCGCGTTTATCATTGAAACCGAGCCTGAGGCCGCAATCGTGAACGACCTTGCGCGCTGCGTCTATGAACAGGGCTGGACCCTGCGCAGCCTTGGACCGGCTTCCATGACGCTGGAAGATATTTTTATTCAGCTCATCAGCGATCAGGAGCGCATCCGGCCATGAACATGCTGACCATTTTTACAAAAGAGCTGCGCTCCTATTTTTCATCCCTGATCGCGTACGTGGTTATCGCCATGTTTCTGGTGGTGGCCGGCTATTCCTTTTACACCTATCTCGTGATGTTTCTCACCTTTGTGGGCGCTGATTTGAAGGTCGGGTTGTGGCAGTACACGTTTCACTACCTGCGTTTTGCGCCGCTGACCCTGATTCCGCTTCTGACCATGCGCCTGTTTGCCGAGGAAAAAAAGATGGGCACGATCGAGCTTTTGTTCACCGCTCCCGTGCGCGACCTTGACATTATCCTGGGAAAATACTGTGCCTGCCTGCTGGTGTACTCGCTGATGCTGGCCCTGACCCTGCTGTATCCGGCCCTGATCGGCCTGTATTTCAGCGTTGCGCCGGGTCCGCTGTTTGCGTGTTACCTCGGGCTGTTCCTGCTGGGCGCGGCCTGCATAGCCTGCGGCACGTTTGTTTCATCGCTCACGGAAAATCAGATCGTTGCCTCAATCGTCACCGTTGCCGTGCTGCTGACCCTGTGGAACCTTGACTGGAACGAGGGTGTTGCGGGCAGTCAGGTCATTGCCGTTTTGCACCAGATATCGCTGTCCGAGCATTTTCTCAATTTCATCAAGGGTGTGATCGATACCGATTCAGTCGTATATTACCTGAGCCTGGTTTTTTTCTTTCTTTTCCTGACGCGCTGTTCGCTGGCAGCGCGCACGTGGCAGGGCCTGAAATGAGCACCTTCCGCGCAGCCCGTAAATATATCTATGTGATTGAACTGGTGCTGCTGGTGAGTCTTGTGACCGGCAGTCTTGTGCTCGTTAATTATATCGCCAGCCGCCACCGGGTGCGCTTCGATCTGACACCGCAGCAATCATTTACGCTGGCGCCCCTGACCCTGCGCGTGCTGGAGGGCCTGCGTGAGCCCCTTCAGATAACGATTTTTCATAAGCGCGACGAAAAAAATGAATTTCAGGACCTGGTTGATCTGCTCAAACGCGCATCCGGCCTGCTCGCATTCCAGTTCATCGATCTGGACAAAAACCCCGCGCGCGCGGCCAGCTTTGATATTTCCAACTACGGGGCGGCCATCGTCGAGTACGGGGGCCGGCGCGAACGCGTCAGATATTTCACCGAAGAACATCTGGTGACGGCCCTGATCCGGCTGACTGAAAAAAATGAAAAAATCGTGCGCTTCGTTACCGGGCACGGTGAGAAAAGCTTTGATGCGCCTGAGCCGGTCAACAGCTTCAGTCAGGTCAGGCATGCGCTCGGCCTTGAAAATTACCGTGTGGAGCCGCTGCTGCTGATGAACGCTTCCGCCGTTCCTGAGGATACGCTGATTCTGGTCGTCGCCGGTCCGCAGGAGGACTTTCTTGCGCATGAGCTTGAGCTGATTGAGCGCTACATCCGTCAGGGCGGCCGGGTTCTCATGCTTTTTGACTCGTTTCCCCTGCCGCGCGTGGAGGAGTTCCTGCGTGAGCGTTTCGCCATTGACATGCCGCGCGATTACATCATCGATACGCGCAGCACCCTGACGGGTTTTGACATGCTGACGCCGGTCATCACCCCGGATAAACGCCATCCGATCGCGGCATTCATGAATAAAAGCGTTGTTTTTCCCTATTGCCGGTCGATTCTGCCCCGGTCGCACCATGATGCCGGGATGACACAGACGGTGCTGGCTGTCTCAGGACCTGACAGCTGGGCCGAGCGCAACCCGCACAGCGTGCGCGACGGTGTCGTGCGTTTTGACCCGGCCGAGGATATGGCCGGGCCGGTGCCGGTGGCTGTGCTCGTCGAGACCGCGCCGACTCAAGCTGATGTCTCCGGGGGGTGTCTGCTTGTGGCGGGCAACTCGAATTTCGCCTCTGATCACTACATTAACATTGTCGGCAACAGGGATTTCTTTTTGAATATGGTCGGCTGGCTGGCCGAACAGCAGGATCTGCTCGGATCCCGGGGCAGCTCGCCGGCTGCGCCTGAAATGTATTTCATGACCAGACGGCAGGGGCAGCTCATCTACTGGCTGTGTGTTGTCGTGCAGCCGGTGCTTGTGCTGCTGTGCGGCGCGCTTGTCGTCTGGTGGCGGAGGCGGCGCGCATGAACTGGAAGCGCCTGGCATTCTGGGCGGTGCTGTTTTGCGGACTGCTTATCTACGTGGTGCTGTTTGAAAGACATGAGCAGCCCCGGCCTGCGGCAGTGCTGCCCGCTGAAACATTCGCGCGGGTGCTTCCGCTGGAGGCCGCAGACATAACCGGGCTGCTTGTCAGCGATGGAGAAAAAACCGTGCGCCTCTCGCTGCGGGGTAAGGAGCTGCGCGTGGTTGAACCTGAAGGCGCACGGGTCGCACCCGACATCATCGCCAGCATGCTGAGCGCAATCACCGAGGCAGTCATAGTTGACGAGATTGAGCCGGGTCAGGATCAGGCGGAATACGGTCTCAGCCCGCCCGCCTTTACCCTGCAGGTGCAAGCGAGCGCCGGGGCCGAACCCGTGACCCTGCTGCTGGGAGCAAGCGCTCCCAGCATGATCAACCTGTACGCCAGCCTGCCGCAGCAGAACCGGACCATTCTGCTTGGGACCTACCTGCGTTTTTCCCTGCGCACATTCCTGGATAACGTAAAAACAGAGTAACGTCGGGATTCCGGGGTTGGGACTCGGGCGTTCGGGGCTCGCAGTGCTGTGCCCCGTCCCTTGGTTTAACATTGATACACGTGTAAAAAGTCCGGATGCACGCGTTGCGTGCCGATTCATCGGGATTGTTGTGGAGTACGACAAGGACCACTCGTTCCTTCGGGGCTGCGCGCCGTGTGCCCGCATTTTTTTGAGCAGCCTGTATAAAAATATTTTTTCAACCACGCATTAAAGCTGTTCGAGGATTTCAAGCGAGCGGGGGCGCCGTCCCATGTGGTATTCCAGAAACCGCGTGAACAGTTTGTGGGTTTCCTCCTGTGAATCGCGTGAAAAATACAGGCGGTTGAGCTTGAGCAGGGACAGATCGCGCGCCTGCTGGAACAGGCGGATGGTGCCGTTTGAAATCGGCAGCATGTTGTGCAGCGGCGGCTCGCAGCGCGGGCACACGATGCCGCCGCGCTGGATTGAGAAGTGGTAGGCAGCGCTTATGTCGAAGGGTGTGTTGCAGGCAACGCAGTGCATGAACTGCGGCTCATAGCCCAGCAGGCCGAACAGGCGCAGCTCGAACAGGTGTATCATCGATTCGCGAAATCCGGTCTGGGTGAGCTGATCGATATAATACACCAGCAGGCGGTATACTTCGGGATGAGCTTCGCGCTCCGGGCTCAGGCCAAGCACCAGTTCGAGCAAATAGGCCCCCAGGGCCACCCGGCGCACGTTTTGCGCGATTTCAGGAAATGCGCGCACGATGCGGCAGCGCTCAAGGCGCACCAGGTCCTGATGCTCACGGGCGAAATAGGTGACTTCATTCAGGGTAAAGGGCTCAAGCGCGCTGCCGAAGCGCTTCAGGCTGCGTTTGGCTCCCTTGGCCACACCTCGCAGCAGGCCGAAGTCCTTCGTATAGAATGACACCAGCCGGTCGGACTCGGCAAAGTCGTGGGTGCGTAAAATCACTGCCTGGGTGGTATGCTGCGGCATGAATAAACCTGACAAGCCAAAGTTGCGGCATAGCCTGCGATACAGCAGCGTCCGTTCGCCCTGAGCCTGTCGAAGGGTTGAACGGACAACGCACGTCACGCTGAACCCCGTTCATGGTTCGACAAGCTCACCACGAACGGGGTTGCTTTATTTTGAAAATGGGTACATCAGAAAAAAAGTTAAACGCTCCAAAGTTGCTGCTCAAGGGGAAAACTGCAAAACGATCTTTTGGGATTATACGGCCGGGTGGGGCAAAAGACAAAGAAAAAACCGGCGGCAGGCCCTGCCGCAGTCATTTCTTTTTTTTGCGCACGGAAAACCCGAATTTCCCGATCATGTGTCCCAGGCCGAAGTAATGGCCGTGCAGGAAGCACATTGGCCGGGAGTGCGAGAGCTTGAAGGCTCCCGTGGCCGGGTTGATCAGCAATTCATCCGCATGTACGGCGACAACCTCCGCAATGAACATGTCGTGTGATCCCATCGGGCGAATGTCGGTTACGCGGCATTCGATATTCAGGGGCGATTCGGCTATCAGGGGAGCTTTCACCTTTGAGGCTTTTAACGGTGTAAGCTTCATTTCGTTAAATTTGTCGAATTCGCGGCCCGATTTTACGCCGCACCAGTCGGTTGCGCGCGCCAGACGCTCGGTGGTGAGGTTGATAACGAATTCTTTATGCCTGCTGATAATGGCGTGGGAGCAGCGCTCGGGCCGCACGGAGATGTAGCACAGGGGCGGGTCCGTGCACAGGGTGCCGGTCCAGGCAATGGTGATGATGTTGAACCCGTCTTGCTTCGTGCCGCAGCTGACCAGCACCGCGGGCACGGGGTAGATCATGGTGCCGGGTTTCCAGAGGACTTTGGGCATAAGGCGTTCGGTTCAACGTTCAAAAGTTGACACACTTGTAAAAAGTCTGAATCAGGCTGTTTTGTCATTCTGAGCGAAGCGAAGAATCTTGTCTTTTCAATATGTCAGGAGACCCTTCGCTTCGCTCAGGGTGACAGCACGGACTTTTTACGACTTCATCAAGAGTTCAAGGTTTAGAATCATTAAGGTTACTGGTTATGGTTCTCTAACCCTCCCTCACTGTGTTTAATCAGGTGTAGACTGCGTCGGCAGCACAAGGCCGCGGGTTTCAGGGTATATGGCTATTCGGGAATCGGCGCGCGCGGCCGGGCCGTTGATGTAGGGATATGCCTCGGGATTGTCTCCGGCATAGGCTTCGATCATAGCGGTTGCGTAGCGACTGATGGCGTCGTTGCGGTCGCTGTTCCATCTGCCCATGCACACGAGAGAACACCCGAGGGACGATTGCGGCTCAAAATCACAGTGGTTTGCGCCTTTGATATGCAGTGCATAGGTCGGGCCGGCGGTGTTTTTGAATATGACCTTACCCTTGCCCCGGCCGTTGCAGATGCCGTTATCAGCGTGCAGCATGATTGAGGGAGTAGTGATTTTACGCGCAAGCGCGGCCGCATGTTCCGCATCGACCGGGTAGGGGTCGTAGAGTACCATTGCGGCGCAGGTGAAGTTCCCATCACCCAGGGCATGATTTTTATGGGTTGCGATTAATGCCGTGTAGCCTCCTGCAGAATAGCCTCCGATAACGACCGCTTCGGGCTGGATTACACCGTAGAGATAATGACCCGGCTCGGCGCTTTTGCGCACAGCCCAGTCGGCGCAGTCGATCATGTCGCAAGGGTCCCGGTCGGCATAATCCGGCCACAGGCTGCGCGCATCGTTTAAAATCACGGTAAACCCGCGCGTGGCCCAGTGTTCGCCGCAGGCATCAAGCGATTCTTTGCGCCGTGAAAACCCATGGCGGAAAACAATCAACGGACGGGCGCCCGAAGCGCCTGTTGTGTAGACCAGGGTTGAAATCGTGCCGCCGTCGCGGGCAGGAATGGCTTCTGCATAGCGCGTGAATGCATGCGGGCCTTTGTCATCAGGCGCGGCCCAAACGGGGGCGTATGCAGGCAGAAGCAAGAACGCTATAAAAACAGGGATTGTTTTTTTCATTATTTCGAACTCCCGTGCGGCCGGGGGCAGCGTTTTGTGCTGTGCTGCTTGTAGCCGGCAGTCGGTGATACTCTGGACGGTCAAAAAACGGCCATGACTTATTATTCAATCATGACCGGCTGTTTGTCAAACGGTATCAGGGTTTTTGGCGGAGAGGTTTTGAGCGACGGGCACCGGCTCAGCCGAAGCGTCCGGTGATATAGCCGTCGGTGCGCTCATCCTGCGGCGCGGTGAATATTTTTGGTGTTTCGCCGAATTCGATGAGGTCGCCGAGCAGCATGAAGCCGGTGTAGTCGGAAACGCGGGCCGCCTGCTGCATGTTGTGGGTAACGATCAGGATCGTGTAGAAGCGCTTGAGCTCAATCATGAGCTCTTCGATTTTCATGGTGGCGATGGGGTCCAGAGCCGAGCAGGGCTCGTCAAGCAGGATGATCTCAGGCTCAACCGTGAGCACCCTCGCCACACACAGGCGCTGCTTCATTTCCTCAGAGAGGCTCAGGGCCGGGGTGTTCATTTTATCCTTGATGTCGTCCCACAGTCCGACGGCCCTCAGGCAGCGCTCCATGATGTCGTCGTAGTCGCTTCTTTTGTAGCCGTGCACCTTGAGCCCGTAGACAAGGTTTTCACGCACCGAAAAGGGAAAGGGGTTGGGCCGCTGAAATACCATGCCGACCTTTTTGCGCAGCTCGATGATGTCGATTTCTTCGAGGGGCCGGTTGTTGACCAGCACTGAGCCGTTGACCGACACGTCGTCGATAATATCGTTCATGCGGTTGAAGCAGCGCAACAG
This sequence comes from Deltaproteobacteria bacterium, assembly GCA_016875025.1. Classification (GTDB taxonomy): domain Bacteria; phylum Desulfobacterota; class WTBG01; order CAIYCZ01; family CAIRTM01; genus CAIRTM01. The sequence goes on from VGSH01000005.1 coordinate 30,977, forward strand.
CGTTGACTTGCCGCAGCCCGAGGGCCCGATCAGCGAGGTTATCGCGTTGCGGTACACGCAGAAGTCGACATTCTTGAGACCGTGAAACGTCCCGTAGAAGAGGTTCAGCTTTTCGGTTTTGAGGGCGCAGTCCATCATCCGAATTTTCCCTGAATGTAGTCCTCGGTCTGCTTGACTCTGGGATTGGTGAAGATCTTTTCGGTCTGGTCGAATTCAACGAGCGTGCCCATGTAGAAAAAAGCCGCAAAATCGCAGGCCCGGGCGATCTGCTTGGTGTTGTTGGACACCAGGATGATGGTGTAGTCTTTTTTGAGTTCGTTGAGCGCCTCTTCGATTTTTGCCGTGGAGATGGGATCAAGGCCCGAGCAGGGCTCATCAAGCAGGATGATTTCAGGCCGGAGCGCCAGTGTGCGCGCCAGGCACAGGCGCTGCTGCTGGCCGCCGGAGAGTTTCAGGGCCGAGACGTGCAGGCGGTCGCACACCTCACTCCAGAGTACGGCCTTCTTTAAACTTTCTTCGACGATGTCATCAAGGTCGGATTTTTTATTGATGCCTTTCAGCCGAGGGCCGTAGGCGATGTTTTCAAAAATCGAGCGCGGCAGGGGCAGCGGCACGGCGAACACGGTGCCGACCCGGCGCCGCAGGCCCACCACGTCAACGGATGTGCCCAGTATGTCCTCGCCGTCAATCGACAGGCCGCCCTCGATGCGCACGCCGTCTTCGAAATCGATCATGCGGTTTATAAGCGATATCAGTGTCGATTTGCCGCTGCCGGCCGGGCCCATGAAGCCGGTAATGCTGTTTTTGCAGACGTCAAGATCAACGCCTTTCAGGGCCTCGTTGTTTCCAAAGCGGACGGTAAGTTTTTCCGTGCGTATCTTGACGTTCATGGCGTGTATCAGGAGTATTTGGCGATGACGCGGTTCATGGTGTAATAGGCGAGGATATTGATGGCCAGAATGCTTACCACCAGCACCAGGGCGGTTGCATAGGCCTTCTCCATCGAGATGCCTTCGCGGGCAAGGATATAGAAGTGCACTGCCATGGTGCGGCCCGAATCCATGAGCGATGCGGGCAGCCTGAGCGAGCTTCCCATGGTGAAAATGACCGCGGCGGTCTCGCCCACGGCCCGGCCGATGCTGAGCATGATGCCCGTTAGTATGCCTGGAGCGGCCGAGGGCAGCACTACCTTCACCGTGGTCTCCCACTTGGTGGCGCCCAGAGAATGGCTGACGATGCGCAGGTTCCTGGGCACTGCCTTGATCGCCTCCTCGCTGGTGCGGATGATGGTCGGCAGTATCATGATGGTCATGGTGAGCGCGCCCGAGAGCAGCGACCAGCCCATGCCGAGCTTGATCACGAAGAAAATGAATCCAAACAGCCCGTAAATGATTGAAGGTATGCCGGCAAGGGATTCGACGCCGAAGCGGATGATGGTGGTCAGGCGCGACTCGCGTGTGTATTCGGTCAGGTAGATAGCTGTTCCCAGGCCAAGGGGCGTGGCAAATACGATTGAGAGCGCCGCCAGGAAAACCGTGCCCATGATGGCCGGGAAAATGCCGCCGTGGCGGCCCATGTCTTCCGGGTAGGTGAGCATGAAGCTCAGGCTGCAGTTGGAGATGCCCTTGATGAAGATAATGAACACAATAACCACCAGCAGGCCGACCGTGAAATAAGCCTGCAGGTTGAGAAAGTGCCTGACAAGAGCGTCGGTAAAGCGCGGGTTGACCCTCATTTAATGACTTTCCTCCTGATAACCACGTTGGCGAAATAGTTCAGCACCATGATGATCGACAGCAGCACCACGCCTGTTGAGAAAAGTCCCATGCGATGATCGCCGCTGGCGTAGGACAGTTCAAGGGCGATGTTGCTGGTGAGCGTACGCAGGGGGTCAAGCACGCTGCCGGGTATTTTCAGCGCGTTGCCCGCAACCATGATAACCGCCATGGTTTCGCCCACGGCGCGGCCCATGCCCAGAATGCAGCTTGCCAGAATGCCGGATTTGCCGGATGGTATGACCACCCGCCAGGTCGTCTGCCACTTTGTGGAGCCCATGGCAAGGGCGCCTTCGCGATAGCTGCGGGGCACGCTCATGAGCGCGTCGTAGGATATGCTGATGACCGTGGGCAGTATCATCACGCCCAGGACGATCGAGGTCGCCAGCAGCGAAAATCCCGAACCGCCGACGAAGTTCCGGATAAACGGAACGATATAGAGCACCCCGAGAAAGCCGTACACAACCGAGGGGATTCCCGCCAGCAGCTCCAGCGCGGGCTTGAGAAACATTTTCTGGCGTTTGCCGGCATATTCGGCCAGGTACACCGCGCAGCCAAGGCCCAGCGGAGCGCCGATGATCAGCGCTCCGAAGGTCACCAGAAATGAGGAGACAATCATGGGGAATATGCCGAAAAAACCCTTGGTGGGGGCCCACTTCATGCCGAAGATGATGCTGTTCACTCCGGCCTTGTAAAACAGCGGCAGGCCCTCTACGAGAATGAAGGCAAAAATAAGAAACAGGAACAGGATCGATGAAAAAGCAAAAACCGTCAAAACCTGTTTGATAATACGTTCTTTGAGGACCGCTGTTTTAGAACTCATACACCGGTATCAACCCTTCTTTTTTCAAGAGCATCTGGCCGTCTTTTGACAGTACGTAGTCAATAAAAGCCCGGGTATCTCCGCCGGGCGTTCCATTGGTGAGGTAGAGGAACGGGCGTACGATTTTATATTGTTTATTTTTGATGGCCTCTGCCACCGGCCGTACGCCGTCGATGGTAACGGCTGATACGCGCTTGTCAATCATCCCCAGAGATACATAGCCGATGGCATAGGGGTCGGTGGCGACAACCTCTTTCACCGAGCCGTTTGAGTCCTGCACCATGATGCCGTCGTCAATCTCGCGGCCGCCCATCACCAGTTCTTCAAAGGCCCCGCGTGTGCCCGAGCCTTCCTCCCGGGTAACCGCGTCAATCTGGCGGTCGACCCAGCCCAGATCTTTCCAGTTTTTTAAAGTTCCGCTGAAAATATCCTGTATCTGGCAAAGCGTCAGATTGGCTACAGGGTTTTCAGGATGCACCACCATGGCGATACCGTCCAGGCAGATTGTGATCTCGTCGAGTTTTTCTTCATCGGGTTTGAGCTCGCGGGAACTCATGCCGATTTCAACCGTTTTGTTGATGCAGGCCTGGATGCCCGCGGTTGAGCCGCCTGACTGCACGTTGATGACGAAGGTGGGCTGCTCCAGCATGAAATGCTCGGCAAGTTTTTCGGTAAAGGGCATAACCGAGGTCGAACCGGCGATATCGACAACGTGTTTGCCGGAGGCGCCCTGTGAGCCCGGACTTCCGCAGGCAGCGGCGCACAGGCACAGTCCGGCAAGCATCAGCAGCGCGCGCATCACTGCGCCTCCCCCTCGTGATGTTTGTGGTGCCGCAGAATTTTGCCTTCAACCATGAACACGACCAGCTCGGCTACGTTGACGGCGTGGTCGGCGATGCGCTCAAGATACTTGGAAATAAACAGAAGGCGCGTAGCGCGGGGTACGCAGCCGTAGTCGGTGGCCATGAGGTTCACCAGTTCGTGGTAGATCTGCTGCAGGGCGTGGTCGACTTTCTCATCCTCGTTTATGACGCTGCGGGCGGCGGCAGGGTCTTCGTTGACGAAGGCGTTGAGGCTTCCCCGGAGCATCTGCTGTACGGTCTGGGCCATCTGCGGCAGGGTAATGTAGGGCTTGAGCTGAGGCTCTTTGTTGAGTTCCAGTACCCGTTCGGAAATATTCACGGCCATATCGCCGATGCGCTCCAGATCGTAGTTGACCTTCATGGCGGTTGTGATGAAGCGCAGGTCGCGGGCCGCCGGCTGCCGCAGGGCAAGCAGGCGCAGGCAGAATTCGTCGATTTCAATCTCTTCGGCGTCCACCACATCATCATCATCAATGATGCGCTGCGCTGTTTCGGAGTTGCGCTCCTCAAGTGCTCCTATCGCGTCCCGGATGGACTGCTCCACGCGGCCGCCCACTATCAGCAGCTTTTCTTTTAAATCGTGCAGCTCTTTATCGAATGATTTGTAGATATGGCCGTCCATGTGCCGGTTCTCCCTGGGCTGGGCTGTGATTGCTGGCGGTTTGCCGGGCTCTGCGAGCCGGTTTGAAATGCTCTTATATAAAATTGCTTTGCATTAAATCAACATTAACTGAAGATTAACATTTTTGCCCTTCATAAAGCAAGTCTTAACATTCCGGGATCATCCGGAGAAGGGGGTTTAGAGTCCGTGCGCGACTGGTTTCGGCAGCGTTAATTGCCCTTCATGTGCCGGCGGAACTGCGCATAGCGCAATCAGTAAGCTTGAAGGTTTTATCTGCTGCTGAAGGCGAACACGTGCTCCGGGCTTGCCTGGCATGCCAGCGGCGGGCAGCTATTTCAAGACATATAATAAATAAAGACAACTTTAAATTACAAATAATGACTATTTATCCTTGATTTTGTTTTTCCGTAGCCGCATAATCCGCTTTGCAGTATATGAGTCGCCCTGCTCTGGCCATACCGTGGGGCGAATGAATGGAAAGGGGTTGTTGACATCATCAACTTTAAGCAGAAGGAGGCTCGTATGAAACGATGCATGTGTATCACCTTTGCGGTTATCGCGGGGCTGTGTCTTGCCGTGGCAGTGCCGCGCAGCCAGGCTGCTGAAACGAAGAATATCATTCTCGCCACCACGACGAGCACGCAGGATTCAGGCCTTCTGGATGCCCTGCTGCCGGTCTTTCAAAAACAGACGGGCTATTTTGTTAAGACTATTGCCGTCGGCTCCGGGCAGGCCATGGCCATGGGCGCCCGGGGTGAGGCTGACGTGCTGCTGGCGCACTCGCCTGCCGATGAGAAGAAGTTCATGGACGAGGGCAACGGCTCGCGGCGCCAGCTCGTGATGCACAATGATTTCATCATCATCGGCCCGAGCGATGACCCCGCGGGCGTAAAGGCGGCCAAAGACGCTCCCGAAGCTTTTAAGCTGATCGCTGGGAAAAGCGCCCTGTTTATATCCAGGGGGGATAATTCGGGCACGCATGCAAAAGAAAAGAAGATATGGGAGTCCGCGGGTGTAAAGCCGGACGGGCAGGGCTGGTATCAGCAGACAGGGCTGGGCATGGGCCAGACTCTGGCGGTTGCCGCGGAGAAAAAAGGCTATACGCTCGCCGACCGGGGGACCTGGCTTTCCCAGCAGAAAAATCTCGGCCTGCCGATTGTGTGCCAGGGCGATACAAGCCTTCTGAACGTGTATCATGTTATTGAAGTCAGCCCGCAGAAATGGCCCAGGGTGAACGCGGCAGGCGCGAAAGCGTTCGCCGAATTTATGGTGGCCCCGGCCACACAGAAGCTGATCGGCGCCTTCGGCGTTGAAAAGTTCGGCGCGGCCCTTTTCACCCCCGATGCGGGTAAAAGCTTGGAGAGCCTTGGTAAATAAGTTTGGTTTATCTATAAATCTATAAATCATTACAACGCAAGACCCTGCCATGCGCCGGGGCTTTCGTTTTGCAGTTAAAAAATTGCTTTTTCAAGCAGATAAAGTTATCAATGCATAACACATCCCCCGGTCGTTATGTCGGTGCAGCCGATGAGGCAGACGACGGCGAACCCTTTGCTGAAAAAATGGAGCGGTTGACGTCTCAGCTGAAAGCGCAGTTTAACGAAAGCGCCCGGCTGGAGGAGCACATTAAAAAAAATCTGGGCATGCTCGGCTATGATGTTTGAACCATGTATCACTTAGCAAAAAGCCGGACACGAACCTGACGTTATGTAGTTTTTGGCCGGACAAAGAGAAGCGTGTCCGGCGATAACGGAGGCATTCAGTAAAAATCAGTTTCTTTGTCCGGCCAAACAGAATAAAGCGGTCGGTGGAGAGTCATGCTCCGTCGTGGCCCTATGAAACAGACGCGACAAAGAAAAATCAGCACATAGCGCACAATCCGTAAAGACATTGATTGTATGAAAAAACCGGAAAAAATTTCTCTGACCTTTGATTTCCTTGTCGCTTCTATTCGGGAGGTGCATGATCGTTTTGCCGCGCAGGCCGGCAAGGCGGTAAATATAAGCTTGTCACTGAGAAACTGGGCAATTGGTTATTGTATCCGCGAATATGAACAGAAGGGCGCTGATCGGGCCGCATATGGCGAAAAGCTGCTGGAAAAGGTTGCCGCACGTCTGGCACAAACCGGTTTGAAGCGGGTTGATGCCCGGGAACTCCGGCGCTATCGCCTGTTTTGTCTCTCCTATCCCCAGATTTGGGAGACAATGACTCCCAAATTCAAAGCACTTTTGCATAGCAGCGGCCTGCCGACGATTCGGAAATCGCTGATTTCCGGTTCTACACCAGGCGCGGTCAAAAAACGGGAGACAGCGTCTCCCGAATTGCTGCAGCCGGGTAAAATGCTTCTGGAACGCCTGTTTTTTTCTCATTTTGCTGAATTGCTGACCCTGGATGATCCTCTCACGCGTGCCTTTTATGAGATTGAATGCATCCGGGGCAACTGGTCGGTGCGGGAACTGAAACGCCAGATTGCCAGCTTATATTATGAACGTTCGGGCCTTTCCAAAGATAAAAATAAACTGGCGGCGCTGGTGAAAGCGGGGGCGGAAAAAGCGGAATCGCGACTTACCATCCGCGATCCCTATGTGTTTGAGTTTCTCGGCCTGAAGTCAAAAGAAGTCATGGCCGAGTCTGATCTTGAAGACGCGCTGCTGGACAAACTGCAGGATTTCCTGCTTGAAATGGGCCACGGGTTTTGCTTTGAGGCCAGGCAGAAGCGCATTCTTATAGGCAGCAGGCATGGTTTTGTTGATCTTGTGTTCTACCACCGCATTCTGAAATGCCATGTGCTCATAGAGTTTAAGGTCGACGAATTCACCCACGAACACCTGGGCCAGCTTAACACCTATGTAACCTGGTATAAAAAGCATCAGATGACCAAAGGCGACAATCCGCCGGTTGGGATTCTGCTCTGCACGCAGAAAGACCATGCCCTGGTTGAATATGCCCTTGCGGGGATGGACAATAAACTTTTCGTTTCCAAATATCAGCTTGAGCTGCCGAAGAGGGAAGATATGCAGCGGTTTGTGGAAGAGCAGATGAAAAAGCGGCTGGGGGGTGGGGAATGAAATTAGATTCTTCTTTTATATGCACTTGTTCGCCGCACCCTGCAGCGCTGGAAATATCCTCCCGACAAGCAGCAGGAAGCGATTGATCTGGTGATGAAGCAAGCTGAAGTTTTAGCTGATTCATGGAGCATTAATTAATATGGATTTGATTTTTGACGGCATCCGGCATGCAATTGTGCTGCTTGTCACGCTTGACCGCGAGACCTGGGGCATAACGTTTCTGTCGTTGCAGATATCGGGTGCGGCAACGCTGGTGAGCCTGCTGATAGGCATGGGCGCCGGCACCGCGCTTGCCCTGGCCGATTTTCGGGGCAAGCGCCTGCTGGTCAGCATCATCAATACGGGCATGGGCCTGCCGCCGGTCGTGGTGGGCCTGTTCGTTACGATCATGCTGTGGCGCAACGGGCCGCTGGGTTTTCTTGAAATGCTCTATACCCCCGGGGCTATCATCCTGGCGCAGTCCGTTATAGCGACGCCGATTGTAGCGGGCATCACGGTTGCTGCCATTCAGAACCTGCCGCGCAACCTGCGACTGCAGATACTGGCGCTTGGGGCAACGCGCCTGCAAATGCTGTGGCTGCTCATGCGTGAAGCGCGCCTGCCCCTGCTTGCAGCCGTGATGGCCGGTTTCGGCGGCGTTATCTCCGAGGTGGGCGCCTCGATCATGGTGGGCGGCAATATCAAGGGCTATACCCGCGTGCTCACCACGGCAACGGTCATGGAAACCGGCATGGGTAACTTTGACATTGCCATTGCTCTGGGCATTATCCTGCTGGGTCTGACCTTTGCTGTTAACTATGTTCTTACCCTTGTGCAGCAGCACGACAGGCCCCGATGAGCGCATCTTCCGTCATTCTTGAACTGAACAATGCCGATGTGCGGCGCGGCGGCGTGCGGGTGCTGGATGTGCCGCGCCTGTGCCTGCGGCAGGGTGAAATCCTGTGCCTTGTGGGCCCGAACGGCTCGGGCAAGACAACCCTGCTGCTGACGCTCGCCTGCCTGCTGGAGCGCGCTGCGGGCGAGCTCTCCTTCAGGGGGCGTACGGTTGCGGACCGCGCTGCGGTGCTTGCCTATCGCAGGAGTACGGCCACTGTTTTCCAGGAACCCCTGCTGTTTGACTCGACCGTGTATGCAAATGTGGCCGCAGGGCTCAAGCTTCGCGGCACCCCCCGGCAGCAGCTGCGCATGCGGGTGGAGGAAAACCTCAAGCGTTTTAGTATCGCTCATCTTGCGCACCGTGCGGCGCGCAAGCTCTCTGGCGGCGAGGCCCAGCGCGCAAGCCTTGCGCGGGCGCTGGCGACCAGCCCGGACATTTTGTTTCTGGACGAGCCCTTCTCAGCCCTTGATCCGCCCACGCGCGAAGCGCTTCTTGATGATCTCGAGCATGTCATCCGGGATACCGGCATTGCCGTGGTCATGTCCTCGCACGATCAGGCCGAGGCGCTCAGGCTGGCCGACACCATGGCCGTAATGCGGCAGGGACTGGTCGTGCAGGCCGGGCCGCCTGAGCACATCATGAACTTCCCCGCGGATGAGTTTGTGGCATCCTTTGTGGGCATGGGTACGGTGCTCAAGGGACGTGTCATCGATGCCGGTTCGAATATGCTGCGGGTGGCGGTTGCCGATACGATGATTGAATGCGTGGGCAATATTCAGACGGGCAGGCAGGTCGTACTGTGCATACGGCCGGAAAACGTGACGCTTGCCGCGCCGGGCAGCCATGACGGCGACAGCGCGCGCAACCATTTCACCGGCACTATCACCCGCATCATCCCCATGGGCCATTTTCTGAAGGTGCAGCTTGACTGCGGTTTTTTTCTTGCGACCCACATCACCCATCATTCGCGGGAGGCGCTGGGGCTTGTTGAGGGCGGCACGGTTGTCGCCTCTTTCAAGGCCACGGCCGTGCACCTGATACCTCATGCTTAAGAGACGGGACATGTTTTGATACTTTTTTAACAGGAGTGTTGTCATGGCCAAAGAGATGCTGAATACCAAAGAGGTGGCCGAATATCTGAACATCAATGAAAAGCAGGTCTACAAGCTTATTCAGGACAAGAAGATTCCCGCAACCCGTATTACGGGCAAATGGACATTTCCAAAACAGCTCATTGATGCCTGGATTATTAAAAACGCGGAAGAGAATATATCGCTGAAAGGGAAAACGACTGAGCCGGGAAGCCATATCGTGGTCATGGGCAGCCATGATTTCTGCATGGAGCTGCTCTCCCATGAGCTGAGCCGGGAATTTCCGGAGCTGAGTCTTTCGGTTTCAAATGCGGGCAGTTTCGGCGGCCTGCTCGCGCTTAGCCGGGGCATCTGCCACGTGGCCTGCGCGCACCTGTTCGACCCTGAAACCGGCACCTATAATGTACCCTATCTGGCGCAGCACCTGCCGGACACGCCCGTTGTGGTGATAAATCTTGTCTACCGCGACCTTGGCCTGATCGTGCAGCGCGGCAATCCGCTGAACATACAATCGGTTGCCGACATTGAGCGCTCGGGCGCGCGCATTATCAACCGCCAGAGCGGCTCGGGAACGCGCCTGTTTTTTGATGCCGAGCTGAAGCGGCTGGGCATTGCGGCGGAGCGCATACCCGGGTACGAGAGTGAGGTTTCCACCCACAATGAGGCGGCCCTTGCGGTGTTCGGCGGGTCAGCCGACGCGGCCGCAGGTATTTTGAGCGCGGCAAACATGCTGGGGCTTGATTTTGTGTATCTGACAAAAGAGCGCTTTGACCTTATCATCCCGAAAGAGCATATCTCACATGCTGCCATTGACGCCCTGCTGCAGGTAATGCGCTCCCCGGATTTCAAACAGAAGGTCAATGCCATGAGCGGCTACGACACAGCGGCAACCGGTCAGCTCATAGCCGCAACGTAATACTGCGTCATTTCTCCATCAAACAAATTCCGCCGCAGCTGAGATCCACCGCACAATCAGTTACTGTTCTATCAGGCTGTTGAAAAACGCCCAACTGCTGCGTTGTGCTCATTCCCGCCATGGCGGGATCACTGCGGCGTACGGCAAAGTACGCCGCATTCCTCATGATTGCCTGCAAGCAGGTGTCAGAGACCACGCACGCCTTGCATCCGAGCGTTTTTGAACAGCCTGTATAAAAGGATTTTTTCAACACCTGCCAGAGCATTTTTCTAAATACCATAGCCTCAAGCGCATCGACCGTTCGCCCTGAGCCTGTCGAAGGGACGAACGGATCATATATGGCACGACATACCCGTTCATGGTTCGACAAGCTCACCACGAACGGGTTTTCTCGCCGCCAGGGTTACAGAAAAAATAAAAATGCTCTAACCACCATGCAGACGCCCCTGTAGCGGCATCTTTGCGCCCAGGCTGCAAAACTATTTTATGGGTTTTTAATAACTTTTAATAACTTAAAATTACCAATAATAACAAATTAAGCTTTACATTTCCCTTTGCTTCCTATATCTTGAAAATGCATCATCGGAATGGCTCCCTGAGAAAAATGTGATATTACGCGAACGGTGCGGCACACAGGGGGAGTGTTTTTTCTAGAATGACAGAGCAGAGCTGAACGGGCTCTGCTGATGATTTTTAATCTCCGAGTTGCGATGTTCTACGGGCTTTGAGCCTATGAAAGCGCGACCGACAGGGTTTGGCTTGAAAAGGCGATGCCTCCCGTGCCGGGTAAGGAGAGATACTACGGTTGCCTGCGCGCAAGCCGGTTACCTGCCTTGGCACGGAACCGGCTTTTTTTTCGTCTTAGGAAAAAGGGAAATGCGCAAACTATACGGCACTATTCTTTTCTGCCTGTGCCTGCTGCCCGCAGCAGCTTCTGCCGGACCCCTTGCCGATCAGAAGCTGCTTGATTTTTTAAAAGCAAATGGCGCGCTTACCGAGCCGCAGGTCCGCGAAATAAAAGCAACGCTTGATCAGGAAGACAAACAGGCCCAACAGATTCAGGCTGAAAAAGAGGCCAGGGAAGTCAAGGTCCGCTATGACGAGGGCTTAAAGATCGGCCTGCAGGACAAAAGTTTTGAAATGCGCATCGGCGGGCTCATCCAGACAGATTTCCTGATGTTTCAGAACAGCTATCCTATTAAAAATGACTTTGACATACGCCGGGCGCGCCTGTCGGTCGAAGGCCGTCTGTACCGCGATTTTTCCTATCGACTTGAGGCCGAGCTGGAGGGCTCAAACAGCGACCACCTGATCGATGCCTATATAAATTATGACGCCGTGCCGTGGCTGCAGGTGCGCATGGGGCAGTTCAAGGAGCCTTTCAGCTTCGAGCAGCTTACGGCCGATAAAAATCTCGTTTTCACCGAGCGCTCCTTCGGCTTTTACCTCACCCCCGGCCGTGATGTGGGTCTCATGCTGCATGGCAGTGTGTATGATGAAGCGATCATGTATGGTGTCGGCGTTTTCAACGGTGACGGCACCGATGCCAACCGCCGCAGCCAGAAGGACGCTAAGCAGGTTACCGGCCGGCTGGTGTTTAAGCCGCTGCAGCACCTGGGCCCTGATTTTCTGAAATCGCTCCAGATCGGCGGTTCCTATTCTTCTGCCCGCCTCGACACATCGGACTTCAATGTAAAGGTTAAAACCCCGGCCCGCACAACGTTTTTTACTGTCCAGCCGCGGGCGAAATTTCACATGACAGAGGAGATCGATGACCTGAACAGATATGGCGCCGAGCTTGCCTATACGCTCGGGCCCGTGGCGCTGATGGCTGAGTATATCAAAAATGACTACGGCGGCGTGAAACTCTCCGACACCGAGCCCTTCGATTTTTCCATGCGTTCGTGGTACGCGGGTCTGTTGGTTATGCTGACCGGCGAGCGGCCTGAACTGAAAGGAGGTGTTCTGGGGAAAATTCGGCCTATCAGGGATTTTAATATTCGCACCGGGTCCTGGGGCGCCTGGGGCCTTGGATGTATGTATCAGCAGTTCGAGGCGGATAAAATCGTATATGAATCGCTGGTGTATGCCGGCAACAGCGTGCGGAAAGCAGACTCGTTCTCCGCAGCCATCAACTGGTACCTCAATGCCATGGTCAGGTTTTCCCTTGACTACAGCCGCACCCGTTTTCGCGATCCGCTGTTTCTGGGCTTTGATGACTCTGGCGCAGCCTATTACGAGGACATCGAGCATGCCTGGATGGCGCGCCTGCAGCTTGAATTTTAATATTAACCGGACAGGAGGACGTGTATGGAACGACTGCGAACAATGTGTTTAGGTATTGCCGCGTTTGCGCTTTTCTCAGGCACGGCATTTGGCGCCTACCATCATATGGATGAACAAGACGCCCCGAAATTTCTTAAGGCCTACCCCGACAAGGCGGGCACCAAGCTTGACGACTGCGCCTCGTGCCACAAGGGCAATACGTACACGACAAAATCGGGGGCCGTGGTCACCGAGAGCGCATGCCAGTATTGCCACAAAGAATATGGGTATGATGGATCGGGTGATATCGCCAAAACACTGAACCCCTTCGGCGCAGATTATAATACGGCGGGCAGGAATGTGGCAGCCCTCGAAGCAATTGAGGGCCTTGATTCCGATAATGATACCTACAGCAATATAACGGAAATCAATGCCATTCGCTATCCCGGGGACAAGCTCGACACGCCGGCAAAAGTGCCGGCCCCGCATATTATCTTGAGCCTTGATGAGCTTGAATCAATGTTCACGCCCCATGAACAGTTTATGCTTATGAACACCAGCCGGGGCGGAGAAAGCGGCTTCGACTATTATGTCACATATACCGGATTCATTATGCAGGAGCTGCTTGCGGGAATGGGCTGGACGGCTGCCAGCAGCGGCATAACCGTTACCGCACCCGACGGGTACAGCTACACCTATGCACGCACAAGCACCGGAACTAATTACCCCATTGAGGGAACATATCCGCAGGCGCAATATTTTTATGATGCGACGGCAGACGAAGCCAATGGCGGCTGGGTCGACTACAGCGCGCCGGGCTGCGCCGGCAGGAACAATGGCGATATCATAGCGGTTCCTGGTGGTTTGAAGCTGCTGCTTGCCCACAAGGCCAACGGCGCCTATCTCGACATTGCCTACCAGGACGACGCCAACAAGCTTGTGGGCGAAGGCCCGTTCCGGGCTGTGCCGCCGCAGTGGAGGCCCGGCTATCCCGACCGTCAGGCAACCTCGGCAACACCTGGTGCTGAACCCTGGCCCTATGATAAAAACGAGGTCTATACCGACCATAATGCGGGTTTTTCAGCCCGCGGTGTCGCCGCCATCCGGGTCGATCCGCTGCCTGAAGGGACAACTGAATATGACTGGAGAAACAGCCAGACCGATGCGGGCTGGGGCCTGCTCAATGACCAGAAGATAGTTATTTACGGCAATCTGCGCAATGGCAATATCAAGGGTACAGTGGTCTCGCGGGTACTGCAAAAGCCTATTGCGAATGCGCTGCTGAAAACCGATATGGGCGGCTATGAAACGCGTACCGACACCAAAGGCCAATTCATGTTAATGGGCGTGGTGTCCGGCCCTGAAAATGATGAAAAAAGCTATACCCTGACGGTATCTGCCGAAAACTATCGCAGCCAGACCGAGGATGTGACCGTGAGCCACGGTGATAACCAGACGGTTGCGTTCAGCCTGGAGTATGTAGAGTGCCTGCAGGATAGTGACTGCCCGGATGACAGTCTGTACTGCACCGGTGCGCCGGTCTGTACGGATGAGGTGTGCGGGTTTGCAGCCGGTCCCTGTGGGGCGGGTGAAATCTGCGATGAGGGTAGTGATGAGTGCATCTGCGATGTAGAATGGGACCTGGACGGAGACTGTGACGTTGATAAATACGATTCCAGCATTCTCAAGCTCCGGCAAAAGAACGAAAAGACCGCTCTGTCGAATCTGCATAAAGCTGAAAAAGCGGCGATGAAGGCTGCCCTAGGTTCCTCCGGGGACTGTGATGCAGAATGGGACCTGGACGACGACTGTGACGTTGATAAGGACGATTCCAAGCTTCTTAAGCTGCGACAAAAAGGCGAAAAGACCGCTGACAAGGAACGGCACAAAGCTGAAAAAGAGGCGCTCAAGGCTGCATCAGTTCCCTGACACTATAGTACCGAGCGCACTGGAAGCAAACACGGATAACCACACAGGCAGGGCCGGCACATGGCCCTGCCTTTTTTTTTGAGAGCCAGAGCATTTTCCTTTTTATTATAACCGTAACTGTAGTGTCATCTCGACCCCTTCGACTGCCCTCAGGGCAGGCTCCGGGAGAGATCTTGCCGTTTTGTTTGTGCAAAAAGAAAGATTTCTCACTCGCTCTTCATCCTCCGTAGCAGGCTACTGCGGAGGACGGGTGCTCGTTTCGAAATGACAATCCGGCTGGCTGCGGTATTTAGAAAAAGGCGCTAGATTTACTGCTTCCCAGCCCGTTCCCGCTCCTGGCGTATGATGCCCTCTTTTTGCTCAGGCCTGCCCATGTCGGGGAAAAAGCCCTGTTCCACGCACTCCCGGTAGCTCCAGTCCGGAGACGCCTGCGTGCGATAGGTCCAGAAGAACCAGCCGGCGTATTTCTCAAATGTCAGCAGCTGGGCCGCGGCAAAGGCCCGGTAGGCAGCTGAGAGCCGGAATTCATCCATTGCCTGCCGGGCATAGTTGCAGGGTTCTTGCGCCCAGCGCTCGGCCATCTTCTGATTCAGCCCGAGGCTCCATTCGCCGCAGTAGACCTGGTAGCCCGACTCGCGGACGATCTCGTCGGCCTCGGCGCGCAGGTCAACGGCGCTCTTGCAGATGTGGCTGAAAATGTCCCGATTGATGTCGTTGGGATCAAAGCATTGATAGCGGTGAATATCGATGGCCACGTTGCGAAACTCCGGCTCCTGCAGAAAGCCTGCATACTCCCGGAAGCTGCGGAACCCGTCGTGGAATACAAACGTCACGCGCTCGGGCGGGCAAAGGCGGCGAATGCGCTGATAGGCATCCAAAGTGTAGCGCTTCAGCAAATCGGTGGGCAGGTCCCAGCCCGGCTCATTGAGCGCCTGAATGCCATGCAGCGCCGGGTGATCCTTGTAGCGTTCAGCCATCAGCTCAAGCACATCGAGCGAGTGCTGAATGTATTCATCTTTCGTATGCCACTCGCACACGCCCAGGATACCGCCGTTGTCAAAGCCGTTCTGGCAGCCGGGCGCGGCATGCAGGTCAAGGACCACCCGCAGGCCGAACTCCGCGGCCCACTGGAACACCTTGTCCACGGTCTCGATGCCGCCGACCACGAACGGATAGCGCACATCCTTATAGCTTGCGTGATAGGGATAGTTGTTGCCGAACAGCCAGTGGCCGATTGGCAGGCGCACGGCATTGATGCCCGTACGCTGCAGCCAGGCAAAATCATCGCGGGTGATGAAGGTGTTCCAGTGATGGTGCAGGCGCCTTGTTGCCTCGGCCTCGCCCAGTTCGACGCAGTAGGTGGTCTCATCGTTAGCCTGCAGGCCCTCGAACAGGCTGGGGGTGATCCATTTTTCCAGCACCAGCCAGCCGCCGAGATTGACGCCGCGCAGGTTGCCGCCGCGCAGGTTGCCGCCGCAGGCATGAACAATCATAGCAGATCCTCCGGGAAAGGTTCTACAGCTCCAGGCGGCGCGAGAAGAAAGACGCGCCGTTGGCCATATGCGAAATCGCAATCAGCGTGGCATCGGGCAGCTGTTCGCAGATCAGGCGCAGCATGTGTTCCTCTTCCTGCTGGTCCAGGGAGTCGAAGGACTCCTGCAGGAATATCCACTGGGGCCGGTTGAGCAGCAGGCGCACCATGCCCAGCCGCTGCTGCTCGGCCCGTGCAAGGGTTTTGGCCCAGGTGTCCTTCTGGTCGAGCTGATCGATCAGGTCTTCAAGACCTGCCAGGCGCAGGGCCTGCTCGACGCTGTCCCGGGGGAAGACCCGGCGGCAGGCGGGGTAGGACGGGTAGCAGATGGCGTCGTGCAGCGTGCCGGTGGGCAGATGCGGCCGGGGCGGCATGAAGAAGAGCCGGCCCTGGCCGGGCAGTTCGATGACGCCGCTGCCCCAGGGCCGTATGCCGGCGATGGCGCGGAACAGCTTTGCCCCGGTCAGGGCGTTGCCGGTGATCAGTACATGCTCGCCCGTGCTGATCTCAATGTTGATATCGCGGGCCACGACCGTCCCGCCGTACTTGACGATACTGAGATCGCGCAAGGCCAGTACCGGCCGCTCCCCCCGCTTCACCTGAATCCAATGGTCCGGTTTGGCAAGCTCTTCGTCCAGGCTGTCCAGAACCTTCAGGAGGCTTACAATGCGCTCCACCGAGGCCCGCCACTCGGCGATTCCCCCCAGGTTGCTGACCGGCCAGGAAAGGGCGGAGACCATCTGCTGGAAGGCCTGGGCCGACTGCATCAGCGCGCCCAGGGTGATTTTCCCCAGGATGTAGCGTGGGGCGGAAATCAGCAGCGGAAAGGCCATATTCAGCACGCCGTAGCCCTCACCGAACATCACGATATTGCGCCATGCCGCGGTTTGCGCGTTCCAGGCCGTCCGGAGTTTGCCGAACAGCTCCTGGAACTGCAGCCGCTCACAGCTCTCGGCATGGATCAGCGCGATGGCCTGGCTGTTTTCCTGCGCCTCCAGCAGGCCGGCGCGAAAATTCGCCTCCGCAGACTGGCGGGCATTGGTGGCGCCGGTCAGGGGCTGGCTCACCCGCCAGCCGAGCCATGAGGCCAGGGCCGCGTAGATGATCGCGATCCAGATCAGATGCCCGTAGACCGGGACCTGGGCAAATCCCAGCTCAAGCGTCACCACGCCCGAGCGTGACCACAGCACCTGCGTGAAGCCGATCAGCAGCAAAATAGAGTAGAGCAGCGAGTGGCCCATGACAACCGCCGACTCGGCGGCGACACGGCAATCCTCTGCGATGCGGCCGTCCGGGTTGTCGTGTTCGCCCGGCAGGTGAGTGATCAGATAGTGGCGGCTGTCCGTCATCCAGCGGGAGAAGACATGCTCCGTCAGCCAGTTGCGCCAGTAAATCTGCAGATTGCGCTTTATGGCCAGATGCGAGCCGGTCAGTATCACGTTGACGGCAAACAGGATCGCTATCACGCCGATCTGGGTCACGAGGCCGCGCATGGAGTGCTGCTCCAGGGCGTTGAACAGATCAGCGCTCCACTGCGTGAAAAGCACGGCCATGACCATTTGAAACACGGTCAAAACAGCCAGGATGATGACCGTGCCCCGGATTTTCACCTTCCGGTCCGAGTACCAGAACTGCTTCGTCAACCGGAGAAACTCGACGAAAAAATTGCTGGATTCAGGCATGCGGGATCAGGGTTCAGTGAGTGGTTGAAAGGAACCGTTGAGATGGGCAAACTATAAAACAGGGCCGTTTGTGAGTCAAGAGTAATGTCGGCGCCCGCTGCGCGGGTCTACCCTGCGGTTGTGACAAAAAGCATCCGTTCGTCCTGAGCCTGTCGAAGGGCAGAAAGGATCAGGTATCACAGGGCAGCCCCGTTCATGGTTCGACAAGCTCACCACGAACGGGGTTGAAAGTCAAAAGCCAAAGACCTGTCATGCCGGACCCCGATCCGGCATCCATTTTTTATGTTTGAGGTTCTATGTTCTAAAAAACCCGTTGCAGCGACGCCGAACAAAAGGCATGGGCAGGGGTGCCGGCGGCGCGCATGTCCGTAGGGGCGGTCCCCCCGTGCCTGCCCGGGTACGAAACCTTTTTTGATTCCTGGACTCCGGCCTGCGAGACTGTGTCGCAATTCATTTTTTCGGTCATTTCGACCCCTTCGGCTGCGCTCAGGGCAGGCTCCGGGAGAAATCCTTGGTTCAAGAAAATCAACTACTTAAGATTCCTCACATTCGTTCGGAATGACATATTTGGCTATTGCGACACAGTCTCTGCGCCGGAGTGACGGGCATGCTGGATGCCGGATGGGGGGGCCGGGCCACCGGATTGCAGATTGCTTGCAAAAAGCAACAGCCCCTGTGCATGATTCGCACAGGGGCTGTTTTTATATCAAGGCAGCGCGGCTTGTATTGATTACATCATGCCGCCCATGCCGCCCATGCCGCCCATTCCACCCATGCCGCCGCCCGGCATGCCGCCCATCGGCTCTTCCTTTTTGGGCTTCTCGGCAATCATGGCCTCGGTGGTGATCAGCAGGGAGGATACGCTCGCTGCGTTCAGCAGCGCGCAGCGCACGACCTTCTTGGGATCAATGACGCCGGCCTTCAGCATATCGCCGTATTCTTCGGTCAGCGCGTTGAAACCGAAGGCGCCTTTGCCTTCTTTGACCTTCTCGATCACGATCGAGCCGTCAAAGCCGGCATTGGTCGCGATCCAGCGCAGCGGCTCAACGATCGCCTTTTTGATCAGGTCGACACCCAGCTGCTGCTCGTTTTCGGTAAGTTTCAGCTTCTCAACGGCTTCCAGGCAGCGCACCAGGGCCACACCGCCGCCGGGCACAACGCCTTCTTCAACAGCAGCGCGTGTTGCATGCAGCGCATCCTCAACGCGGGCCTTTTTCTCTTTCATTTCGGTTTCGGTCGCAGCGCCGACATTGATTACCGCAACGCCGCCGACCAGCTTGGCAAGGCGCTCCTGCAGCTTCTCGCGGTCATAGTCGGAGGTGGTGTCCTCGACCTGGGCGCGGATCTGCTTGACGCGGCCTTCAATCTCCTGCTTCTTACCGGCGCCTTCAACGATCGTGGTGTTGTCCTTGTCGATGGTGATGCGCTTGGCGCGGCCCAGATCGTTCATGCCGATCGACTCGAGCTTGATACCCAGATCCTCGGCAATCATTTTGCCGCCGGTCAGGATGGCGATATCCTCAAGCATTGCCTTGCGGCGGTCGCCGAAGCCGGGGGCCTTGACCGAAGCGACTTTCAGGGTGCCGCGCAGCTTGTTGACAACCAGCGTGGCCAGGGCCTCGCCTTCGATGTCCTCGGCAATGATCAGGAAGGGGCGTCCGCTCTGGGCGACCTGTTCGAGAATCGGCAGCAGGTCTTTCATGCTGCTGATTTTCTTTTCATGGATCAGGATCAGGGCATCTTCCATCACCACTTCCATGCGCTCGGGGTCGGTCACGAAGTAGGGGGAGAGGTATCCGCGGTCAAACTGCATGCCCTCGACCACGTCCAGGGTGGTCTCCATGGTCTTGGCTTCCTCGACCGTGATAACGCCTTCCTTGCCGACCTTGTCCATGGCTTCGGCAATGATGTTGCCGATGGTTGAGTCGTTGTTGGCGGAAATGCTGCCGACCTGCGCGATTTCCTTCTGGTCCTTGATCGGCTTGCTCATGTCTTCCAGCTTGGCGATGATCGCCTCAACAGCCTTGTCAACGCCGCGCTTGAGTTCCATGGGATTGTGGCCTGCGGCAACCAGCTTGGTTCCTTCCCGAAAAATAGCCTGGGCCAGCACGGTCGCTGTCGTGGTGCCGTCACCGGCGATGTCGCTGGTTTTGCTGGCGACCTCTTTTACCATCTGGGCGCCCATGTTTTCAAACTTGTCTTCGAGCTCAATCTCCTTGGCAACCGTAACGCCGTCCTTGGTAACGGTCGGGGAGCCAAAGCTTTTGTCGATCAGTACGTTGCGGCCCTTGGGGCCGAGGGTTACTTTGACCGCATTAGCCAGTGTATTGACGCCGCACAGGATTTTGTGCTGCCCGTCACGGCCGAACATTATTTCTTTAGCCATTGTCTTGTTTCCTCCATGTCATAAAAATAGATAAAATTCATTACTTTTCAATAACGCCCAGGATATCGTCCTCGCGCATGATCAGATGTTCCTCGCCTTCGATTTTGACTTCAGTCCCCGCGTACTTGCTGAACAGCACGACATCTCCGGCTTTGACGTCAGGAGCGGTGCGCTCGCCCTTGTCATTGAGCTTGCCTTTGCCGACAGCGATGATCTTGCCTTCCATCGGCTTTTCCTTGGCGGAATCAGGAATAATAATGCCGCCTTTTGTCTTTTCTTCGCTTTCCAGCCGTTTGACAATAATACGGTCCTGCAACGGTCTGATTTTCATGGGTGCTTCCTCCTGTCAACGAACATTAAATGGTTGTTAATAAAAAACAGAACAAACTCTGCTGGACAATTACCTTGCTTCCGACAGCCGTGTTTCTGTTGTCCTGTTCCGGCCCTGGTCTCGTGTGTGCCGGAATAATCACAAACTATAAGAACAAAACAGTTAAAGTCAACCGGCCGGACAAAAAAATAAGGTTTTTGTGCTTTTGTTCGGGCGGGTATGCGCAGGCGATGACGCGGCGTGCTGCTAATCTTCCCCGGGCGCTGCCGGGGCGCGCGAAACAAGCACCCGCGCCGGCCGGAGCAGTTTATCTCCAAGCATATAGCCTTTCTGGACTTGTTCAATAACCGTATTGTCTGCATGGTCAGGATGGTCCTGCTGGGCCATGGCCTCATGAAATGCAGGGTCAAACGGTTCGCCGACTGCATGCAGCGGTTTAATATCGAATTTCTCAAGGGCTGAGAGCAGCTGCTTCAGGATCATTTCCAAGCCCGTTACAACCGGCTCGATTTCGGTTGCCTGCCGCGACTGCTCAAGGGCCCGCTCAAAGCTGTCGACCACCGGAAGTATTTCAAGTGCGATTCGCTCGGTTCCGTATTTAACAAGTCCTTCTTTTTCGCGGGTCACGCGTTTGCGGTAATTGTCAAACTCGGCCATGGCGCGCAACAGGCGGTCGGAGAGGTCATTTTTTTCCTGTTCAAGCGCCTGTACGCGGTCTTGCACTTCAGCGCAGGCCACCGGGGGGGCGTCACAAAATTCATCCTGCATGATGCTGCCGTCTGCCTGCGAGGCTGCATTGTCCATATCACAAGTTCCGTCAAGGTCGGGGTTGGTTCTTTTCTTTTTATGACTCACCTGATCGCTCCATGCTCAGGGGGTATTTGCCATGTCTGCAGGCTTTGTACCTGTTGAGGCCTGTCCTGCCCGGATGTACCGTTAAAAATAAGACCGTCCTGCAAAAAGTCAAGTCCGCGACCCGTGGAAAAATTAAAGAATAGACCGGCAAAAACGATAATAATCACAGGTAAACCCCCGGCTTTGCCGGGGGACTCACAGAGTTTGACATTTGCGGGAATATAAGAAAACCTCCTGATTCGGTGAACCGCTCAAAGTTAACCGAAAGGAG